>NZ_JAKILE010000020.1:0-70441 GCF_023283775.1 Shewanella seohaensis
TGATTTAATTCTTTGATTACTCGCCAAACGGCAGAGTAATTTCGATTAACTCAACACCTGTGAGTGTCCACACAGATTTCTTGTTTAGATTGTTAAAGAGCATTTGACCTCAGCTTTCGCATTACCGCTCAGCGGGTCAGGGCTGCGTATTCTACGCATTTCCCTTGTCGCGTCAAGGCGTTTTTGTAAACTTCTTGGCGCTTTCGAATCAACTGCACATTTTGCATTCGATTCTAACTGATGCCGCGGTTGCTTTCGCTGTCTGCCGTGTCAGTGGATGCGCATTATAGGCAGCAGAACTTTTTGTGCAACCCCTAAATTGAAGATAATTAGCTTTTTTACGCTGTTCGTTGGATATTTGACCTGACCAGCCAGTTTTTAGCCTTTATAATGCGAAAAACCACTCAATTAGGGACTTTTTTATGTCAGGGCCACTCAGAACTTACCAAGGGATTCATCCACAACTCGGCGATAATGTGTATGTAGACCCAGCTTCGGTACTCGTTGGCGATATCGCTTTAGATACAGACGCCAGCATTTGGCCTATGGTGGCGGCGCGTGGTGACGTAAACCATATCCATATAGGTAAACGCTCCAATGTACAGGATGGCAGCATATTGCACGTGACCCGCAAATCCGCCTCTCGCCCTGAAGGTCATCCACTGATCATTGGTGATGATGTCACGATTGGGCATAAGGCGATGCTGCATGGCTGCAAAGTTGGCAATCGTGTACTAGTCGGGATGGGCGCGATTATCCTCGACGGTGCCATATTAGAAGATGATGTGATTTTAGGTGCGGGTTCGTTAGTTCCGCCAGGCAAGGTGTTGCAGAGCGGCTACTTATATGTCGGTAGTCCCGCAAAACAGGCGCGACCTTTAACCGAAGCGGAATTAAAGTTTTTACCCGAATCCGCAGATAACTATGTGCGCTTGAAAAACGAATACTTGGCAGAACCTCAGCCAGAATAGTGTTTCTATTAAATCGTGATGGCAGTGTTTAAGCTGCCATCCTGTTTATTTTGCTTTTAGCCTAAGTGCACAGCGCCAAACTCATCAAACTCTTCTGCTTCAATTAAGGCTTCTGCCATTTCTTCCGCATCGAATCGCACCGCATCAAACAGCGCTAACATGGCGGCCGCTTCATCGCTATTAGGCTGAGGCGAAAAATCATTTAACTGCGCCAGCTTCTGCGCGCTGATATAACACTTAATGTTCATTCCCTGCTGCAGGGCAATAAAGCAAATGTGCTTTTGGGTTTCATCCCAATGTTGCAGATCGGGGAATAAAATACTCTGATTCATTTTATCTTCCTCTTGAGCCTCTATTGCGCGTCGGCCTGTAGTTTGTCCCTGAGCAATTTAAGCACTCCTGAGGTATCTGGTTCGACGCCACGCCAGAGCGCAAAACTCTTTGCCGCCTGACCGACAAGCATACCCAGTCCATCAATCACTTGCGCTGCGCCCTGTTGCACAGCCCATTGATTAAATGCCGTTGGTTTTGCGCCATACATCATATCGTAGCAAGCCGTTTTGTTGCTGATGATGGACTGTGGTAGTGGCGGTAGCTCTCCTGCGAGACTCGCTGAGGTCGAGTTAATCACTACATCAAACTCCCCCGACAACTCTGGCATCGGCATAGACTGGAGTTTATCGCTGTAACGCCCTTGTTGTACTTGGCTAAAAATCTCCACTAAGGCCTGCGCCTTACTTTGAGTACGATTAGTGATGACCAGTTGACCCACTTCAGCCTTAAGCAATGGCAAGATACAGCCACGCGCCGCGCCGCCGGCCCCTACCAAGAGCACACGCTTATGCTGCAAACTGCCGAGATGGCGAATAAGATCGGCGACCAGCCCCAAACCATCGGTGTTATCACCATAAATAGTGCCATCGGCCAACAAGCTTAGAGTATTGACCGCCCCCGCCAGCGTCGCTTCGGCACTTAGGCTGTCGCAGAGAGCAAAGGCTTGCTCTTTAAAGGGCACGGTCACATTCGCGCCCTTTCCTCCCGCCTGAAAAAATGCTCGTAAACTCGCTTCAAAACCATCGATGGGCGCTAGAATCGCTTCATAACTCAAAGGCTGCTGCGTAAGGGACGCAAACTGTCCATGAATAAAGGGTGATTTACTGTGTCCTATCGGATTACCAAACACGGCATAACGATCAAGCGCTGGCGTAGTTACTGAGGGCATATCTGTCATCTGCGGGATTCTATTGGCTGTGATTGGCTTGCAGTCTAGCGTGCTTTTAGGCGGTAGCACAGCCTAATGGCGAGCCTAAGTTGTTGCACCTGACTTTAGCCTTCTGTTTCACCGTGGCATTCAGGCTATAATGCGCGCATCGATATTGTAGACAGCAATGCAGTTAGACCTATGAACTGGCTTAAAAAGATTTTTAGTAAACACACAAGCGTGCCGGATGACAGGGATCCGAATCAGTCAAATGCCTATGATTTAATTGGTGGTGACAAAGTGATCCGCGCAATTGCCCATAGTTTCTATCAGAAAATGGCAAGCTCAGAAGAAACACAAGCCTTATTCGCGATTCACCGTGCGCCGATTGCGGAGTCGGAACAAAAGCTCTATGAATTTTTAAGTGGTTGGCTCGGCGGCCCGCAGTTATATCAGCAAAAATATGGTCATCCCGCATTACGTGCTCGGCATATGCCCTTCACTGTTGATGAGACAATGCGGGATCAATGGCTATTTTGCATGAAGTTTGCCATTGAAAAACATATAAAAAAGCCAGAGCATCGCGCCGCTATCTACGAGGCGATTTCAACTCTGGCAGATCATATGCGTAATCAGTAACGTACTGATTACGCGACTTGTGTTAGCATGCTTATACCCAATCTCGAGGTTTGAGGTAGTTATCGTATAGATCTGCCTCAGGGCTACCCGCCTCTGGCGTATAAGCATATTGCCAGCGTACCAATGGCGGCATTGACATCAAAATGGACTCAGTGCGACCACCAGTTTGCAGGCCGAACAAGGTACCTCTGTCGTATACCAGATTGAACTCAACATAACGGCCGCGACGATATAACTGGAACTCACGCTCACGCTCGCCATATGGCGTCTCTTTACGGCGCTCAACAATCGGCGCATAAGCGGTTAAGAAGCCATTCCCCACCGCCTGCATAAAATCGAAACTCTTATCAAAGCCTGCTTGGTTCAAGTCATCGAAAAACAATCCGCCCACGCCGCGGGTTTCGTTACGATGTGGCAGGAAGAAATACTCATCACACCACTTCTTATATTTAGGATATACATCATCGCCAAAGGGCAGACACAGATTTTTAGCGGTTTGATGCCACTCACGCACGTCTTCTTCGAAAGGATAGTAAGGCGTTAAGTCAAAACCACCACCAAACCACCAAACGGGATCCGCGCCGTCTTTATGGGCAATAAAGAAACGCACGTTAGCATGGGTAGTTGGAATATAAGGGTTTTTAGGGTGAATCACTAAAGAAACGCCCATAGCCTCAAAACTACGCCCCGCCAATTCTGGTCGATGAGCCGTTGCCGATGCAGGCATGGCCGCACCTGTTACATGGGAAAAGTTCACCCCAGCTTGTTCGAATACTGCACCTTGGGTTAAGACACGACTGGTACCGCCACCGCCTTCGGTGCGTGTCCATGAATCGGCCGCAAAGCTTGCTTGCCCATCCAATTGCTCAAGACCCGCACAAATTCGATTCTGTAGATCGAGTAAAAATGCTTTTACCACTGTCGCATCTGGCACGCTCATCTGCTTTTATCCTTTGCGTTATAAATCAGTTATTGTCCGTTACGTAATATCTTACCGCTGCGGGCATCAATAATGGTGGAGGGTTGACGCTGTTCGCCTAATGACCCTAACACTAAGGCATCAATCTTACCCTCAAAGGCATTAAGAATTTCATCACAGCTGAGCGCGGGATCTTCGCCGGCTAAATTGGCGCTAGTCGAGACCAGTGGTTTACCTAAAGCTTGGCATAAGGCTCGCACCCCTTCATGGGCGGAGACACGCACGGCGATAGAATCAAACTCACCACATAAATAGCGCGAAACATGCGGCTTAATCGGCATAACAAAGGTAAAGGGGCCTGGCCATTTAGAAAAGGCAAACTCGAGTTGCTCGGCGCTCAACTGTGACTCATCGACATAATCCACTAATTGGGAAAACTCGCTCGCCACTAAGATAAGCCCCTTCTGCCAAGGACGTTGCTTTACCGCGAGTAATTTTTGGATGGCGGTGTCGTTGTCTGGATCGCAGCCCAAACCATAAACGGCTTCAGTGGGATAAGCGATAACGCCGCCGTTAAGCACTATGTCTTTAATTTCAGATGGGTGCAGCTGTAACATCTTAATATCACCTTATGAATTGAATCGATTTCTACAAACACGTTTTGGCTTTTTTAGCGCTTGGCCACCCCATCCGTGGTCGATGGGGGATTATACCCAAGGGTGTTTATACGACCAAATCTTTAGAACCAGATCACACTAAAGCGCGCGTTTGTATTTACAGCTTTTTTGGGGACATTCTAAACGCATCCCCGCGGCTCCTTTGCGCTCGACTAAAATACCAAAGCCACAACTCGGGCAAGTTTCGGCAACGGGGGGATAATTCACGATGAATTTGCATTTGGGATACGCACTGCAGGCATAAAAACTCTTACCAAAACGGCTGGTACGATGCTCTAGCTTGCCAGTTTTGCATTCGGGGCATGCCACCTCAGGTTTATCGCTCTCCTGATCTGGCCTTTCTATGTGGGTACAACTGGGATATTGAGTGCAACCGATAAAGATACCAAAACGCCCCGATTTAACCGCCAACTCATGGCCACACGCGGGACACTTGGAACCTTCAATCACTTGGGTTTCAATCGATTCATGCTGCACTAAGGGACGGGTATATTGGCAGGTGGGATAGTTGTTACAACCAATAAAACTCCCATGTTTGCTATGTTTTACCGACAACTCGCTGCCACACTCTGGGCATAGCTCGAATTCTTTTTCCAGTGCGTGCTCATGGGCACTAAATAGTTGTTCATCGATCTTAGACATAATCATTACCACCAGTCATTGCGTCTAATCCGCAGATAACTCACCACACAGGTATTAACAAGCTTATGGCATCAAAAAAGGAGGGCTAGCCTCCTTTCTCATTATTCATCACATCGCAACGCTTAAGAATGTAGCCGACCTTCTTCAGGCTGCTCAAAAATTAAATCTTCCATTTGCTCATAGGCGGACTCATGGCCGGGCGCATTAAAGAGCACCATCAGAATCACCCACTTAAGATCTTCGAGGATCAAGGCAGGCTCATCGAGCTCCATAACTCTGTCGATTACCATCTCACGGGTTTCGACATTCAGCACTTTCACTTGCTCTAAAAATAGCAGGAATCCACGGCATTCCACGTCCAGCTTTTCCATTTCTTCTTTGGTGTAAATCCGAAATGAATGCTGATCATGATTGCACAGGTAAGGCTTATCCCCTTCCTGCAACTCAGCCAGACGCTCCAACCAAGTTAAGGCTTTCAAAATCTCTGACTGGTGAAAACCAGCACGAGTGAGTTCCTTGGTTAACTCGTCTTCATCCACTAACAGTTCAACTTCACTGTGAACATAGTTTTCAAATAGATACATGAGGATATCAAACATGGCTAGCTCCTCTTTACTCTGACGTAACCACCGGGTACTGCAACAACCCAACCTTGCAACTCAAGTTCAAGCATTTGTTCTAACACCAGATCTATCGTTTTCCCACTATGTTCAACTACAGCATCAATTGTTGTAGTTTCATAACCTACACTAGCTAACAGCGATGAAAATGGCAAATCACAAATCTCACCTTGCTGTATATGGTGGCGAGTGTTGACTTCTTCAAGGTGAAACGCCGTCATACTTACCAGCTCTTCCACTATATCGGCCGCACTCTCCACAAGTTTTGCCCCATCCCGTAATAAATCATGGCAGCCTTGATGAAAGCCGCCGAGAATCGAGCCCGGAACCGCAAAGACCTCACGCCCCTGCTCCATGGCCAACCTAGCGGTGATGAGCGAACCACTCTTACGGCAAGCCTCTACCACCAGCGTACCTAAAGAAAGACCGCTAATAATGCGGTTTCGTTTCGGGAAATTGCCCGCAAAAGGCCCGATATCCGGCCAAAACTCGCTTATTATACAGCCTTGGTGCTGAATATCCTCATAAAGCTGCTTATGTCGACGCGGATAAATAATATCAATCCCGGTTCCGAGCACCGCAAGCGTTCTGCCTCCGTGGTCAACACAGGCTATATGGGCCGCACCATCAATCCCCATCGCCATGCCACTGCAGATACTAAATCCTAGCGCGGACATCTCTCGAGCTAACTGATAAGCAACCTGTAATCCACCGGGAGACGCATTACGGCTCCCCACTATCGCAAGCGATGGGAACAACAGCGCCTCAACACATCCTTTGATAAATAAGACGCTTGGAGGATCGGGTAACTGTTTGAGTAATGGAGGATAAAGGGGATCGGTAAAACAAACGAGGTGGTGTAGTTCAGACTGCTGTTGCCATTCGAGGGCGACATCGACCCTTTGATAATCAATGACTAAGCTATGGAGTAGATTGTCAGACAAAGGGAGCGAGTGTCTCTCATGCTCCAATCTTTGCCTGAGGTCGTCCACATCCATGTGCGTTAATAATTGTTGTGTCCGAGCGGGTCCTAGCCCAGATACCGCATTAACAATTAACCAATCGACCAAATGTTCAGGGATTATTCACCTCTAAAGGCTAAGGAGTCTGGCGCAATTAATTTATCGTCGACACGTACAGAACGTTCAGTCGAGACAATCAAACCTAAGCTCGCTTTATCAAACACTTTAAAGACTAAGAGTTTGCCATGGTAAATATCGGGCATCTTGATGGCGCGATCTGACGACAGTGACGCCACCACATTGTCATAGGCGGTGCGCTCGGCTGCGGGTACGGGTTGACCATCGTTATTAATCACAATTTCTTCGCCATCGCGGTAAATGGAGAACACTTCACCCGGCTCAACACCATCCTGTGTGCCTTTATCTAAGTACACCACATTGAGCTTACCCGCCTCGCGCATGGTGGATTCAATCGCTAGTACGGTCGCCGGCGTCTTAAGCTCGGCAGGTTTTGGCGTAAAATAGGCTGACATCAAGGCTTCGTCTTCCATAGGTAGCACCCTAAAACCCGCCTTGGTTTCACGGTAGTTACTGAGGATTTTAACCTTAGACACTTTGCCTGATTCAATCACTTGGCCGGTAGACGCCAGAATCGCTTCTTGTCCTAAGGCTTCGCCCGTTTGTTTGTTGAAGAAGTCACGACCGCGTTCATACATACCCAGCTTTTGGTTTAAAGGCAGTTCGCTATCGATATAAATCACATCACCAACCACATGGTGACGTGAAGGACTCTCACCCGCGAGCACCATAGGTTGCTGTGCAAACCAGTCGGCATCGACCACACGGTTTTGCACCAGATAGTTTTGGATTAACGCTAAATCAACCGCAGGCACCGCATTACTCTTAGCAATCACGCGTCCCTCAGGGGTTTTGCGAATATGGGGTTTTCCCTCGTTAGCGCCATTACGCACTAATCGGGGTTGACCATCGATAAAGACTAAAGTGAGCTGATCGCCGGGATAAATTAAATGAGGGTTAGCAATCTGGGGGTTAACATCCCATAAACGTGGCCACTTCCAAGGGTCATTTAAAAAGGTTGCCGAGATATCCCAAAGGGTATCGCCCTTCTTTACCACATATGACTCGGGATGCCCTGCTTTCAGCGTGAGAGTATCAGCGGAAACCAACGTGCAATTAAATGTCATTAACGCAAGTAAAATTAGCCGTTTCATGGTGCGGTCCATGTTGTTTAGCTCTTAAATCGAGCTTTTACTGTTATTGATAGGCACTAAAGATTAAAATTAGCCCATTAGCCTCAGTCAGTATAACCAACTGATTGAGATTTGACAGACTTGTTAAGAGTTTAAGTATGGCACTATTAAAAGTTTTACGCTTTCCCGATGAAAGATTGCGAACTCAAGCGACCCCGGTCACAGAGTTTACTGCTGAGTTGCAAACGCAAATCGATGATATGTTCGAGACCATGTACCAAGAAAAAGGCATTGGTCTGGCAGCAACCCAGGTCGACTATCATAAACAACTGATCGTGATGGATTTACAAGACGAGGTCGATCGTCCTAAAGTCTTTATCAATCCCGAAATTATTGCCAGTAGCGGTGATTTCTGTAACGAAGAGGGTTGTCTGTCGGTCCCCGGTATCTATGCCAAGGTCGACCGCGCCGAGTTTGTTACCGTCAAGGCACTGGATAGACACGGTAATGAATTCACCGTTGAAGCCGATGAGCTTTTTGCTATTTGTATTCAGCATGAAATGGATCACCTGAAAGGTAAGTTATTTGTCGATTACCTGTCGCCATTGAAGCGCCAACGGATCAAACAGAAACTTGAAAAAGCGGCCAGACAGGACGCAAAATAAGCATTAGGATCAGATTTGAAACCACTCAATATCATCTTCGCCGGAACACCGGATTTTGCCGCTCGCCATTTACAGGCGCTGATCAACTCACATCACAATGTGATTGCCGTCTACACTCAGCCGGACAGACCCGCAGGGCGCGGTAAAAAACTCACCGCCAGCCCAGTTAAAGAGCTCGCAGTCAGCCACGACATTCCGGTTTATCAGCCAGGCTCACTACGTAAAGAACCCGCGCAGCAAGAACTTGCCGCCCTCAATGCCGATATTATGGTAGTAGTCGCCTACGGATTGATTCTGCCAAAAGTGGTGCTCGACACGCCGCGTTTAGGCTGTATCAATGTTCACGGTTCTATTCTGCCACGCTGGCGCGGTGCAGCGCCGATTCAACGCGCGTTGTGGGCCGGCGATAAAGAAACTGGCGTGACTATCATGCAAATGGATGTCGGCCTAGATACCGGCGACATGCTGCTGAAAACCTACTTGCCGATTGAAGATGATGATACTTCCGCCACCCTTTACGAGAAGTTAGCTCTGCAAGGGCCAGACGCGCTACTGCAAGCACTCGAAGGTTTAGCCAACGGCACCCTAATGGCTGAAAAACAAGATGAAGCCTTAGCGAACTACGCCGAAAAACTCAGTAAAGAAGAAGCGAGACTCGATTGGAGCAAATCTGCGACCCAGTTATGGCAAGAAGTCCGCGCCTTCAATCCTTGGCCTGTGAGCTATTTTGAGCACCAAGGCAATACCATCAAGGTGTGGCAGACCCAAGTCAGTACCACCAGCAGCAATGCAGCCCCCGGCACTATTATCAGCGCCAGTAAAAAAGGCATTGAAGTCGCCACTGGCGATGGTGTGTTAACTCTACTCAGCATGCAATTACCCGGTAAGAAACCACTCAGCGTGGCCGACATACTCAACGCCCGCGGCGACTGGTTTACCCCAAATACTCGTCTAAATAACGAGGCGCAATAATGATGAACTTGCGTGCACTGGCGGCCAAAGCCATCTTCGAAGTCTTAGAGAAAGGCGTGTCACTTTCAGTAGCCCTGCCAGAACAGCAAAAGCATCTTGCCAGTGGTAAAGATAAAGCCCTGCTCGCAGAGCTCTGCTACGGCGTGATGCGCACCTTGCCGCAGATCGAAAAACGCGTGGCCGAGTGTTTGGCTAAGCCGCTGAAAGGTAAGCAAAGGATCATCCACCAGCTATTAATCGTTGGCTGTTATCAACTTTACTTCACCCGCATTCCAAGCCACGCCGCCATCTCCGAAACCGCCGAGGCCTGCCGTCAGTTAAAATTTGAGGGCATGGTAAAGGTCGTCAATGGCGTGCTGCGTAATATTCAGCGCCAATTAACGCCGCTGAGCACTGAGTCGGAGACCTTAAGCTACAACACGCCGGGCTGGTTAATTAAGCGCTTAAAAGCCGCCTATCCCGATAATTGGCAAGAGATTATCCAGCAAAGCCATGAGCGTCCACCCATGTGGTTACGTAACAATCGCCTCTCCCAAAGCCGTGATGAATATCTTGCCGCCCTGAGTGAGCTAGAGATAGAAGCGAGTGCTGGCCTCAGTGATGATGCCATACTGCTGGCCCATCCTAAGGATGTGGCGACATTGCCGCGCTTCCACGAAGGTGCGGCATCGGTACAAGATGGCGCCGCCCAATGGGCCGCGACCTTACTGGCTCCGCAAGCCAACGAACTGATCCTCGATGCCTGCGCGGCACCGGGCGGCAAAAGCTGCCATTTACTCGAACTTGAACCCAGCATCCAACTGGTCGCCGTCGATTTCGATGCTAAACGTCTCGAGCGCGTGCAACAGAACCTTGACCGTTTATCATTAAAAGCGGAAGTTATTCATGGCGATGCGGCCAACATCGACTCATGGTGGCAGGGCGAACAGTTTGATCGTATCTTACTCGACGCGCCTTGCTCGGCGACGGGCGTAATCCGCCGTCATCCCGATATCAAGTGGTTACGCAAAAACCATGACATCGAAGAACTGGCTGAGCTGCAAAGACAAATTCTCGATCACTGCTGGAAGTGGCTCAAACCCGGTGGCACACTCCTGTATGCAACTTGCTCTATTTTGCCGCAGGAAAATCGAGACCAAATTAGTGCATTTTTAGCCAGAACCGCAGATGCTAAGCTAGACACACTTGCCCAGCAGGCTTCAAGCCAAGATATTGGTTGGCAAATCACGCCGGGACAACACAACATGGATGGGTTTTATTACGCCCGTTTATTGAAAGCGACCCATTAGGAAGTAAGCAAGGCCATGAAAATTATCATATTAGGTGCGGGTCAAGTCGGGGGAACCTTGGCCGAAAATTTGGTGGGTGAAAACAACGATATCACCATAGTCGATAGCGACAAATCCAGATTACGCGCCCTGCAGGATAAATATGACCTTCGCGTCGTGGCGGGCCACGGTGCCCACCCCGATGTACTGAAAGAGGCTGGCGCCGAAGATGCCGACATGCTGATTGCAGTGACGAACAGCGATGAATGCAACATGGTTGCCTGCCAGATGGCCTACAGCCTATTTGGTACACCGACTAAAATCGCCCGTATTCGTTCCGAACCTTATCTGGCGATGCGCGATAAATTATTTATCGACAGTGAAACCAAAAATAGTGAGGGGCGCCCTCGCGGTGGTTTTGTGATCGATGAACTTATCGCACCTGAGCAGTTAGTGACCGCTTACATTCAACGTTTGGTTGAATATCCTGGTGCGCTGCAAGTGCTCGAATTTGCCGAAGGCCGTTTAAGTTTAGTTGCGGTTCGCGCCTATTACGGCGGCCCTTTAGTCGGTAATGCCTTGGCCGCGCTTCGCGAGCATATGCCAAATATTGATACCCGGGTGGCGGCGATTTTCCGCCAAGGTCGCCCTATCATGCCCCGCGGTACGACTATTATCGAAGCCGATGACGAAGTGTTTTTCGTGGCCGACAGTCGCCATATCCGCGCGGTGATGAGTGAGATGCAAAAGCTGGATAACTCCTACCGCAATATCATGATTGCTGGCGGTGGTAACATCGGCTTAGGCCTCGCTAAACGCCTCGAACGCACCCACTCAGTCAAGCTGATTGAGCATAAGTTTGAACGCGCCGAAACGCTCTCTGAACAGCTTGAAAACACTACAGTATTTTGTGGTGACGCCTCAGATCAAGAGTTGCTGCTCGAAGAACATATCGACCAAACTGACGTGTTTATTGCCGTCACCAACGACGATGAAGCCAACATCATGTCCGCCCTACTCGCTAAACGCATGGGGGCGAAAAAGGTGATGGTGCTGATCCAGCGCGAAGCCTATGTAGATATTGTGCAGGAAGCGAATATCGATATCGCGATTTCACCCCAGCAGGCGACGATTTCAGCCTTACTGACCCACATCCGCCAAGGCGATATCTGTAACGTGTATTCCTTACGCCGCGGCGCCGCCGAAGCGATTGAAGCCATTGCCCATGGCGACTCCAGCACCTCCAAGGTTGTTGGCAAGGCGATTGGCGATATCAAGCTGCCGCCGGGAACCACCATTGGCGCCATAGTGCGTAACGAAGAAGTGCTGATGGCCCACGACAAGACAGTGATAGAACAAGGGGATCACGTGATTCTGTTCCTCGTGAACAAAAAGTTTGTCGGCGAAGTCGAGAAACTGTTCCAACCTAGCGCCTTCTTCTTCTAAGTCATCATCTTATGCTGAACTTTAGACCGCTATTGTTTATTTTGGGGCTGTTTCTGTCGATGTTAACAGCCTTTATGTTAGCGCCCCTGCTCCTTGCCGTGTTCAACGGTGAGGAAACCGTGGGCGCTTTCATGCTGTCGGCTTTAGTCACTGGGATTTGCGCCAGCCTCTGTTTGCATAACGGCCAGAGCAAAACCATTAACCTCAATATTCGCGATATGTTTCTGCTCACCAGCCTCACTTGGCTGATCGTGAGCCTGTTTGCCGCAATGCCTTTTACCTTGTACCACGGCATTGGCTATACAGACGCCTTCTTCGAGACCATGTCCGGCATTACCACTACAGGTTCAACCGTGCTCTCGGGCTTAGATACTATGGACCACAGTATCTTAATCTGGCGCTCGTTGTTGCAATGGCTAGGCGGTATTGGCTTTATCGTGATGGCGGTAGCGATTCTGCCCTTCTTAAACGTCGGTGGTATGCGGCTGTTCCGCACCGAGTCATCGGATTGGAGCGATAAGGCGGTGCCGCGCACCCAAAGCATGGCTAAGCATCTATTTTTTATCTATATCTTGCTGACCGTGATGTGCTGCGTTGCCTACCATCTTGCAGGCATGACTTGGTTTCAAGCCATTAACCATGCGATGACCACACTGTCGACGGGCGGCTATTCGACCTCAGATAACTCGATGGCGGCGTTTTCGAATTCGGCCCATTGGGTTGGCGTTGTGTTTATGGCGGCGGGTGGCTTACCCCTGCTGATGTTTGTGCAGATGATCCAGCAGCGAGACTTTACCGTCTGGAACGATGCTCAAGTCAAAGGCTTCTTGTTTTTCCTCACTTTTGTGTCTTGTTTTATTGGCTTCTGGCTGTGGCAAACGCGGGATATCGCCCTTATCGACGCGCTGCGCCTCTCAAGCTTTAACGTGGTTTCCGTGGTCACCACCACAGGTTATGGTTTAACCGACTACGGCGCCTGGGGCGCGTTTGCGAATATCGCGTTTTTATTCTTAATGTTTGTCGGCAGCTGCTCGGGCTCCACCTCTGGCGGGATTAAAATCTTCCGCTTCCAAATTGCCGGCGCCATTATGCGCGAGCAGTTAAAGCAGCAATGCCATCCCAATGGCATCTTCCGGGAGCGCTATAACAACCGTCTGATCAGTGAAGATATTGTGCGCTCACTGATCACCTTTGTGCTGCTGTTTATGTTTGTGATTGTTGGACTTTCGGTGATTCTGGTGCTGACGGGGCTAGACCCTATGACCAGCTTTACCGGCGCAATAACCGCAGTCACCAACGTTGGCCCAGGGCTTGGCCCCATCATTGGTCCTGCGGGTAACTTCTCGACGCTGCCCGATTTGGCTAAATGGGCGCTTTCTTTGGGTATGTTGCTCGGCCGTTTAGAGATTTTAACCGTGGCTGTACTGTTCCATCCCAGTTTTTGGAAATACTAGTCGTATAGTCAAAAACTAAAAATGCGCTCACAGAGCGCATTTTTATTAGGCGGGTTCAGCAACCTCGGCCAAGGTTAGCAGATGGTCGGCATAGACCTTCACATCTTCCCAGTCGGTATAATCGATCACGGCCTTAGGATCCGTTGGACCTTTGGTGATTTTCATAATCAACTGGATCATCAGTCTGTCGTACCAGGGCCACGAGGGGTAATCCACCTTACCGGCGATAATCTTCAAATCGGCGGGAGTCCAAGGTGATAACGCAATGAATTTTTGCAGGTATTTGTTGTTCTCTGGGATGCGTTTCTCTGGGTTACGCGCCACCACGTTGACGCAGAAGAAACTGTTTGGCAACGCACTTAAAGCCGGGGCATGTTGCTCTATAAACTGAAATACACTCTTATCGTAGGTGCCATAGAGTACACAAGCCCCTAGCGCCACCAGTTGATAATCGGGCCAGTGAATCTTGGTTGCCGCCGCACTATTAATATCCACCAAGTCCACCTTGGCGCCACGCAGCGTGAGTTGTTGCGCAATCGCATTCGCTATCTTGGCCGTATGGCCACCACGGGTAAAATAAAGCACCAGAATGCGTGTCATGGGGTATTCCCGTTCAGTTAAAGTATGTCACCATTGTGGCAATCATTGGTTAAATAAACCCCTGATAGGATCACAAATCAGCGTTGTCTCATATTCTGAAATGCAAAAATTGAGATCTGAATTGCCGAGCAGTATGATTGCGTATAGAAATATGTTCAATTAGAATTATCTAATCAAAAGCGATAAAGTGAGTACCTTATGCAAAATGATATTGATGTAAATGCAATGGTAACTAATGCGGAAAGTGCGGCTAAATGGCTCAAAGCCATAGCGAATCCTTATCGCTTAATGATTTTGTGCCTATTGCTGGATAAAGAGCTGAGCGTAACCGAGCTGAATGCAACTGTGCCCTTGAGCCAGTCGGCGCTATCACAGCATTTGGCGGTGTTGCGGGCCGAAGACTTAGTAGATACCCGTAAGAGCTCGCAGATTGTGTATTACAAGCTTAAGAATGAGCAAGTCACCCAAGTGATTTCGATTCTCCACAGCCGTTACTGCGCCGTATAAATAATGTCAGGCGGTAACAATAAAGCCCTAGCAAAAACTAGGGCTTTATCATTTTTACAGCTTGCTAAAGTGTGTCCCAAAGGCTTCGACTTTACCCCAGTCGGTAAACTCGAAGGTGCCCTTCAGATCGGTCGGTCCCTTTGTCATCCACATGATGAAACGGATCATAGTGCGGTCGAATAAGCCGTATTTAGGGTAATCAATCTTGCCCGCAAACACCGCCAATTGTTGTGGCTGCCACAGGGATAATTTGAGGAACTTTTGCATGTAAGGATTGGTTTCTGGCGTGTTCTTTAATGGCTTGCGCGCCACCACATTCACGGTAAAGAAGCCGTTGATTTTACTGTCCAGCACAGCATGATTGCGATTCACAAACTGGTAAAGATCGGGCCTATGTTTGCCATAACGAATGCTCGCACCAATCAACACTTTATCGAAATCAGCAAGGCTTAAGGCTTCGGCTTGTTCTAAGGTCACTAAAGACACCTGCTCACCCGCTTGTTCGGCAAGCGTTTTGATTTTGCGGCAGATTTCCAGTGTTTGGCCATCAATTGTCGAATAGATGATTAGTGTCTGCATGTTAATCCCTCCAGAAAGTTGGCGTGAACAAAATCAGCAAGGTAAAGACTTCGAGGCGACCAAATAACATGGCTACCACCAGCACCCATTTAGCACCATCACCAATACTGGCGTAGTTACTCGCTACTTCCCCAAGACCCGGACCGAGGTTATTTAAGCAGGCCGCCGTGGCACTAAAGGCGGTAATATCATCCAGCCCCATAGCCATCAGCGCTAACATACACAGCACGAAGACTAAGGCATAGGCGGAGAAAAATCCCCACACGGCATCGACAACCCGGTCAGGTAATGCCTTGGAGCCGATACGAATCGAGAACATCGCCTTAGGGTGAACGAGGCGTTTAAGTTCGCGCGAACCTTGCAACAGCAGCAGGATAACCCGGATCACCTTAATCCCGCCCGCAGTTGAACCACCACAACCACCGATAAAGCTTGAGAAAATCAACAGAATCGGCAGGAACAGCGGCCACATATGGAAGCTTTCGGTACCAAAGCCTGCGGTTGTCGCCACCGAAACCGCTTGGAATAAGGCGTGATCTAAGGTTTCTTCTGGCGAGTCATAAATCCCTGAGTGATAAAGGGTTAAGAAACAAATCGCCGTTAGCACCAACTGAATCGCCACCAGCATCTTGAACTCGGTATCTCGAAAATAGACTCTAAAATTGATCCCACGACGCGAAAATGCCGCAAAGTGCACGCTAAAGTTCACCGCCGAGACAATCAAAAAGAACACGCAAATCAGGTTGATCACTGAGCTATCGAAGTATCCCATACTGGCATCGTGGGTCGAAAAGCCTCCGATGGCGATGGTCGAAAACGAGTGACACACGGCATCGAAAACGCTCATTCCCGCGAGCCAATAAGCGCCCGCACAGGCAATGGTTAGCAATAGATAGATGTACCATAACGCCTTGGCCGTTTCGGCAATCCTTGGCGTCATCTTACTGTCCTTCACAGGCCCCGGGATCTCGGCGCGATACAGCTGCATGCCGCCAACGCCCAGCACAGGCAGAATCGCCACGGCTAAAACGATGATCCCCATACCACCGAGCCATTGCAGCATATGTCGATAAAACAGAATGGCCTTAGGCAAGGAGTCCAGCCCGACAATGACTGTGGCTCCAGTGGTGGTCAGTGCAGAGAATGATTCGAAAAAACTGTCGGTCCAGCTGAGATCGGGCTGGCTTGAGAAGATAAAAGGTAAAGCACCGATGGAGCCAAGAACGGTCCAGAACAGGACCACAATCAGAAACCCCTCGCGGGTTCGCAATTCCTCTTTGCAGCGACGATTAGGATACCAGAGCCAAAAACCGATAAATAAGCTGACAAAAAATGCCTGAATAAACGCAGTACCACCGCCATCGTTATACCAAATGGCGATTAAGGCTGGCGGCAGCATAGTGATGGAGAACAGGCCGATAAGCAGACCTATGATTCTTATTATGGTTTTGTATTGCATTCCGCGTGTTCAATTATTCCATTGGCTGCAAAGGTATTTTCAGCATTTTGCATATTTTGGCATAATTTACGCAGGCATCACAGCTCAAACTCTGCGCGCAGGCTGCCCTGACTCAAAGTTGCCAGCGATTCATTCAATATACCCTGCTGCTGTTTGCCTATTTCAAAATGGATATCAACGGCTTCGGCAAATTGCTTATCGATGATCACCGCTTCTAACTGCTGCAGTAAATGCTCAACATCCCTTAATTGGGTGTAATCACAATGCAGTTTTGCCGGATAACGTAATTGCTTTACTCGCGTCGGCAATTGCCCTAAACCTTGGCGTAATCCCGAGGTATAGGCACGCACTAAACCGCCCACGCCTAACTTAGTACCGCCATAGAAACGCACGACCACGGCACCGACTTCACCGAGATTCGCGCCTTGTAATACTGCGAGCATTGGACGACCAGCGCTGCCCGCAGGCTCACCATCGTCACTCGAACCAATGGCAATGCTGTCGTTAGGCGCTCCTGCGATAAAGGCATAGCAGTAATGACTGGCGCCGGGAAAATCTCGCTTGATGTCAGTAAGTACTAACTTCAGTTGTTCTAAACTCGTGCAATGAAATAGAAAAGAGATAAAGCGGCTATGCTTTATCTCTTCTTCTATCTGCACATTTTCACTCGGTATCAGATAACTTTCGAGCACTCGCTCTCCCTAAACTCACGCTAAGCCCAGTTCACGGGTCATATTTTCGTTTCGATCTTGATGCACAATTACATTATCCTCGATACGAATACCACCGAAAGGTCGCAGCTCATCAACGGTGCGCCAATTGATCTGCTGGCCACGGCTATCTTGTTTTAGCTCATTGAGTAAAGTGTCGATAATGTACAAACCAGGCTCCATCGTAAGCACTTGGTTTGGCGCTAAAATGCGGGTGCAACGCAGGAACGGATGGGCTTCAGGTGCCGGAATATGGGTACCACGCTCATCGAAGGAAAAACCGCCCACATCATGCACTTGCAAGCCTAACATATGGCCGAGTCCGTGGGGGAAGAAGGCGCTGGTAATACCTTGGTCGACTAAGCCTTGGGCATCGCCCGTGGCTAACTCAAAATCCAACAGCATTTGCGCGACTTTGCCATGGGTCGCCAAGTGTAAATCGGGATAACGCACACCTGGGCGCATCATATCGATCAGTTCGAGCTGCGCCTTGTTCATGGCAGTGATCAATTCATCAAAGCGATTCTTCTCAAACGCATAGGTACGAGTGATATCCGACGCATAGCCAAAGTAGCTCGCACCCGCATCGATTAAAAAAGATAAACGCCGCGCCGGATTTTGATGCTCGAGCGCGGTGTAATGCAAAATCGCCGCATTTTGGTTTAAGGCAATGATATTACCGTAGGGCACTTCGTTCTCGCCCTGTCCCACGGCAGATAAATACTGCTGCTGAATTTCAAACTCGCTGGCACCGTTATAGAAGGCATTTTTAGCCGCTAAATGCCCTTGCACCGCGATCTGGTTCGCACGGCGCATACATTCGAGTTCATATTCGGTTTTAGTGGTACGGTGGAAATGCAGATAGCTCATCACAGAGTCAGGATTGCGACTGGTGAAACCAAGTACCTCAGCCACATCTAAATGCTCACCCAAATAAGCCCAGTTGGCGATATCGCTAGGCAATAGATCGGCAACCTTATCGGCCTTAGTGAGTAACTTGATCTCAAAATGCTCGGTCCAGAACATCTCCGGCACGTCCGACACCTTATGCCAAAAGTCCACAGGGCGATAAAAAATCAGTTGTGGCTTATCGCGACCGTTTACTACTAACCAGCAGTTAGGGTTATCTAACACAGGTAACCAAGCCTTGAAGTGGGGATTGGCTTTAAAAGGATAATTAATGTCGTCCAAAAACATTCGATGTGGCTGACCCGAGTGGATCACTAAACCTGATAATGCTTCACGCGATACAATTTCAGCGACTCGACGATTAAGCTCGGCGATGTGGGCATGATAGTGATGAGCCAAGTGATCCATGTGTCATATCCTGTAATGAACGATAGTTAATAAAAAACCGCAAATCTGACTAAGCCATATAGGCTCAGTGTTTTCCTTTGCTAACGCCCTATGATTTCACAGGTTAGCAAATTCTCGATTTAAGCCTATGCTTTTAATTCTAAAAATAAAATTATCCATTTAGCCAGCGAGCAATACCGCTAAAGTACAAATTCCCACCACGTACTCTTTGGCGTAATCTGGCACTTCTACACTTTGTGCAGTGTATCACAAAGCTGAAAATTCACTCTAGCCGACAAGAAATTAAACAGTCGTTTAAATTGGGTGTTGTAATTTATCGAATTTCGAAGCACACTGGCACACAACTGGTCAAATGATGGCCGAAGCTGCTGTGAGATAGAGAGTCGTACTAACACCAACAGATAATGGTGGGTATCACTTTTAAGCCAAAAGGAAGCAAGCAATGATCTACCAAAGTCCTACAATTCAGGTTGAGTTACTCGAGGATAATATTGCCAAGCTGTGCTTTAACGCACCCGGTTCGGTGAACAAATTCGACAGAGAAACACTCGCCTCACTCGATGCCGCATTAGATAGCATTAAACAACAATCAAACATTCAGGCTTTAGTGCTGACCTCAGGTAAAGATACCTTTATCGTGGGTGCCGACATTACTGAATTTTTAGGCTTATTCGCACAGGATGATGCGGTACTGCTCTCTTGGGTTGAACAGGCCAACGCCGTATTCAACAAACTCGAAGATTTACCTTTCCCAACCGCTTCAGCGATTAAAGGTTTCGCCCTAGGCGGCGGTTGTGAAACTATTCTGGCAACGGATTTCCGTATCGCCGATACCACAGCCAAAATCGGCCTGCCCGAAACCAAACTGGGCATTATCCCAGGCTTTGGTGGCACAGTGCGTTTACCACGTGTGATTGGTGCGGATAACGCCCTTGAGTGGATCACCACGGGTAAAGATCAGCGTCCAGAAGATGCCTTAAAAGTCGGTGCGGTTGACGCCGTTGTTGCGCCAGAGGCTTTAGAAGCTGCAGCCATTCAAATGCTAAAAGATGCAGTTGCAGAAAAGCTTGATTGGCAAGCCCGTCGCCAACGTAAGATGTCACCACTGACCTTACCAAAACTCGAAGCCATGATGTCTTTCACTACCGCTAAAGGCATGGTGTTTGCGGTTGCGGGTAAACACTACCCAGCACCTATGGCGGCAGTCAGCGTTGTTGAACAAGCTGCGACCAAAGGCCGCAGCGACGCACTGCAAATTGAACATCAAGCGTTTATCAAGTTAGCGAAAACCGATGTAGCCAAAGCGTTGATCGGTATCTTCTTGAATGACCAATTAGTCAAAGGCAAAGCTAAAAAAGCGGGCAAACTCGCCAAAGATGTGAAAAGCGCCGCCGTATTAGGTGCTGGCATCATGGGTGGTGGTATCGCTTACCAAAGCGCCAGCAAAGGCACGCCAATAGTAATGAAGGATATCGCTCAACCGGCATTAGATTTAGGTTTAGGCGAAGCCGCTAAACTGTTATCTGCGCAAGTTGCTCGCGGCCGCTCTACCCCAGAAAAAATGGCTAAGGTGCTGAACAACATCACTCCAGCCTTAGACTATGCTCCAGTAAAACATGCTGACGTGGTTGTCGAAGCCGTAGTTGAGCATCCAAAAGTGAAGGCACAAGTACTGGCGGAAGTTGAACAGTACGTAAGTGAAGATGCGATTATCGCCTCTAACACGTCAACCATTTCAATCAACCTGCTCGCGAAGAGCATGAAGAAGCCTGAGCGTTTCTGCGGTATGCACTTCTTCAACCCTGTGCATAAAATGCCATTGGTTGAAGTTATTCGTGGCGAGCACAGCTCAGAAGAAACCATCGCATCTGTTGTTGCCTACGCCAGCAAAATGGGTAAAACCCCAATCGTTGTTAACGATTGCCCGGGTTTCTTCGTTAACCGCGTACTCTTCCCGTACTTTGCGGGCTTTAACGGCCTGCTCGCCGAAGGTGGCGACTTTGCCGCTATCGATAAAGTGATGGAAAAACAATTCGGCTGGCCAATGGGTCCTGCTTACCTGCTAGACGTTGTCGGCCTAGACACGGGTCACCACGCGCAAGCGGTAATGGCCGAAGGCTTCCCCGATCGTATGGGCAAATCTGGCAATGACGCGATTGACGTGATGTTTGAGAACAAGCGTCTCGGTCAGAAGAATGGTAAAGGTTTCTACGCTTACTCTGTAGATAGCCGTGGTAAACCAAAGAAAGATGTCGACCCAACCAGCTACGAGCTGCTGAAGGCCGCCTTTGGTGAGCAAAAAGCATTCGATGCGGATGAAATCATCGCCCGCACTATGATCCCAATGATTATCGAAACCGTTCGCTGTTTAGAAGAAGGCATTGTGGCATCACCTGCCGAAGCAGATATGGGCTTGGTCTATGGTTTAGGTTTCCCTCCATTCCGTGGTGGTGTATTCCGTTACTTAGATACTATGGGCGTAGCCAACTTTGTCGCCTTAGCTGACAAATACGCTCACTTAGGTGGTTTGTATCAAGTCACCGACGCCATGCGCGCCCTTGCTGCCAACAACGGTAGCTACTACCAAGCCTAATTAGCGGGAAAGGAATTTAATTATGAAACAAGCTGTTATCGTAGATTGCATTCGTACTCCTATGGGCCGTTCTAAGGCTGGGGTGTTCCGTAATGTACGTGCAGAAACACTCTCTGCCGAATTAATGAAAGGTCTATTACTGCGTAACCCGCAATTAGATCCCAATACTATTGAAGACGTGATTTGGGGCTGCGTGCAGCAAACCCTAGAGCAAGGCTTCAACATTGCCCGTAACGCATCATTGCTGGCAGGTATCCCGAAGACGGCTGGCGCCGTGACAGTCAACCGCCTATGCGGTTCTTCAATGGAAGCCATCCATCAAGCCGCTCGCGCAATCATGACTGGCATGGGCGACACCTTTATCATTGGTGGTGTTGAACACATGGGCCACGTGCCAATGAACCACGGTGTGGACTTCCACCCAGGTTTAGCCAATAACGTCGCTAAAGCGTCTGGCATGATGGGTTTAACCGCTGAGATGTTGGGTAAGCTGCACGGTATTACCCGTGAGCAGCAAGATGCCTTTGCAGTGCGTTCACACCAACGCGCTTACGCAGCCACTGTTGAAGGCCGCTTTGCCAAGGAAATCTATGGCATCGAAGGCCATGATGCTAACGGCGCGCTGATTAAAGTGCTGCACGACGAAGTGATTCGTCCAGAAACCTCAATGGAATCACTAGCGGCGCTGCGTCCTGTATTCGACCCAGCAAACGGTACCGTTACTGCCGGCACCTCTTCAGCATTATCTGACGGCGCTTCGGCAATGTTAGTCATGGAAGAGTCTAAAGCGCGCGCTTTAGGTCTACCAATCCGAGCCCGTATCCGCTCAATGGCGGTTGCAGGTTGTGACGCGGCAATCATGGGTTACGGTCCAGTACCTGCTACTCAAAAAGCTCTGGCTCGCGCAGGCATCACAGTTAATGATTTAGATGTTATCGAACTGAACGAAGCCTTTGCCGCCCAATCTTTACCCTGCGTGAAAGATTTAGGCCTGTTGGATGTGGTCGATGAGAAGATTAACCTCAACGGTGGTGCTATCGCACTTGGCCATCCACTGGGCTGCTCTGGTGCGCGTATTTCGACAACGCTGATCAACCTGATGGAGCACAAAGATGCGACCTTAGGTTTAGCCACTATGTGTATCGGTTTAGGCCAAGGTATTGCGACCGTTTTCGAACGCGTTTAATCCCTAACCCCCATTCTTTAAAAGCCGGACTCAGTTCCGGCTTTTTTATTGCTTTCATTTCATCTCGCACTATTAATAATCTTACTCACACCGCCTCATCAATTTGAAAATCGGATAGTTTTCGACTTAACTTGGTAAATATCCTTAGTGTACTTATCCGCGTTTAACCGTCATAACACGGCGTAACCAAAGGCAAGGATGCTTTTCATCATTTACGCGATGAGGGAGTTATTATGCTGCAAACGGAGCAAACGCTTTTTGAACAAATGCGGATCACTGAGCTTGAGATTGATTTTCGCAAATCCTTATTCTCTTTTACCTTGGCGGATGTCAGAGCGCTTCAATCCTTCAAACCTGTGATTGAAGCGAACATAGACAAAATCGTTGATGACTTCTATGGCCTGCAAACCAGTGTATCTGAAATTGCATTGTTGATTGGCGACTCCGACACACTGGCTCGTTTGCGTACCGCCCAGAGACGCTATGTGCTCGACCTATTTAATGGTGTGTACGATTTAGAATATGTAAACAACCGCCTAAGGATTGGCTTAGTACACAAACGTATCGGCGTCGAACCCAAACTCTATCTCTCAGCCGTTCATACCCTAAAAGAGCTGATTTATGCGGAGATTAATAACTCGGTTAAAGACGCTGCTCAAAATGAACGCATTAGAATCGCCATCGACAAGCTAGTGCTTTTCGATGTTACCTTAGTGTTTGATACTTATATTCGCAGCTTGGTTTCTGAAATTGAGAACGCCAAAGACAAGGCGGAACGTTACGCTCAAAGCATGGAAAGTAAAGTCAAAGAGCGCACACAACAACTCGAAGAATTATCTCAAACTGACCCATTAACCGGCTTGCTAAACGTGCGTCACTTGCAGGAATTTGCCACGCGTATCCTAAGAGCCGCGCAAAGACGTGCCGAACCCGTAAGCGTTATTTATCTCGATGTGGATGACTTCAAACACTTTAATGATAGCCAAGGCCATAGAGCTGGAGATGAAGTACTCAGAGCCGTCGCTCAATCAATAAAGGAAAGTACCCGAGCGGAAGATCATTGTTTTCGCTATGGTGGTGACGAGTTTTGTATCATCATGCCCAACTGCCGTGAGGAACAAGCCAGAGATCATTTTATCGAACGCTTTAACCAGAATATCAAGCGCCACCTGAATAACATCTCATTAAGCTTTGGTATCGTGGATACTGGTCCCTACGACTACGATGATGCCAATACCCTAATCCATAAAGCCGATCAAAAAATGTATAGCTACAAACGCGCACGAGCTGCCAAATCACAGTTACCAGCGACGGCGGCCAATGATTTAAAAACCGAGATGAATAACATAGAGACTCTAAACCTCGACACCGTAGAATCTTGCCCCCATGAATCTGCTGCACCAATCATAGATAAAATCGCCGAATAATGATGTTGTTCCACGTGGAACATTTCGATGGTTACGAGCAAACATCTGCTTGGCTGAAGCAATTCCAGCCCCATCACAAATTCAGGCCATCAACTTGGTTTATCCAAATCACTGGAGTAACATTAGCCAATTCTGTTTAACCGTTCACTCGAGGTCACATGAACGACGTTTTCTCAACCGCACAACACAAACTGGATGCTCTTGGTTTACGCTGCCCAGAACCGGTAATGATGGTGCGTAAAACGGTAAGACAAATGGCACAAGGTGAAACCCTGCTTATCATCGCAGATGACCCAGCCACCACACGTGATATTCCCAGCTTTTGCGAATTTATGGACCACACACTGATCGCCAGTGAAACCAGCCAAACACCCTATCAATATCTAATTAAAAAGGGACTCTAAGTCTCTGCATCGACATTAGGATAAGGACATCAAACATGCCGAAACTAGTTGCTATTGCCTACAAAACGGTTAAACGCGGGCCAATGAACGAAGTGCTATGCGCGAATGTCACCCAGCACAGCGGCGTCGAAAAAGATGTATTTGGTCGCCCGGGTAAACGGCAAGTCACGGTACTGTCGCTGCAGCAGTGGCAAATAGCGTGTCAGAGCATAGATGCAAATTTACCTTGGACGACTCGACGAGCGAACCTATTAGTCGATGGTTGTAGTTTTAGTGCGGCTGATGTGGGTAAGCAGCTCCGCATTGGTGATCTCTGCCTCGAAGTAACAGGTGAAACCGATCCCTGCAAGAAGATGGAACAGGCTCATTCAGGCTTGGAATCCGCGCTTACGCCCGATTGGCGAGGCGGCATCACCTGCCGTGTCATCAATGATGCTATGATCCATATCGGCGACCCCGTTACATTAGACTAATCACCACTTCGTGGAGAGTAAGCCACATTACTCTCCCACAGCTTACCCGCCTCAGCTTCAGCCCCTCCGTCATTAATTGAAACAGTATTTCCGTTTTCCTTACTGGGTATTTGTGCGATAACTTAGCGCAGCATTAACAAAAGTTTATCTAATCCGATAACAGCAAAGCCCTAGAATAACGATAACAGGACATAACATGTTGAAACCTAAGCTGACACCGCTTTATATCGCCCTGATGCTTGGCCTTAGTTCCCATGCCGTACAGGCAACAGACGCCCCAAAAACCAGTTGGGACGTCAATGCGCCAGCCAATGCTCCACTAGAAAAGGTGACCATAGATGTAACCGAAGGCACTTGGATGAACATCAGTGTCAGCCCAGATGGTAAAAATTTAGTGTTTGATTTACTGGGTGATATTTATCAAATCCCCGTCACGGGTGGAGAGGCAAAGCCATTAGCTCAAGGCATAGCCTGGCAAATGCAGCCCGTGTATAGCCCAGATGGTAAGCACATTGCCTTCACCTCAGATGCAGATGGTGGCGACAACATTTGGATTATGGATGCCGACGGCAGCAATCCACACACAGTCACGACGGAAACCTTTCGTTTACTCAACAGTCCTGCGTGGAGCCCTGATTCACAATATTTAGTCGGTCGTAAGCATTTTACCGCCAGTCGCAGTTTAGGCGCCGGCGAAGTTTGGCTCTACCACGTCGCCGGTGGCGAAGGCGTTAAACTGACCGAACGTCCTAACGATGAAAAGGATTTAGGGGAGCCAGCCTATTCACCCGATGGCCGCTATATCTATTTCAGTCAGGATGACACTCCTGGCAAAACCTTCCATTATTCCAAAGACTCAGTGAACGGCATCTATAAAATCAAGCGTTACGATACCCAAACGGGTGATATTGAAATCTTGATCGAAGGGACTGGCGGAGCCATTCGCCCAACACCGAGTCCTGATGGCACCAAACTAGCATATATCAAGCGAGATGATTTCCAATCCTCTTTGTATTTACTCGATTTGAAATCCGGCGAAACGACTAAGCTGTACGGCGATTTAGATCGCGATATGCAAGAGACTTGGGCAATCCACGGCGTCTATCCCACCATGGCGTGGACTCAAGATAACAAAGATATTTTTTTCTGGGCTAAAGGCAAAATCAATCGCCTGAATGTGACCAATAAAACGGTCACCAACATTCCCTTCAGTGTCAAAACCCAGCTAGACGTGCAGCCTTCAGTACGCTTTAAACAAGATATTGATAAGGATGTATTCGACGTAAAAATGCTGCGAATGGCGCAAGTTTCACCGGATGGCAGCAAGGTCGCCTTCGAAGCTTTAGGTAAAATCTGGTTGAAGACGCTTCCCGATGGCAAGATATCACGCTTAACCGAGTTAGGTAATGACATTGAAGAACTCTATCCCCTGTGGTCGCGTGATGGCAAAAATATTGTCTTCACAACTTGGAATGACCAAGACCAAGGCACAGTACAAGTGATCAGTGCTAAAGGTGGCAAAGCGAAACAACTTACCACTGAGCCAGGAAAATACGTCGAGCCCACCTTTTCTCCCGATGGCGAACTTGTGGTGTATCGTAAAACCCAAGGTGGACACCTCACGCCTCGCACTTGGTCGCAAGAACCCGGCCTGTACAAGGTTGATTTAAAAACCAAACAAAATAAGAAAATCTCCGCAGAGGGTTATCAAGCACAATTCGGCGCTTCGGCAGACCGCATTTTCTTTATAAACACTGGTGAAAACGACACGCCACAGCTTGCCTCAATTAACCTAGATGGTTTTGATAAGCGCGTTCACTACAGCAGTAAGCATGCAACGGAATTTAGAGTTTCACCCGACGGCGAACAACTGGCCTTTGCCGAGCGTTTTAAAGTTTGGGTTACCCCCTTTGCTAAACATGGTGAAACGGTTGAAATCGGCCCTAACGCCAGCAATCTTCCCGTCACACAGTTAAGTGTGCGAGCTGGCGAAAGCATCAGCTGGAATAGCAAGAGTAACCAACTCTATTGGACTCTTGGCCCAGAACTGTACCAAGCCAATGTTGATTCCCAGTATCTTAAAAAGGACGAGCAAGCTAAGCCAAGCATTATCAACTTAGGCTTTACCGAAAAGGCAGATGTTCCACGTGGCACAGTCGCCTTTGTTGGCGGCAAAGTGATCACTATGGAAAATGACCAAGTCATCGATAAGGGTGTAGTGGTCGTCAAAGACAATCATATTCTAACCGTTGGCGATGCGAATGCGTCAATTCCAAAGGATGCACAAGTCATCGATATAAGTGGCAAATCCATTATGCCTGGTTTGTTCGATGCGCATGCCCATGGTGCCCAGGCCGATGATGAAATCGTGCCACAACAAAACTGGGCACTCTACTCTGGATTATCCTTAGGCGTGACAACTATCCATGATCCGTCAAACGATACCACTGAGATTTTTGCCGCCTCGGAACAGCAAAAAGCAGGTCACATCGTTGGTCCACGGATTTTCTCGACTGGAACAATTCTCTATGGCGCAAATGCTCCCGGCTACACCTCACATATCGACTCACTCGATGATGCGAAATTCCATTTAGAGCGACTCAAAAAAGTTGGTGCCTTTAGCGTTAAGAGCTACAACCAACCGCGTCGTAATCAAAGACAACAGGTTATCGCCGCTGCTCGCGAACTCGAAATGATGGTCGTGCCAGAGGGTGGCAGCTTGCTACAACATAACCTGACCATGGTTGCCGATGGCCATACAACCGTAGAACACTCATTACCCGTGGCAAATATTTATAACGATATTAAACAGTTCTGGAGCCAAACTAAGGTCGGTTACACTCCAACCTTAGTCGTCGCCTACGGCGGTATCTCGGGTGAAAACTATTGGTATGATAAGACCGATGTGTGGGCACATCCGCGCCTGTCGATGTATGTTCCAAGCGATATCTTGCAGGCTCGCTCAATGCGTCGTCCCCACGCCCCAGACAGTCACTACAACCATTTTAATGTTGCGAAAGTGGCTAATGAGTTCAATAAGCTAGGTGTGCATTCCAATATTGGCGCCCACGGTCAGCGTGAAGGGTTAGCAGCACATTGGGAAATGTGGATGTTCGCCCAAGGCGGTATGAGCAATATGGATGTACTCAAAACAGCGACCATCAACCCAGCCACTACCTTCGGTCTGGAGCATCAACTTGGCTCGATTAAGACAGGTAAGCTTGCGGACTTAATCGTAATCGATGGCAACCCATTAGCGGATATTCGAGTCACAGATAAAGTCACTTACACCATGGTCAATGGTAAGTTGTTCGACGCTGAGTCGATGAACCAGCTCAATGGTAACAAGCAACAGCGTAAACCTTTCTTCTTCGAGAAAATCTAATCTCTACAAGGTGAAATAACAAAAGGCATGTTCCACGTGGAACATGCCTTTTTATTTTTGATTTTAGCTCTATAAAATAAGTGACTTATTTGCCGCCACAGCAAGCATCATAGGCGATGCAATCAACTAGATGATCGTTCACCATTCCCACTGCCTGCATAAAAGCATAACAAATCGTTGGGCCGACAAAGTTAAAGCCGAGTTTTTTTAACGCCTTGGACATGGCCTCTGACTCAGGCGTCTGTGCTGGAACCTGCGACATGGAAGTAAAATGATTCACCATAGGCTTACCACCAACAAAGCTCCACAGAAATTCAGCAAAATCTTTGCCATCCGCTGTGTAGGCTAAGTAGCCTTTTGCATTACGAATAATCGAATGGATCTTAAGGCGATTACGAACAATACCAGGATTGTTCATCAATTCCTCTACCTTAGCATCGTCGAAAGTTGCAATCACTGCGGGTTCAAAATCCGCAAAGGCTTGTTCGTAATTTTGTTGTTTCTTTAAGATAGTAATCCAAGACAACCCAGCTTGTTGCCCATCTAAACAGAGCTTGGCAAATAACTCCTTCGAATCATAAACTGGGCGCCCCCACACCTTATCGTGGTACTCACGATACAAGGGATCATCGCTGACCCAATTACAGCGGATTTCTTCCATGGCCTATCTACCTTAACGTTTTAACGAAGAAGGTAAAAAATAACCTACATAAGCAGAGATCTACAAGGTATAATCGAAACCATTTTCTATTAAAGCTGACGGCAGTAGACAAGTAGACATGACGACGAAACACGACGTAAAAACATTTCAGGGTTTCATTCTAACCCTACAGGAATATTGGGCGCAGCAAGGCTGTGCAATCGTTCAACCTTTAGATATGGAAGTCGGTGCGGGTACATTCCACCCACAAACTTTCCTACGCTCTCTAGGGCCTGAGCCAATGAGCAGTGCCTATGTGCAGCCATCGCGCCGCCCTACCGACGGCCGTTACGGTGAAAACCCAAACCGTCTGCAGCACTACTACCAATTCCAAGTCGTGTTAAAACCGTCACCGGATAATATCCAAGAACTCTATTTAGGTTCTCTGCAAGCCCTTGGTATTGATACACAAATCCATGATATCCGTTTTGTGGAAGACAACTGGGAATCACCAACGCTCGGCGCTTGGGGTCTGGGTTGGGAAGTCTGGTTAAACGGCATGGAAGTGACTCAGTTTACTTACTTCCAACAGGTCGGCGGCTTAGAGTGTAGCCCTGTCACGGGTGAGATCACCTACGGTTTAGAGCGTCTCGCCATGTATATCCAAGGTGTGGATAGCGTATACGACCTCGTATGGACCGATGGCCCAATGGGTCGCATCACCTACGGCGATGTGTTCCACCAAAACGAAGTTGAGCAATCGACCTATAACTTTGAGCACGCAGACGTCGACTTTATGTTTGCCCTGTTCGATCAATGCGAAAAGATGTGTCAGCACTTATTGTCGCTTGAAAAACCATTACCTCTGCCAGCCTATGAGCAAGTGATGAAAGCCTCGCACGCCTTCAACCTGCTCGATGCACGCCACGCCATTTCAGTGACTGAACGTCAGCGTTATATCCTACGCGTTCGTACTATGGCTAAAGCCGTTGCTGAATCCTATTATCAGGCACGCGAAGCGCTTGGCTTCCCAATGTGTAAGTAGAGGTAACACATGAATTTTGAAAACTTACTCATCGAGTTAGGCACTGAAGAATTACCGCCAAAGGCGCTGCGTAAACTGGCTGAGTCTTTCTTAGCGAACTTCACCGAAGAATTAACCAAAGCCGATTTAGCTTTTAAATCAGCTATTTGGTACGCTGCGCCCCGCCGTTTAGCCATTAATGTGACTGAACTGGCGATTGCTCAAGCGGACAAAATCGTTGAAAAACGCGGCCCAGCTGTCAGCTCAGCATTCGATGCCGAAGGAAAACCAACGAAAGCCGCTGAAGGCTGGGCACGTGGTAACGGCATTACCGTTGACCAAGCTGAGCGTTTGGTGACCGACAAAGGTGAATGGCTGGTTTATAACGCCAAAGTAGAAGGCGTTGAAACCAAGAGCTTAATCGCTGCTATGGCACAACGTGCTTTAGATAAGTTACCTATTCCTAAGCCAATGCGCTGGGGAAGCAGCAAGACACAATTCATTCGCCCTGTTCACACCGCCACTATGTTGTTAGGCAGTGAATTAATCGAAGGTGAATTACTCGGCATTAAGTCGGCACGCAATGTTCGTGGCCACCGCTTTATGGGGACCGGCTTCGAGCTTGACCATGCAGACAACTACCTGACACTGCTGAAAGAAAAAGGTAAAGTCATCGCCGACTACGAAAGCCGTAAAGCCTTAATCAAAGCCGATGCAGAAAAAGCGGCCGCTAAGATTGGTGGCACCGCCGATATCGAAGACGACCTGCTGGAAGAAGTCACCTCTTTAGTTGAATGGCCAGTCGTATTAACCGCAAGCTTTGAAGAAAAGTTCTTGAACGTACCTTCAGAAGCCTTGGTTTATACGATGAAGGGCGATCAGAAATACTTCCCAGTATTCGATGATGCCGGTAAGTTACTGCCAAACTTCATCTTTGTCGCGAACATCGAATCAAAAGATCCGGCACAAATCATTGCAGGTAACGAGAAAGTAGTTCGTCCACGCTTGGCCGATGCCGAGTTCTTCTTCAATACCGACAAAAAACACACGCTGGAATCACGTTTACCAAGTCTTGAGACCGTCTTGTTCCAACAACAACTCGGCACCTTAAAAGACAAAGTCACTCGTATCTCTGCCCTAGCCGCTTTTATTGCCGAGCAAACTGGCACTAACGCCGTTGATGCCGCCCGTGCTGGTTTATTGTCTAAAACAGACTTAATGACCAATATGGTGATGGAGTTTACCGATACTCAAGGCACTATGGGCATGCATTACGCCCGTCTAGACGGTGAAACTGAAGCCGTAGCCTTGGCGATGGAAGAACAATACAAGCCAAAATTCTCTGGCGATACGGTTCCGACGGCAGCGGTATCTTGCGCAGTAGCTTTAGCGGATAAACTCGACACCTTAGTGGGTATCTTCGGTATCGGTCAGGCACCTAAGGGCGCTGCCGACCCATTCGCACTACGCCGCGCCGCTATCGGTGTGCTACGCATTATCGTTGAGAACAAATTGCCATTAGACTTAGTGACCCTGATTGCTAAGGCTCAAGAGCTCCATGGCACTAACTTAAGCAACGCGAATGCAAGCGATGAAGTGCTTGAGTTCTTAATGGCGCGTTTCCGTGCTTGGTACCAAGATAAAGGTATCGATGTTGACGTGATCCTCGCCGTATTAGCACGTCGCCCAACTCGCCCAGCTGATTTTGATAGCCGTATCAATGCGGTATCACACTTCAGAAGCTTAGAAGCTTCTAGCGCTCTGGCAGCGGCGAATAAGCGTGTGTCTAACATTCTGGCGAAAGTGGAAGGCGAATTACCTACAGCAATTAATTCGGCTCTGTTAGCCGAAACCGCAGAACAAGCATTAGCCGCTAAGCTTGCCGAACTGCAGCCTCAACTCGCTCCGCTGTTTGCAAATGCTGATTACCAACAGGCATTAACGCTGCTGTCGAGCTTACGTGAAAGCGTTGACCAGTTCTTCGAAGACGTGATGGTTATGGCGGATGAAGAAGCATTGAAAAACAACCGTTTAGCACTGCTTAATAACCTACGTGAGCAGTTCTTACATGTTGCGGATATTTCTCTGCTTCAGTAAGTCGCACGTTAGAGTACCAATAAAAAACGCGCTTTTAGCGCGTTTTTTATTGGTTGCAATATATTAAAACTGCTGAAGTTTTTCGTGCAATGCTTCGAATTGAGCGGGTTCCAGTCCAACCAAGGCTAACAAGTTGCTCAGCATGTCAGCAGGCAATTTACCCGCTTGCTGCAGCATCGAAATCTCACTGATGATATTGGCGCGCCAAACCACAGCGGCAATTCCTTCATTCGGCCGAGTATGGACATGGGCTAATTTATCCAGCTCAGTTTCAAAGGTACTTGGCAATTGCCAATGCTTTGCCAACAAAGCACTTAAAGTGAGTGATTTGGCCGTCATCACTTGTCGGAATAACCAAGAATTTGGCTGCTCCCCAGGTTCTGCTTGTACAAAGGCATCGAGTAGCATTTTAAAGATGGCGAGCTTACCCACATCATGCAGTAATCCTAATAGGAATGCGGTGTCTCTATCTTCTTCACTCAGTTCACTGGTTAAAAAGGCTACCTGCATCGAATGACGCCAAATTTCGGCACCAAAGCGTCGAAAATAAATGGGTTTAATATCTAGCATCTCACGCACTAGGCAGCTCGTTACAAAGCGGCGTAACTGTTCACGGCCTAGTTGCACTAAGGCCTGCTGCAGGCTTGTTACCTCTCGGTCGCCACGCTTAAAAGCCGGTGAGTTACACAGTTTAAGCACTTCGACGCTCAGTAAGGGATCTTTCTCGATTAACGCCAACAAGTCCTTAGTATCAAACTGTGGCTCAGCTAATTTACGATCTAATTCCAAAACCTTTGAGGGAAGCTTAAGCACTTTTTCGGCTATCACTTGTGGCGATGCTAAGGCGAGTTCTATTTCAGCCATGACGCGCCGTTCAAGGTTATTGGCAACACCACCAGCATCTTTGGTTCTAGCCGGAAATAACAGGCTGTAAAACAGTGCCGCAAGATCAATACTCACAGAAGTATCCTGCGGCTCTTCCGGCTGTTGCTTACCAGAGACGGCCGTTACCGGTTTGCTGAGATCGGTTTGACTAAAGCTTTTAGGTCGCTCAAGAATAGTCTGTTCACGAATATTAAAGATTTTATTAAATATGGACTTAATCAAAATATCCTAACCTATAAGAATGGTGGTTACCGAGCCCGCATAGATTATCAGTCCATTGTGTTTGATATGCGAGGCTATTCGAATAACGCGCCGTTTTAGTATATGCCCTCAAGCTTAAGGCTGCGTTAGATCATTAAATTGTTTCACGTGAAACCTTATTCCAAGTAGCCTTGATAGCCCCGCGCAATTTGCTTGGCCAACTCCGCATTTATGGGTGAGTAAGCTTTAGCGGAAATAACCAGCGCGACGGCGACCACAGGCAAAGGTGGAAGTGTTTCAGAATCAATAATATTAAGAGGTGCCGATACACTGCATTCGGCCATGGCACTAATAGCCAAATCCTTAGCCACTATCGCTTTAAGAGCCGCAGCACTGCTGCTACAGGCCAACAACTGATAATGCCTATCTTGCTTCATCAATCCATCTAACGCCGCAATATAGAATTTACAATCCTTCTGGAAAAGCGCTATAGGTAACGGCTCGGCATCACTCAAGTTCGAACCACTCGCGCTCACCCAAACGCCTTTCGAGGTTTGTAATAAGTAGCCTTCATCGGACTCGGGCAAACGAGTCACTATCGCCGCATCGAGTTGCCCGGAATCCAGCATGATCCGCAGCTTTTGGCTTGAGGCGCAGGTAATTTGAAGATCGAGTTGCTTAATGTGACCATGTAACAACGCCACTATCCGCGGTAACACGGATTCGGCATAGTCATCGGGACAACCTAAATGCAATTGCGTGCCGACTTGGGTCTGCTTAATGGTTGTGACCGTCTCATCGTGCAATTGCAGTAATTGCTTAGCGTATAAGCCAAAACGTTGGCCTTCGGTAGATAAGACTAAGTTTCGCCCCTCTTTTACAAAAAGCGTTTTTCCCAGCTCTTGCTCTAAGCGCTTCATTTGCATACTGACGGCAGATTGAGTCTTATAGGTTTGCATTGCCGCACGGGTAAAACTCCCAGTATCGACAAATGCCACAAAACTGCGCAGCGCTTCTATATCCATCATGTTTCCTATCTGAGGTCAGTCTATCTATTCATTTTGCTGATAGATAACATCAAATCTATTCGTTAGTCATGCAAAGTACAAGCGCCTATATTGATAAACACAACCCCAAACAGGAAGGTGAAAATGGAACTCTATATTGGCAATAAAAACTACTCTAGTTGGTCGCTCCGCGCTTGGTTTATGGCTGCAAAATCAGGTATTCAGTTCGATGAAATCCTATTACAGCTCGATACCGATAGCTTTTATCAGCGGCTCAAATCCATTTCGCCTACCCTAAAAGTTCCAACACTTATCGATGGAAATATCACGGTTTGGGATTCGCTGTCGATTTGCGAATATATCAACGATACTTATCTTTCAGGCTTAGCCTGGCCACAAGACCCGAAAAAAAAGGCTAAGGCTCGCTCCTTCGCCTGTGAAATGCATTCAGGCTTTCATGCCCTGCGAAATGCCCTGCCGATGAATATCCGCGCCCATCGTTATGTCGAATTAAGCCCTGCCGTGTTGCAAGATATTGCCCGCATCGACAGCATCTGGTCACAGCAAATGGCAGAGTTTGCCACCGCCCAAGGCACTTGGCTATTTGGCAAGTGGTCGATAGCCGATATGATGTTTGCACCGGTTGTGATGCGCTTCTTCACCTATGAGATTGAAGTCTCCCAAGCGAGTCGAGCCTATATGGAATTTATCGTCAGCCAGCCAGAAATGCAGGCCTGGATACAAGCCGCCAAAGCCGAAACTGAAATCGTAGACGCCGACGAGGCTGGTGTTGATAGATAATTTTCAACCAAACAAAAAGGGAAAGCTAAGCTTTCCCTTTTTTATCAATCACTAACGATATAAATGTTAAACGTCTGGATGTTAAACGTCTAAGTTAGCCACGTTCAGCGCGTTGGCTTCGATAAAGTCACGGCGCGGTTCCACTTGGTCGCCCATCAAACAAGTAAACAGCTGATCCGCACCAACGGCATCATCAATCGTCACTTGCAGCATACGGCGTGATTCAGGATCCATTGTAGTTTCCCACAATTGCTCAGGGTTCATCTCACCCAATCCTTTATAGCGTTGGATATAGAGGCCACGCTTGGCTTCGCCGATGGTCCAATCTAACGCTTCGATAAAGCTACCCACTTCCTTCACACGTTCGCCACGCTGTACGTAGCCACCGACTTCAATCAAGCCTTCGAGCGCCGCACCTAACTTACCAATACGTTGGTAGTCAGTAGATTGGAAGAAGTCATAACTGAACAGGTAGTGAGTATCGATACCGTGTTTACGGATAGTGATCTTCGGTAGATATACTTTACGCTCAGGATCGAGTACAGGCTCACCAGAATACAACACACCGCTGTTTTCTAATTCCACCAGCTCATGGATAAAGGCATCGATCCATTCCTTCATCTTGCCTTCATCCGCCAACATCTCGTTGTTGATCATTGGATGGTAAAGCATGCGGTTGGTGATCTGCGTTGGGTAACGTTGCTCTAAACGGGCAATAATCGCTTCCACTTCACGGTATTGAGTCACTAAACGCTCTAATGGCTCACCCGACATGCCAGGTGCACCTTGAGATGGGTAAATGCTGGTTCCATCTAACGCTTGAGTGGTCAGATACTGAGTCAGTGCTGCTTCGTCTTTGAGATATTGTTCTTGCTTACCTTTCTTCACTTTGAATAAAGGCGGCTGAGCAATATACACATAACCACGTTCAATCAGTTCAGGCATTTGGCGGAAGAAGAAGGTCAACAGCAAGGTACGAATGTGCGAGCCGTCGACGTCAGCATCCGTCATGATGATGATGTTGTGGTAACGCGTCTTATCTGGGTTGTATTCGTCACGACCAATACCACAGCCAAGAGCGGTAATTAGCGTAGCAACCTCTTGAGAAGAAAGCATTTTATCAAAACGCGCTTTCTCAACGTTTAAGATTTTACCTTTCAGTGGCAGAATCGCTTGGTTCTTACGGTTACGTCCCTGCTTAGCGCTACCGCCAGCAGAGTCCCCTTCCACTATGTAGATTTCTGAAAGACCAGGGTCTTTCTCTTGGCAATCCGCCAGCTTACCTGGCAAACCACCTAAATCGAGCGCACCTTTACGGCGGGTCATTTCACGGGCTTTACGCGCCGCTTCACGGGCACGGGCCGCATCGACAATCTTACCGACGATTAACTTAGCATCGGCAGGGTTTTCCAGCAGATAGTCGTTTAGCTTTTCACCCATGGTTTGTTCAACCGCGGCTTTCACTTCGCTAGACACTAACTTGTCTTTGGTTTGCGAGCTGAACTTAGGATCTGGCACTTTAACTGAAATCACGGCCGTTAAACCTTCGCGGGCGTCATCGCCTGTCGCGTTAGTTTTGCCTTTCTTGTTATAGCCTTCGTTTTCCATGTAGTTGTTGAGGTTACGTGTCAACGCACTACGGAAACCCGCTAAGTGAGTACCACCATCACGTTGTGGAATGTTGTTGGTAAAACAGAAAATGCTTTCTTGATAACCATCGTTCCACTGCATCGCCACTTCAACGGTAATGCCATCTTCACGCTCTTGCATAAAGTGGAATACGTCTTTGTTTACTGGCGTTTTATTACGGTTAAGGTAATCAACGAATGCGCTGATACCGCCTTCGTATTTAAAGAATTCATTCTTATTGTCACGCTCGTCGACTAAGCGGATACCCACGCCTGAGTTGAGGAATGACAGTTCGCGCACGCGCTTGGCCAGAATCTCGAAGTGGAACTCAACATCGCTGAAGGTTTCTTCACTTGGCCAGAAACGGATTTCGGTACCGGTTTTAGTCGCATCGCCGATCACTTTGATTGGCTCGTCAGGTACACCGTGGGTATAAAACTGCTCGTGGACTTTACCTTCGCGGCGAATGGTTAACTGCAGCTTTTTAGACAGCGCGTTAACTACCGACACACCCACGCCGTGCAGACCACCAGACACTTTATAAGAGTTATCGTCGAACTTACCGCCCGCGTGCAGTACCGTCATGATCACCTCGGCGGCAGACACGCCTTCTTCCGGGTGAATAGCCACAGGAATACCACGGCCGTCGTCGCGAACGGAGACAGAACCATCCACATGGATAGTAATAGTGATATCAGTACAATGGCCGGCTAAGGCTTCATCGATAGAGTTATCGACTACTTCGAACACCATATGATGTAGACCCGTACCGTCGTCGGTGTCACCAATATACATCCCAGGTCTCTTACGTACTGCATCAAGGCCCTTAAGGACCTTAATACTCGAAGAATCGTAACTATTCTCTGACATATTATTCTCTCAATGGTTATTCAATTACCGTTACACGTCCCTGTTCCACATGGAACATCCTACTGGGAGGCGTGTGTAACGAATCGACTATTGCTGCAGGCTCAATGGCAGTGACAAACACTTGCGCACCTGTGTCCACTAGCTGCTTAAGCAATAGCTGCCTATGCTGTGCATCCAACTCGGATGGAAGATCATCCACAAGATAAATACTGTGTTTATCTATTTGTTGTTTGAGCAACTTTCCCTGTGCAATACGCAGTGCACAGACTAATAATTTCAATTGACCACGGGACAGGGCATCCTGCGCCGGTAAACTACCTACACGAAGTCTGAGGTCAGCTTTATGGGGACCGCTGACGGTATGACCCGTAGCCAAATCTCTGGGATATTGGGATTCGAGAAGTTGTGCAAAATCCGTTTTGCTATCCCAGCCGCGGGTAAATGAAACCTTAACATCTACCTGCGGTAAAAACTCCCCGATTATACCCTTAAGTAGCTCATTTAACGAGTCTACATAACGGTTTCGTATTTCTGTGACCTGCTCGGTGTAACGGACAAACTCCCTATCCCAATATTGGATTTGATCATAGGAAGAATTATTTCTAAGCAATTGATTTCTTTGTTTTAGAACACGTCTTACATTCACCCATGCCGCATAAAACTGTGGGTCAGAATGAAAGGCGCCCCAATCGATAAACTGTCGACGGGATTTAGGACCTTCAAACAGGAGCGAAAAGCTTTCTGGCGTGATCACTTGGATAGGTAAAGTTTCGGCTAAGGTCGATAGCCGTTTCACCTTTTCCCCGTCGATTTTGACTTCGGTTTCGCCACTACGGAAACGTCGCAAGCCGATTTTACTGTCACCACGGGGTAAATTTAAGGTCGCAAACAGGGTTAACTTGTCCTGTTCGTTATTGATCACCCGTTGGGATAAATGACTGCGAAACGAACGCCCCATCCCAAGAAAGTAAATAGCCTCGAGTATACTGGTTTTGCCGCTGCCGTTTTGACCGTAAATCAGATTGATCCCTTCAGTCGGGCTCAGCTGCGCCAATTGAATATTGCGAAAAGAATCAATATTAAGACGGATAAGACTCATGCATTACTCATCAAACCGCATCGACGGCTTAGGCCAAGACTCAGAACAGTCATCATACCGCAATTCACATCCATCCGAGTAAATAAGGCAACAAAGGATAAAGGCTTGAAGACATATACGCCGCTAAAAAGCGGCGTATGGCACAAAGTAGGCAATGGAATACTATAAGCGCATCGGCATAACCACATACATGGAATCTTCTTCCAGGTGGTTTTCCAATAAAGCACTCGAGTTACCATCGATTAAGGTGATACGCACATCATCGGACTTAAGGTTGTTTAGCACATCCAATAAGTAACTGACGTTGAAACCAATTTCGAGTGGCTGATTGTTGTAATCCACATCGATGATTTCTTCCGCTTCTTCCTGCTCTGGGTTATTGGCGGTGATTTTCAGCAATCCCGCTTCTAACTGAATGCGTACACCGCGAAACTTCTCGTTCGATAGAATAGAAGCACGGGTTAAGGCTTGCTTGAAGTGGTTACGGCTGGCGATAACGATTTTATCACCGCCCTTAGGTAACACACGGCGATAATCGGGGAAACGACCATCGACTAATTTACTGGTAAAGACAGTGGTGCTGGTGGTCGCACGAATCGCATTATCACCAATGGCAATTGCGATATCTAAATCATCGGCTTCCAACAAACGCGCCATTTCCATCACACCTTTACGGGGCACGATCACTTGTTTTTCAGGTAATTGCGCATCTATGGTTCTGTGACTTAAGGCTAAGCGGTGACCGTCGGTAGCAATGGCACGCAGCACATTCCCTTCGGTTTCGAGCAATAAACCATTCAGATAGTAACGAACGTCTTGGTTCGCCATCGAAAACTGAGTCGCATCAATCAGTGACTTCAGCACACCTTGCTTAAGGGTGAATTCGATTTCCGCCTGAAAGGCTTCCACATTGGGGTATTCTTCTGCGGGCAGGGTTGCCAGCGAGAAACGGCTACGGCCAGAGCGTAACAACCATTTGTTATCTTGTTGCTCGACCTTAAGCTCACTTTGCTCGGGTAAGGATTTAACTATATCTAATAATTTCTTAGCAGGAACTGTTGTACGACCTTCTTCGATATCACCATGAATGACCGCCTGGCCCACTAACTCAACTTCGAGGTCGGTACCTGTCATTTTGAGTGAGTGACCACTAACTTCTACAAGGAGATTTGCCAAAATAGGCAAGTTATGGCGTCTTTCTACCGCACCACAAACCAATTGAAGCGGCTTTAATAGGGCGTCCCTATCAATTGAAAATTTCATAGTGTCCAAATTCCTTGATTTTAAGAAGATAAGGTTCTAATCAAGTTAGCATAATCTTCTTTAATGTCGTGACTCTCTTCCCGTAGCTGAGCAATCTTACGACAGGCATGTAACACTGTGGTGTGATCTCGACCACCAAAGGCATCACCAATTTCCGGCAAGCTCTGGTTAGTTAATTCTTTGGATAACGCCATGGCCACTTGTCTAGGGCGCGCAACACTGCGCGAACGACGCTTAGACAACATATCAGCCATCTTGATTTTGTAGTATTCAGCTACGGTTTTCTGAATGTTGTCTATAGTGACTAATTTTTCCTGCAGTGCCAAGAGGTCACGCAGGGCTTCACGCACAAAATCAATTGTAATTGGGCGGCCAGTAAAGTTAGCGTTGGCGATAACGCGGTTTAACGCCCCTTCTAACTCGCGAACGTTCGAACGTAAGCGCTTAGCAATAAAGAAGGCAACTTCGTCGGGAAGATTGATACCGCTCTCCTGAGCTTTACGCATCAAAATCGCCACTCGGGTTTCCAGTTCTGGTGGTTCAATCGCAACCGTTAAGCCCCAACCAAAGCGAGATTTTAATCTGTCTTCTACCCCGTCGATCTCTTTTGGATAACGATCCGATGTCAGGATGATCTGATGATTACCTTCAAGCAACGCGTTAAAGGTATGGAAAAATTCTTCCTGCGATCTGTCTTTATTGGCGAAGAATTGAATATCGTCGATAAACAGCGCATCGACACTGCGGTAGTAACGTTTGAACTCTTCGATCGCATTGTTTTGCAGCGCTTTCACCATGTCTTGCACAAAACGCTCGGAGTGCATATACACGACTTTCGCATTGGGATTATTTTTGATGATGCCGTTACCCACTGCATGTAATAAGTGGGTCTTACCTAAACCCGTACCACCATAAAGGAACAGTGGGTTATAGGCACCACCCGGATTTTCAGCAACCTGCAGAGCGGCCGCTTTACCGAGTTGGTTAGACTTACCCTCAACGAAGTTGTCGAATTGGTAAGTGGGATTGATATTGCTGCGATGATTAGCGTTAGCAACAGGCTCAGTGGTATTAAATGAAGTCCCTACTGAAGCTTTAGTTTGGGGATTGGGCACACGCACAGCAGCAACTGGGGCTGGCTCAGGCTTTTTCGCTGACGGACGACTACCGATATCGAAGCGTAACTTAGGTGCATCATTACCCATTTGCTCAGTAAAAAACTGATTAATGATATTGATGTACTTATCCCTAACCCAATCGAGCACGAAGCGGTTAGGCGCATAAAGCACCAAAGTATCTCCATCCATTTCGGCTTGTAACGGTCTGATCCACATACTGAACTGCTGAGCAGAAAGCTCGTCTTGCAGTCTTCCGATACATTGTTGCCAAAGTGAAACCGCCACTAAGTTATCCCCAAAAGATCATCAAAAAGAGGTGTATTCTATAGCGAGATCTCAATGATCGCTATCCTTAAAAAATAATTATCCCCAACTAGATCATTCTATGGAGATATCCCCGATCATCAAAGATCAAATTCGATCCTTTTATTCAACAAATAGGGCAAATCCCGCTTTATTAAGCGATCCAGATTGATCTATAATGGCGCCCCTTTGATCTCTCGATAGATCCCCTTCACTACTACATGTAGTGTCAATACACAGAGTTATCCACATCTTCTGGTGTATGCGGGAAATGGATCAAAGGATACACGGGCAGAAATAAGCCACTTACTGACTTTCGTTGTTGACGGGGACAAGTAAAGTGATTACAATTCGGCCTCTTTTTTACCCTTACCTCTGTCACCAGAGATAAGGATATGTTCACTTATAACAAAGACGGATTGCCATCATGAGTAAACGTACTTTTCAACCTAGCAACCTGAAGCGCAAGCGTTCTCACGGCTTCCGCGCTCGTATGGCTACTGTAGGCGGCCGTAAGGTGCTTGCACGTCGTCGTGCGAAAGGTCGCGCTCGTTTATCTGCTTAATAAGTTAAGTAGGTAACTAGTTGACTAGCTATACCTTTACGCGGGAGTTACGCTTGCTAACTCCCGCGCAATTTAAATCTGTATTCTCCAATCCCATCAAAGCATCTTCTGCTGAAATCACCTTGCTTGCTATTCCTAATTCGGAACAACATCCGCGTTTGGGTCTTACTGTAGCTAAACGCTATGTAAAACGCGCCAATCAGCGTAATCGCATTAAGCGAGTTATCAGAGATAGTTTTCGCCTCAATCAACACGACATCCCTCACCTTGATATTGTTGTGCTGGTCAGAAACGGGGTGATGGAAATGGAAAACGCAGAGATCAACAAGTTGATAGAAAAGCTATGGCGCAAACTCAGTCGCCGCTACAATGGCTAGCAACCACGTTTATTCGTGGCTATCAAATCTTCATCAGCCCCCTCTTAGGGCCTCGATGTCGTTTCAATCCCACATGCTCGCATTACGCCATTGAGGCAATAAAAGTGCACGGAACCGCGAAAGGTTGTTGGTTTGCATTGAAACGCATATTAAAATGTCACCCTTTGCATCCCGGCGGTAGTGATCCCGTCCCCCCTAAAAATGACAGGTGTAATAAATAGGCTATGGAATCTCAACGCAATATATTGCTAATAGGACTACTGTTTGTCAGCTTTTTGCTGTGGCAACAGTGGCAAGCAGACAAAGCTCCAAAACCCGTTGCAACCGAATCGTCTGTAGTGGCGAATGCAACCACAAATCACAGTGCTGATGTTCCAGAAGCAGACACAGGTGTTCCAGCAGCCTTAACGGCAACGCAAAATCTGATCACAGTTAAAACCGATCAGCTCGATGTACAAATCAACCCAGTGGGTGGTGACATCGTTTTTGCAGCTCTGGTTTCACACAAACTGGAACAGGGTAAAGACCAGCCATTTGTTTTGCTTGAGCAAACCAAAGATTTCACCTATATCGCTCAGAGTGGCCTGATTGGCCGTGATGGTATCGATAGCAGTGCTAAAGGTCGCGCCGCATTTGCCGCCAGCAAAACTGAATTTACCTTAGCCGATGGCCAAGACACCTTAGAAGTACCACTGACCTATGTGGCTGATAACGGTGTGACTTACACAAAAGTGTTTGTTTTCCATCGTGGCAAGTTTAACGTTGATATCGATTACAAAATCAACAACACCTCAGCTGCTCCATTGCAAGTTCAGATGTACGGTCAGATTAAACAGACCATCAAGCCATCTGAAAGCAGCATGATGATGCCAACTTACCGTGGCGCCGCGTTCTCGACTCAAGATGTACGTTACGAAAAGTACAAGTTTGAAGATATGAGCAAGAGCAACCTCAATCAACCGACTCTCGGTGGTTGGGCGGCGATGCTGCAACATTACTTCGTATCGGCTTGGATCCCACCAGCAACCGATAGCAACACCATTTTCTCGAGTGTAAGTGCTGGCGGTTTAGCTAACATTGGTTTCCGTGGCGCGGTATATGATATTGCACCAGGTGCGACGCAAGAAATTAGCTCACAGTTTTATGTTGGTCCTAAGGATCAAAAAGCGCTATCTGCGTTATCTGATACCTTAAACCTCGTTGTTGATTACGGTTTCCTTTGGTGGTTAGCCGTTCCAATCCACTGGTTATTGATGTTCTATCAATCATTTGTGGGTAACTGGGGTGTGGCGATTATCCTGATCACCTTAACCGTTCGTGGTTTACTGTTCCCGCTGACTAAAGCGCAGTACACCTCAATGGCGAAGATGCGTAACCTACAGCCAAAACTGCAGGATCTGAAAGAACGCTTCGGCGATGACCGTCAAAAGATGGGTCAAGCCATGATGGAACTGTACAAGAAGGAAAAAGTGAACCCTATGGGTGGCTGTTTACCTATCCTGCTACAGATGCCAATCTTCATTGCCTTGTACTGGGTATTGTTAGAAAGCTTCGAGCTGCGTCACGCGCCATTTATGTTATGGATCCACGACTTATCTGTACAAGATCCATACTACATTCTGCCGCTGCTGATGGGTGCGTCTATGTTTGTGATGCAAAAAATGCAACCCATCGCACCGACCATGGACCCAATGCAAGTGAAGATGATGCAATGGATGCCAGTGATCTTTACCGTATTCTTCCTGTGGTTCCCATCGGGTCTGGTACTGTACTGGTTAGTGGGTAACATTGTTGCCATCATCCAGCAGAAGATTATTTATGCAGGTCTAGAGAAAAAAGGCTTAAAATAAGCCCAAGCGCTAGATAAGAGCTAACGGCTCAGCATATACAAAAAGGCGGCTTAATGAGCCGCCTTTTCCTTTAGATGATTTGATCGATATTAATGGGTATTTCCGTGACAACTGACACTATCGTGGCACAGGCCACCGCGCCCGGACGGGGCGGCGTGGGTATCATTCGTATCTCTGGTGATAAGGCAACTGATGTGGCCATGGCCGTATTGGGTCATTTACCTAAACCCCGTTACGCCGATTACTGCGACTTTAAAAATGCTTCAGGCCAAGTGATCGATCAAGGTATCGCACTGTTTTTTAAAGGCCCTAATTCCTTCACAGGTGAAGATATATTAGAGCTGCAGGGCCACGGAGGTCAAATCGTCCTAGATATGCTGATCAAGCGCGTATTAGAAGTCGAAGGCATTCGCATCGCCAAACCAGGCGAGTTTAGCGAACAAGCCTTTATGAACGATAAGCTGGACTTAACCCAGGCCGAAGCGATTGCCGACCTTATCGATGCCACCAGTGAGCAAGCCGCCAAAAGCGCGCTGCAATCACTACAAGGTGAATTTTCGAAGGAAGTCCATGAGCTGGTGGATCAAGTCACCCATCTGCGTTTATACGTCGAAGCCGCGATTGATTTCCCCGATGAAGAAGTCGACTTTTTAAGTGATGGCAAAATTGCCAACGCACTCTACAAAATTATCGACAAACTCAGTGCCGTCCAAGCCAGCGCCAAGCAAGGCTCGATTATCCGTGAAGGCATGAAAGTCGTGATTGCCGGTCGCCCCAATGCCGGAAAATCCAGTCTGCTTAATGCGCTCGCGGGTAAAGAGTCGGCGATTGTCACCGAAATTGCCGGCACCACCCGTGACGTATTGCGCGAGCATATCCATTTAGATGGTATGCCACTGCATATTATCGACACCGCAGGCCTGCGTGACACCACAGATACGGTTGAACAAATCGGTATCGAGCGGGCGTGGAACGAAATCAACAGCGCCGATCGGGTGTTATTTATGGTCGATGGCACCACCACTGATGCAGTCGATCCCCACGATATTTGGCCCGATTTTATCAATCGCCTCCCCGCCAATTTAGGCGTGACTGTTGTCCGCAATAAGGCCGATCTCACCGGTGAGAACCTCGCGATGACCGAAGAAAAAGGTTACAGCGTGTATCGGATCTCGGCCAAAACAGGTCTCGGCGTCGAGGAATTAAAGCAACACCTTAAATCCTTGATGGGTTATCAGAGTAATCTCGAAGGTGGCTTTATCGCCCGTCGTCGTCACCTCGAAGCATTAGATGTTGCCGCAAGCCATCTGCAACTCGGTAAAGAACAATTAGAGATTTACCTCGCAGGTGAACTGTTAGCGGAAGAACTAAGAATGGCGCAATTAGCCCTGTCCGAAATCACAGGCCGCTTCACCTCTGACGATCTACTGGGCAAAATTTTCAGCTCATTCTGTATCGGCAAATAATTTCGCTTTAGCGGTTAGTTAAACTATCCATAAAAAATCAGCCCACTAAGTTCGCTTAGGGGCTGATTTTTTATTTAAAGGCGCTTTGTCTTAAATGGTTAACCTAGACTTGGCGATAATGATCCTGCATTTGATAGGACCTAGCATAGAGCGCGAAGATGACCGCCGCCAAGATCGCAAATCCCGCGAAGAAGAACATTTGGAATGCCGTCACACTCATACCGGTTTGAACAATTTGCTCCGTCACCGCAGGGCTTTTAACGCTCACATTGGCCAGTAATACCCAAAGGTTACCGACGGTAACCGATAAGGTCCAAAAGCTCATAATCGTGCCCTTCATTGCCTTAGGAGCTTGGCTGTAGGCAAATTCTAAACCCGTCGCCGAAACTAATACTTCACCAAAGGTCAATAAGGCGTAGGGTAAGATCTGCCAGAAGATAGATAACGCCGAGCCACCGTCCATCATCAACTGAATCGTCCCAACCACAATCCAGCTTAAGCCAGTAATCGCGATTCCCGCCCCCATTTTACGCAGCGCGGTTAATTTCACGCCCATACGCTCAATCGCAGGATATAAAACAAAGTTATTGAATGGGATCAACAGCATCACTAGCAGCGGGTTTAATGCCTGCATCATCGCGGGTTCAAACCACGAAGGTTTAACCATATCGTTAGCCTGCAAAATCCAGGTCGACGCCTTTTGATCAAATAAGGACCAAAATGGCGTCACTAAGGCGAACAACACTAAAATACGCAGCACTGAACGCACACCATCCACGGCCGCATCAGGATGAATCCCTCGCGCGCGCTCAAGCTGTAATGAAGCCCCAAGGCCAACAAATCCCATCAGCAGCACCATAGCGCTACACAAACCGGCCACAATCCCGAGCGTCGGAATATTCACCAGCGCATAAGCTGCTGAAACACCACCAATTAAGGCTAACACTAAACCGATATTGGCCTTGCCTTCGACCTTAGTAAGCAAAGCGCTGCGGATCACGGGTAAGAATCCATGGGGATCCTTTGGTTCTGGTGGCATATGCACATAACGTTTGCGACCCAACCAGAAAAATACCGTGGCGATAAACATCAACACACCGGGGATCCCGAAAGCCACTGCAGCGCCAAAGTTTTTGAGTAACAATGGCATAGATAAGGATGCGAAGAAGGAACCAAAGTTGATCGTAAAATAGAACATATCGAAGGCTTTTTGCGCCAAAGACTTGTTGCTCTGATCAAACTGATCGCCCATAAACGAAGAAACTAAAGGCTTAATCCCGCCCGAACCTAAGGCAATTAAAAATAAGCCAGTGTAAAAGCCTTGCACGCTGTGCTCAAAAATCGCCAAGAACGCATGGCCCACACAATAAAGTAAGCTTAGCCACAGAATAGTGTTGTACTTACCAAAGAATCTATCTGCAATCCAACCACCGAGTAAGGGGAAAAAATACACCCCAATCACGAACGAGTGGAACACATCCTTGGCCACCGCTCCACGAAGCTCTTCGGGAATAGAGAGCAAAAGTGCCGTCATCAAGAATGGTGTTAGAATGTTGCGCATGCCATAAAAACTGAAACGCTCACACGCTTCACTGGCAATAATATAGGGTATTTGGCGTGGCCACTTTGGCGCATTAGCAGGAGTAGTCATCAGTTATCCTATTATAATTGTTATAAAAACCTTACGGCCTATGTATAAAACAAGGATTGCAGCCAAGGATACTAGCAGACTGCAAATCAATAGTGAGTAAATTTATACAGCAAAACACTGTAAGTAGATGTAAGCCCCAAAAATGATAGAAATTAACGACCACAGAGAGCAGTAACAATGACCAAGATCGCGATATTAGTAGGAACCACCCTCGGCAGCAGTGAATATATAGCGGATGAAATGCAGGCCCAGCTCACTCCATTAGGCCATGAAGTCGATACCTTTTTGAGCCCAACTTTGGATGAATTGCAATCATATCCCCTTTGGATCATCGTTTCGTCGACCCATGGTGCCGGCGATCTGCCTGACAATTTACAGCCATTTTGTAAAGAACTGCTGCTAAACACACCGGATCTGACCCAAGTTCAGTTCGCCTTATGTGCGATTGGCGATTCGAGTTATGACACCTTTTGCCAAGGCCCAGAAAAGTTAGTTGAAGCGCTGGAATATAGTGGTGCAAAAGTCATTGTGGATAAGATCCAGATCGACGTACAACAGGATCCAGTGCCAGAAGACCCAGCTTTAGCGTGGTTGGCACAATGGCAAGCTCAAATTTAAGATCCTCTCTTGGAAAACATACCAAACCACCCACAGTTTAGATCTTGTTTATCCACAAAAAGCTAATTAGATGTATATTTTTGTGGATAAACTATTATTTAGATCTGATCAACCTCTGTGCTATTCACAACCTGATCTGCTTAAAGATCCCCCTTGTGGATAAATAGCCGATCTATCCCCACCTTTTCTGGCAGTAGATCTCGGCTAGATCACAAGAATGAAATCTCGTTACTCTTTGATATAAATAAGAAAATAAGCTTACCCACAGGAAAGTGCGATCCTAATAGTAAACATAGTAAGAAGATCTATATAAAGATCTTAAGATCTATTAGTCCCGATCCTATGGATCCATTTTCTAAAAATGATCATTCACCTCATTCAAAGCAAATGCTAAAATGATCGGCTCACGTTGGGTCTCTTAAGTTACTAAAGGTAGGGTCATGCATTTTCATGAACGGTTTGATGTTATTGTTGTAGGTGGTGGTCATGCCGGAACTGAAGCCGCATTGGCTGCAGCAAGAATGGGCTCTAAGACATTATTGCTGACGCATAATCTTGATACTTTAGGGCAAATGTCATGTAACCCTGCGATCGGCGGTATTGGCAAAGGTCATCTGGTAAAAGAAATCGATGCGTTAGGCGGTGCAATGGCGATCGCAACCGACTATGCAGGGATCCAATTTAGAACCCTAAACTCAAGCAAAGGCCCAGCAGTAAGAGCGACTCGTGCTCAGGCTGATCGCGCTTTGTATCGTCAGAAGATCCAAAATATTCTGCAAAACCAAGCCAACTTACGTATTTTCCAACAAGCCGTAGATGATCTGGTTGTTGAGAACGATCGCGTAGTCGGCGTAGTGACCCAAATGGGCTTAGCCTTCGAAGCGCCTGCAGTGGTCTTAACCGCGGGGACTTTCCTCAGTGGTAAAATTCACATTGGTTTAGAAAACTACAGTGGTGGTCGTGCTGGCGATCCGCCATCTATCGCACTCGCCCACCGTTTACGCGAGTTGCCAATCCGTGTTGGCCGCTTAAAAACCGGTACGCCACCGCGTATCGACGCCAACACCATCGATTTTACCCAAATGACAGAGCAGAAAGGCGATACGCCATTACCTGTGATGTCGTTTATGGGCGATGTGAACCATCACCCGAAACAAATTTCTTGTTGGATCACCCATACCAATGAAAAGACACACGATATTATTCGTGGTGGCTTAGATCGCAGCCCTATGTATTCAGGCGTGATCGAGGGGATTGGTCCACGTTACTGCCCTTCTATCGAAGACAAGATCCATCGTTTTTCAGATAAATCATCGCACCAGATCTTTATCGAACCCGAAGGCTTAAACACCAACGAGATCTACCCTAACGGTATTTCCACCAGCTTGCCTTTCGATGTGCAGTTAAATTTGGTTCGTTCGATCCAAGGTATGGAAAATGCTGAGATTGTTCGCCCTGGTTATGCGATTGAGTACGACTATTTCGATCCAAGGGATCTCAAAAACTCGTTAGAAACCAAAACTATCAATGGTTTGTTCTTCGCTGGCCAAATCAATGGTACCACGGGTTACGAAGAAGCTGGTGCCCAAGGTTTACTCGCGGGGATGAATGCTGCATTGCAGGTTCAGGGCAAAGAAGCTTGGTGCCCTCGCCGTGATGAAGCCTACATAGGTGTATTGGTTGACGATTTATCAACCTTAGGGACTAAAGAACCCTACCGTATGTTTACCAGCCGCGCCGAATACCGCCTATTGCTGCGTGAAGACAACGCCGATCTGCGTTTAACCGCAAAAGGTCGTGAACTGGGTCTGGTGGATGATGCTCGCTGGGCCTCTTTCAGTGAAAAAATGGAATCGATCGAGTTAGAACTGCAACGTCTACGTAGCCAATGGATCCATCCAAATTCACCATTGGTGCCAGTGTTAAATCCGCATTTAAACACGCCGATCTCCCGTGAAGCGTCGTTTGAAGAGTTGCTGCGTCGTCCAGAAATGGATTACAGCAAGTTGATGCAGATTGAAGGCTTTGGTCCAGGACTTGCCGATCCACTCGCTGCCGAGCAAGTACAGATCCAAGTGAAGTACTCTGGCTATATCCAACGTCAGCAGGAAGAGATCAACAAAGCGGTACGCAATGAGAACACTGGTCTGCCATTGAACCTTGATTACAAAGAGGTTCCGGGGCTTTCAAATGAGGTTATTGCTAAGTTAAATAGCCATAAGCCCGAAACCATTGGCCAAGCATCGCGTATTTCAGGTATCACTCCGGCGGCGATTTCAATTCTGCTGGTGCATCTGAAAAAACGCGGTTTATTACGCAAGAGCGCGTAAAAGCTAGCTTAATCGCCAGTTTGGTCGCAGAAGGGAAGCATTCAGGCTTCCCTTCGACGTTTCAGGGCTTCATAATAGCCAGCGAGTTTATAATCGTATCTTTATTGAGGTTGTTCAGTGTTATCTGCCCAGTTAGAGGCCTATTTAGCCGAAATTAATCTGCCCGCCACGGCTGAGCAGAAAAAACAACTGCTTGATTTTGTTGGTATGCTCAACAAATGGAATAAAGCCTATAACTTAACCTCGGTCAGAGATCCTGAGGCGATGCTTGTCCGCCATATCATGGACAGCTTAGTGGTGTCGCCCCATTTGCAGGGTGAGCGCTTTATCGATGTAGGTACTGGCCCAGGTCTTCCCGGCATTCCTTTAGCGATTATGAATCCAGATAAAACCTTTGTGCTGCTCGATAGCTTAGGCAAACGTATCCGTTTTCAAAAGCAAGTGGCCTTTGAACTCGGGATCCACAATATTAGTTCGATAGAGAGCCGAGTCGAGGCCTATCAACCCGAGCAAAAGTTCGATGGAGTGCTCAGCCGCGCCTTTGCCTCAATCCATGATATGTTGACATGGTGCCATCACTTGCCTGCCGAGCATGGACAATTTTATGCGCTCAAGGGACAACTGAGTGATGAAGAGATGCAACAAATCCCCGCTGGATTTGTGGTGACCGAAACCATCGAACTGCAAGTGCCTAGACTCGATGAGCAAAGACATTTACTCAAAATAATCAAAGAATAACAGGCTTAAAGCTCCTCATTTCGCATGGATTTTTAAGTAGGCAATAAACCAGAATTTACATACAGGGTGACATTGTGGGTAAAGTAATTGCCGTGGCCAACCAGAAAGGTGGCGTAGGGAAAACAACAACTTGTGTCAACTTAGCCGCCTCTTTAGCCGCGACTAAGCGTAAAGTGCTGCTGATCGATCTCGATCCTCAGGGCAATGCCACCATGGGCAGCGGTGTCGATAAATACGAAGTCGAAAACACGGCTTACGAACTGCTGGTTGAAGAAAAGCCCTTCGATGAGATTGTAGTTAAAGACACCACAGGGAAATACGATCTGATTGCCAGTAACGGCGATGTGACCGCGGCAGAAATTAAACTCATGGAGTTCTTTGCCCGTGAAGTGCGGTTACGTAATGCGCTCGCACCGATAAAAGATCAATACGATTATATCTTTATCGATTGCCCGCCTTCGCTCAACATGTTGACGGTTAATGCCATGTCGGCGGCGGATTCCGTGCTAGTACCAATGCAGTGTGAGTATTTTGCACTGGAAGGGTTAACCGCCTTGATTGATACCATCACCAAATTAGCGGCGGTGGTGAATCCTGGTTTGGGGATTGAAGGGATTTTGCGGACCATGTATGACCCGCGTAATCGCCTGTCAAATGATGTGTCCGATCAGCTAAAACAGCATTTCGGTGATAAGGTTTATCGCACTGTGATCCCACGTAATGTGCGTTTGGCCGAGGCGCCGAGCTTTGGCGCACCTGCCATGTACTACGACAAATCGAGTGCGGGGGCTAAAGCATATTTGGCGTTAGCGGGTGAGATGATCCGCCGTTCCGAACAGAAAACTCAGGCTAAGCGAGCGTAAAGGATAACCATGACGTTAAAGAAAAGAGGGTTAGGTAAGGGCTTAGATGCTTTACTGAGTAACAGCCACGCCGCGAGTAAAAAACACACGGAAGAAGTGGTTGTTATCGATAAAAAAGAAGAACTTATTCATCTGGATCTCGACCTGCTACAACCGGGTAAATACCAACCTCGTAAGGACATGTCTCCCGAGGCGTTAGAAGAACTCGCCCATTCCATCCGCAATCAAGGCATTATTCAGCCGATTGTGGTGCGTCCTGTTAGCGATAGCCAGTATGAAATCATCGCCGGTGAGCGCCGTTGGCGCGCATCCCAATTGGCGGGTGTGGAAAAAATCCCTTGTATCGTTAAACCGGTTCCCGATGAAGCGGCGGTTGCCATTGCGTTGATTGAAAACATTCAACGTGAAGACTTAAATGCCATGGAAGAAGCTATTGCATTACAACGTTTGATGCAAGAATTTGAGCTGACTCACCAACAGGTTGCCGATGTTGTGGGAAAATCTCGCGCGAGTGTATCTAACTTGTTACGGTTAAACGGGTTAAATGAACCGGTTAAGCGTTTACTCGAGTATGGTGACATTGATATGGGCCATGCACGCGCTTTGCTCGCAATTGAGGGTGAAGAACAAACAAATCTGGCGAGATTAGTGGCTGCCAAGGAATTAACCGTTCGCGAAACTGAACGATTGATTAATCAAACCTTAAATCCGCCCAAACCCGTCGAAACTACGACTAAAGATCAAGATGTTTGTCGTTTAGAGCAGCAGTTAATTGAAAGATTAGGTGCTAAGGTTTCGATCGCTCATAGCAGTAAGGGTAAGGGTAAAATTGTAATTAACTATCAGAATCTGGCTGAATTAGACGGAATTCTTAGCAAAATTCGTTAATGTCTGTAGATTAACAGTTTTTAATGTAAATTTGTGACATATGTTAATTTTGGATTTTGACTGTTTTGGCGCTATATCACGTTAAAAGTGCTGTTTTTCCTTATCTCAAAGTTGCAATGAAGGCGTGAAAAGGTATACTTTCGCAAGCTTTTTGTGCATCGACAAAAATACGGATATTTGTCATCCGGTCATCGAAACAAAAAGTATGAATGCGGAGAGGATGAGTTGAGTAAGGTTTTAGCGCGTCGTGGCCGGTGGTCAGCCTATAAATTGGTGATGATGCAGGCGGCGGTGGCTGGGGGTGCTTCAATTCTCTTTTTCGTCGTGTGGGGAGTTCAGTTTGGCTATTCTGCGTTAGCAGGTGGTTCAATTGCTGTGCTCCCTAATTTTGTATTCGCAACCCTCGCTTTCTCTCATACGGGAGCAAGTTCAGCAGCAAAAGTGATAAAAACTTTTTACTGGGGGGAAGCGGTAAAGTTGCTGTTAACCATCGCAATGTTTTCATTGGTGTTTAGCAAGCTTGAGGTGGCATTTTTGCCGCTTTTTGTTTGTTATGTGCTGACGTTAATAGTGCATTGGACAGCTCCTTTATACTTCAAGCAAAGTTAAGTGGGATGAATCATGGCTGCACCTGGTGAAGCGTTAACACCGCAGGGCTATATCCAGCATCACCTTACCAACTTACATGTTGGTGAAGGTTTCTGGACATGGCACATTGATTCGTTGTTCTTTTCGGTTGGTCTTGGTGTTCTGTTCCTGTGGATTTTCCGTAGTGTTGGTAAAAAAGCGACTTCAGGGGTTCCCGGTAAGCTGCAATGCTTTATCGAGATGATCGTTGAGTTCGTTGATAACAGCGTGAAAGAAAGTTTTCATGGCCGCAATGCCCTGATCGCGCCTTTAGCTCTGACCATTTTTGTATGGGTATTCATGATGAACTTCATGGATATGCTTCCTGTTGACTGGCTGCCTTGGTTAGCAAGTTTAGCGGGCGTTCCATACTTGAAAGTGGTTCCGACAACTGACGTAAACATCACCTTCAGCTTAGCTATCGGTGTGTTTGTGCTGATTATTTACTACAGCATTAAGGTCAAAGGCGTGTCTGGTTTTGTTAAAGAACTGACGCTACAGCCCTTTAACCATAAGGCAATGATACCCGTCAACCTCCTATTAGAGACAGTTACTTTAGTTGCTAAGCCAATTTCATTGGCATTGCGTCTATTCGGTAACTTGTACGCAGGTGAGTTGATCTTCATCCTTATTGCGCTGATGTATGGTACCAACTTGTTATTATCTTCCCTGGGTGTGACTCTGCAACTAGGTTGGTTAATTTTCCACATTTTGGTTATCACGCTGCAGGCGTTTATCTTCATGATGTTGACCATTGTTTACTTAAGCATGGCGCATGAAGATCATTAAGGATTGCTGAAGAAATTTTAAACTAAATCATCAACTAATTAGATTTAGATTTTAGATACTGGAGATACAGATGGAAACGATTTTAGGCATGACAGCTATCGCTGTTGCTCTGCTGATTGGTATGGGTGCTCTTGGTACTGCAATCGGTTTCGGCTTATTAGGTGGTAAGTTCCTGGAAGGCGCTGCGCGTCAACCAGAAATGGCTCCTATGCTGCAAGTTAAAATGTTCATCGTAGCGGGTCTGTTAGACGCCGTAACAATGATCGGTGTTGGTATCGCATTATTTATGCTGTTCACCAACCCGCTGGGTGCAATGCTGTAAGAAAACGCTTCTGTCTTAACTCTAAATAGGAGGCTGTTGTGAATTTCAACGCTACCCTAATCGGTCAGACGGTCGCCTTTATCATCTTCGTGTGGTTCTGCATGAAGTTTGTATGGCCCCCTTTGATGAATGCCATCGAAGCGCGCCAAAAAAGGATTGCTGACGGTCTAGCTGATGCTGATCGTGCGGTAAAAGACCTAGAGTTGGCTCAAGCGAAAGCGACTGACCAACTAAAAGAAGCCAAGGTGACTGCTAACGAAATTATTGAGCAAGCTAACAAGCGTAAAGCTCAAATAGTTGAAGAAGCTAAAGCCGAAGCAGACGCTGAGCGTGCAAAAATCATCGCTCAGGGTAAAGCAGAAATTGAAGCTGAACGTAATCGCGTGAAAGAGGATCTGCGTAAGCAGGTTGCTACTCTTGCCATCATGGGTGCTGAGAAGATCCTTGAGCGTTCTATTGATCCAGCCGCCCACAGTGACATAGTTAATAAACTAGTCGCTGAAATTTGATAAGGGAGTTTGAGTTATGGCTGAATTAACCACCATCGCTCGCCCTTACGCAAAGGCAGCTTTTGACATTGCTGTTGAACACAATGCAGTGGATACCTGGGCAGAAATGCTCACGTTTGCCGCACTGGTTAGTGAAAACGAAACCATGCAGCCACTGCTAACTGGCTCTTTAGCCAGTACTAAACTTGCCGCACTCTTTATTAGTGTGTGTGGTGAGCAAATCAATGAGCAAGGTCAGAACTTGATAAAGGTAATGGCTGAAAACGGTCGCTTAAAGGTACTACCTGCTGTATCTGAGCTTTTTGCTCAATACCGTAATGAGTGGGCAAAAGAAGTGGAAGCCGATGTGGTTTCTGCAGCTGAGCTCAGCTCTGAACAACAGCAGCAGATCAGTAATTCTTTAGAGAAACGTCTCGCACGCAAAGTTAAGCTGAATTGCAGCACTGACGCCGCGCTCATCGCCGGTGTAATTATTAAGGCAGGTGACTTAGTCATTGATGGCTCTGTCCGCGGTAAGTTATCGCGTCTGTCTGAAAAGCTGCAGTCGTAATTGGGAGTTTGAGCATGCAACTGAATTCCACTGAAATCAGCGATCTGATTAAGCAGCGGATCGAGCAGTTCGAAGTCGTTAGCGAATCTCGTAACGAAGGTACTATCGTTGCGGTTAGTGACGGCATTATCCGCATCCACGGCCTGGCCGATGTGATGCAAGGTGAAATGATCGAACTGCCTGGTAGCCGTTTTGCAATCGCGTTGAACCTTGAACGTGATTCTGTCGGTGCCGTAGTAATGGGTCCTTATGCTGATTTAGCAGAGGGCGTAAAAGTTAAAACTACTGGCCGTATTCTGGAAGTTCCAGTCGGTCGCGGCCTATTAGGCCGTGTAGTTAACACTCTGGGTGAACCAATTGACGGAAAAGGCGCTATCGACAACGATGGTTTCTCTCCTGTTGAAGTGATCGCACCAGGTGTTATCGAGCGTAAGTCAGTAGATCAACCAGTTCAAACTGGTTATAAAGCCGTTGACGCTATGATCCCAATCGGTCGTGGCCAACGTGAATTGATCATTGGCGACCGTCAAACTGGTAAAACAGCTATGGCGATCGACGCAATCATCAACCAGCGCGATTCTGGCATCAAATGTGTGTACGTAGCTGTAGGCCAAAAGGCTTCTACTATTGCTAACGTAGTACGCAAGTTAGAAGAGCACGGTGCATTAGCGAACACTATCGTTGTAGTTGCAACAGCTTCTGAAGCTGCGGCACTGCAATACTTAGCACCATACTCTGGTTGTGCTATGGGTGAATACTTCCGCGACCGCGGTGAAGATGCTCTGATCGTATACGATGACCTGTCTAAGCAAGCAGTTGCTTACCGTCAGATCTCGTTACTACTGAAGCGTCCACCAGGCCGTGAAGCTTATCCTGGTGACGTATTCTATCTACACTCTCGTTTATTAGAGCGTGCTTCACGCGTAAACGAAGAATATGTAGAAAAGTTCACTAAGGGTGCTGTAACAGGTCAAACCGGTTCTTTAACCGCGCTGCCTATTATTGAAACTCAGGCGGGTGACGTATCTGCATTCGTACCGACCAACGTAATTTCTATTACTGACGGTCAGATCTTCCTTGAGACCGATCTGTTTAACTCTGGCTTACGTCCAGCGGTTAACCCAGGTATTTCTGTTTCTCGTGTTGGTGGTGCGGCTCAGACTAAGATCATCAAGAAACTGTCTGGTGGTATCCGTACCGCTCTAGCACAGTATCGTGAACTTGCTGCGTTCTCACAGTTTGCATCTGACTTAGACGATGCAACTCGTGCTCAACTTGAGCATGGTGTGCGTGTTACCGAACTGATGAAGCAAAAACAATATGCTCCTATGAGCGTAGCCGCTCAAGCTGTGTCAATTTTCGCAGCTGAAAAAGGTTACCTGAAGGGCGTTGAGCTGAACAAAGTCGGTGATTTCGAAGCCTCTCTGCTCTCGTACATGAACAGCGAGCATGCTGCTTTAATCAAGCTTATCAACGAGACTGGCGATTATAACGCCGATATCGAAGCTGAATTAAAAGCTGGCCTCGACAAGTTCGTAGCAACCCAAACCTGGTAACAATGATAGAGGTGTCTTAAGGCACCTCAGGTCCAGATTGGAGAGTAGAGATGGCCGGCGCTAAAGAGATTAAAACCAAGATCGCGAGTGTGAAAAACACTCAGAAGATCACGTCCGCCATGGAAATGGTGGCAGCCAGCAAAATGCGCAGAGCGCAGGACCGCATGGCTGCAAGCCGTCCATACGCGGAAAGCATGCGTAAGGTGATCGGTCACGTCGCGCAAGGTTCTCTCGAGTATAAACACCCCTACTTAGAGGTGAGAGAGGCTAAGCGGGTTGGTTACATTGTTGTAGCAACCGACCGTGGCCTTTGTGGTGGTCTGAACGTCAACCTCTTTAAAAAGGTTGTGGCAGACGTGAAAAGCTGGAAAGAGCAAGGTGCAGAATTTGAATTTTGCCCAATTGGTGCTCGTAGTGTTCAGTTTTTCAAAAGCTTTGGCGGTCAGGTATCTGCCCATGCTTCAGGTTTAGGCGATGCGCCAAAGCTCGCTGACCTGATCGGGACAGTACGTGTGATGCTAGATGCTTACAACGAAGGCAAACTGGATCGTCTGTACGTAGTGTTCAACAAGTTTGTAAACACTATGACGCAGACTCCTGTGATCGAGCAGCTGCTACCTTTGCCTAAATCGGAAGATGATGAGGTTGCTCATCGTTGGGACTATATCTACGAGCCAGATCCAAAAGCCCTTTTGGATACCTTATTGGTTCGTTATGTAGAATCTCAGGTTTACCAAGGTGTTGTTGAAAACATTGCTTCTGAACAGGCTGCCCGTATGGTGGCAATGAAGGCGGCAACAGACAACGCAGGTACACTGATTGACGATTTGCAATTGGTCTATAACAAGGCTCGTCAGGCTGCGATTACGCAGGAACTGTCGGAAATTGTTTCTGGTGCCTCTGCGGTTTAGGTTAGGTAACGAATACAAGTTTTAGAGGATTAATCATGAGCACAGGTACTGTTGTCCAAGTGATTGGCGCGGTTGTGGACGTAGAGTTTCCACAAGATGCCGTACCTCAGGTATATGACGCTCTGAAGATCACAGGTGAAGGCTCCTGTAATGGTTTGGTGCTGGAAGTTCAGCAACAACTAGGTGGTGGTGTAGTTCGTACCATCGCTATGGGTACTTCTGATGGTCTGCGTCGTGGTCTTGAGGTAGTAAACTCAGGTTCACCTATTTCTGTTCCTGTTGGTACCGCCACTCTTGGCCGTATCATGAACGTTTTAGGCGAGCCTATTGATGAAGCTGGCGCAATTGGCGAAGAAGAACGTTATGTTATTCACCGCAGCGCTCCTTCATACGAAGATCAATCAAACACGACTGAACTGTTAGAGACTGGTATCAAGGTTATCGACCTTGTATGTCCATTCGCTAAGGGTGGTAAAGTAGGTCTGTTCGGTGGTGCGGGTGTTGGTAAGACAGTTAACATGATGGAACTGATCAACAACATCGCTAAAGCTCACTCAGGTCTTTCTGTATTCGCCGGTGTAGGTGAGCGTACTCGTGAGGGTAACGACTTCTACTACGAGATGAAGGATTCTGGCGTTCTCGACAAAGTAGCCATGGTATATGGTCAAATGAACGAGCCACCAGGAAACCGTCTGCGTGTAGCACTGACCGGTCTGACTATGGCTGAAAAATTCCGTGACGAAGGTCGTGACGTTCTGTTGTTCGTTGACAACATCTACCGTTACACCCTAGCCGGTACTGAAGTATCAGCACTGTTAGGTCGTATGCCTTCTGCAGTAGGTTACCAACCAACTCTGGCTGAAGAAATGGGCGTTCTGCAAGAGCGTATTACTTCAACTAAGACTGGTTCTATTACCTCTGTACAAGCGGTATACGTACCTGCGGACGACTTGACTGACCCGTCACCAGCAACAACCTTCGCTCACTTAGATGCGACTGTTGTATTGTCACGTCAAATCGCTTCTCTGGGTATTTACCCAGCGGTTGACCCACTGGATTCTACTTCTCGTCAATTAGATCCATTAGTAGTTGGTCAAGAGCACTATGACGTAGCTAACGGTGTACAAACTGTTCTGCAACGCTACAAAGAGCTGAAAGACATTATTGCGATTCTCGGTATGGACGAACTGTCAGACGAAGATAAGATGACCGTTTCCCGTGCACGTAAGATTGAGCGTTTCTTGTCTCAGCCTTTCCACGTAGCAGAAGTCTTTACTGGTTCTCCTGGTAAGTACGTATCTCTGAAAGACACTATCCGTGGCTTCAAGGGAATTCTGAGTGGTGAGTTCGACCACATTCCAGAACAAGCGTTCTACATGGTTGGTTCTATCGACGAAGCTGTCGAGAAAGCTAACAAAAAGAAATAACTAAGTAGTCATACTTAGTTTTTTAAGGAGAACGGGATGGCAGCCATGACAGTACAGCTTGATATAGTAAGCGCAGAGAGCAGCATCTTCTCAGGTCGCGTAGCTAGCCTACAAGTGACCGGTTCTGAAGGTGAGTTGGGCATCATGCATGGCCACGCTCCACTGTTAAGCTATATCAAACCTGGCATGGCGCGCATCGTCAAACAAGACGGCAGCGAAGAAGTGTTTTATCTTTCTGGTGGTTTACTGGAAGTACAACCTTCTTCTGTTTCTGTGTTGGCTGATGTGGTTATGCGTGCCAAAGATATTGATGAGCAGGCAGCATTAGAAGCCAAGCGTCGTGCAGAAGCCCATATGGCGACTGCGGGTGCGGACTTCAATTATGACGCCGCTATGGTTGAGTTAGCGAAAGCAATGGCTCAATTACGTGTTGTTGAAACCATCAAGAAAAACATTGCCAGATAAAGGTTATTGTTTGTGATAAAAGGCGGTTATCGAAAGATACCCGCCTTTTTTGTTGGTTTTTTCGCTGTGTTTTGAGTTCTGCCTTTCGCTTTGCTGCGCCTTTCCGTTAAAATTGCGCCATTAAATCGAGCTCAGTTTATCCCTTTGGGATGTTAATCAAGGATATGGCAATGGCATTAAATGTAGTGATCTTAGCGGCAGGAAAAGGAACTCGCATGCGCTCGGATCTTCCCAAGGTATTACATCCTATCGCCCACAAGAGCATGGTGCAGCATGTTATCGATACCGCCCACAGTATCGGCAGCGATGCCATTCAATTAGTGTACGGCTATGGCGCCGACAAATTAAAATCCGCACTGGGTGAGCAGCAATTAAATTGGATGTTGCAAGCCGAGCAGTTAGGCACAGGCCATGCGGTCGCTCAGGCGATTCCCAATATCGATGATAATGACACTGTGCTGATCCTTTACGGTGATGTGCCGTTAATCCAAGCTTCAACCCTCGAGGCTCTGCTTGCTGCGCGTCCTGATCAGGGCGTGGCGATTTTAACCGTCAATCTAACCAATCCAACTGGCTATGGCCGTATTGTGCGCGAGCAAGGCAAGGTTGTCGGTATTGTCGAGCAAAAGGATGCCAATGCTGAACAGTTAGCCATCAATGAAATCAATACCGGCATAATGGCGGTGCCGGGTAAGGCATTAAAAACCTGGCTTGGCCGCCTATCGAATAACAATGCTCAGGGTGAATACTACCTGACTGATATTATCGCCATGGCCCACACCGATGGCGTTGAGATTAATACCGCTCAGCCACAATCAGCCATTGAGGTGGAAGGTGCCAATAACCGTGTGCAGCTTGCACAACTGGAGCGCGCTTATCAGGCCCGTGAAGCCGAAAAGTTGATGATTGCTGGTGCTAATCTGCGTGACCCAAGCCGTATCGATATCCGTGGTGAAGTTACCGTGGGTATGGATGTGATGGTCGATGTGAACGTGATTTTCGAAGGTAAAGTGGTGATTGGTAATAATGTCAGCATCGGTGCTGGTGCGATTCTTATCGATTGTGAAATTGCCGACAATGCCGAGATCAAACCTTACTCAATTATCGAAGGCGCTAAGCTGGGCGTTGCCGCCAGTGCGGGGCCTTTTGCGCGTTTACGCCCAGGTGCCGAGTTAATGCAAGATGCCCATATCGGCAACTTTGTTGAGATGAAAAAAGCTGTTTTAGGTGTGGGTTCTAAGGCGGGTCACTTAGCCTATTTGGGCGATGCGCAAATCGGTGCGGGTGTGAATATTGGTGCTGGCACTATTACCTGTAATTACGATGGTGCCAATAAACACTTAACCGTGATTGGAGATAATGTGTTTGTGGGGAGTGATACTCAGCTGGTGGCGCCGGTGACCATTGGTAAAGGCGCGACGCTCGGTGCGGGGTCAACCATTACCCGTGACGTGGGTGAGGATGAGCTAGTGATCACCCGTGTTAAGCAAAAACATCTGACTGGCTGGCAACGTCCGGTAAAAATTAAGAAATAACGGCGCTGTACCCAGTAAACATAAAGCGGCTTATTGCCGCTTTATGTCTTTTTTGTCAAAGCTAAAAATCCCCACCAAGTAAAAATTAACTAAATTAATGTTCAATTAAGGCTGCGGTGTTATGGCTAATTCATTGTTTTTATTCAAAGTTGATCCAAGTCACGCTAGATTGTAAATTCGTGTAAAGATAGTTAAATAAAAACAATTCTTATTTATATTGCCTGCAATTCTAAGACGAAAGGTCTACTTGAGGTGTTGGCAATGGTATTTAAATATTCAGTGGTTGGTTTGGCCGTAGGGTCTGCATTAATGGCGATGCCTGTTATGGCTGAAGCGCCAAATGATGAGAACATTGAGCGCATTAATGTGACTGGCCGTACATTTAACGACTATAAAGTCGGCAGTGCATCCGGTGCTATGCGTGGTGATATCGATTTAATGGATACACCACAATCTGTAAATGTTATCCCCGACTTTGTGACCGATGAGCAATTAGCGACTAACCTTGCGGAAGTCTTAGTTAATGACTCGAGCGTAACGGCAGGAACCACTCGTTGGAACCGCCAAGTCTTCAGTATTCGTGGTTTTGAATTAGATTCGGGCAACGGTTATCTGATCAACGGCCACCAGCAATGGTCCCACTATGTTCAACCTATCGAAACCCTGCAACAAGTCGAAGTGCTGAAAGGCCCTTCGAGCATGTTGTATGGCCAATCTGGACCTGGCGGTTTGGTGAATATGGTCACCAAGAAGCCCACCTACGATTCTATGCTTAACTTAGGGTTTGATACCGACGGTTACGGCTCTACCCGCGCCCAGTTAGACGCTGGTGGCAGCTTAAACGAGGCTCAAAGCATTCGTTACCGCGGTGTGTTAGTCAAACAAGACACTAAATACTGGCGTGAATATTCAACGACCGATGAAAACCAAGAGCGTGATCGTTGGTTAGGTTATTTGAACCTAGAATTTGATATCAGTGATGATTTGTTATTGTCACTGAAATACGACCATACCCAAGATAAAACCGGTATTGATGCTGGCAGTTGGTTAGATAAGCAAGGCAATGTTGTCGGCCAACGTAAAACCATCTGGGATGCGCCTTGGGCCTTTACCGATAACACTGTTTCAAACTTAGGTGCCGATTTAACTTGGCATATGAATGACGATTGGAAAGTTAAACTGGGTTATAACGATCAACAGTTTAATCGCCAGCGTTTCGATTCTGCACCGCAATATAATGAAGATCCATTTACTAGTGGTTATAAAATAAAGCCATTCGATCGTTACGATGATTGGCAACATAAAACCGCTTATATCGATTTTACAGGCGAGTTTGCATTGGCGGGTATGGAGCACCAACTCCTTATAGGTGCTAACTACTTAGACTACTATTATGGTCAATATATTGAGAGATATGTTAATCAAGCAACCAAAGGGATGATTACCGTTATTCCTGGTCAACCCGTAGCAAAACCAGATTTAGACTATCATCGTGATAGCACAAAATCTGAAAGTGAATACAAATACTACGGCTTCTATCTGCAAGATTTAATGACCATCAATGAACAATGGAAATTGCTCGCAGGGGTTCGTTATGACGAACAGAAAAAAGATGGCGAAGGTGAAAACAGTTATGCCGTATCGCCTAAATTTGGGGTGATCTACTCACCTACAGATAACGGCAGTGTTTATGTTAACTACTCAAAAAGCTTCACCCCGCAAGGTGCGGTGAATAACGAATACGATATCAATAATAAACTTAACCTAAAGCCTGAATACGGCATTCAATATGAAGTGGGAACAAAGTGGGAACTGTTTGACGACAGCTTGCTATTAACGGCGGCGGTATTTGATATCACACTTGAAAACATTACTATTTCAGAAAAATTGCCTACACCTATCGGTGATTTCACTGATATCACAACCCAAGGTGGTGAGCAAAAGCACCGCGGCTTTGAAGTGGGTGCCCAAGGTAAGCTAGGCGATAGCTGGTTTGTGACTTCATCTATGATGTACCTCGATGCTGAGTATCAAACGGGTGATGAGCGTGAAGGTAAAACGCCTATCGATGCCCCTGAATGGTCGGCGAATATCTGGACTCGTTATGAAGTGACCGATAACTTTGCAATGAACTTCGGTGCTATCTATGTTGGCGAGCGTTTTGCAAACGTGGATAACACTATCAGTAAAGACGGTTATGTTCGCTTCGATATTGGTGCTGCCTACACTATGGATATTATGGGTAAAGACGTAAGCATCCGCGCGAACGTGAGAAACCTGTTTGATACCGATTATATTGATGGCGGCCAATACAATATGGTGACCCTAGGCCAAGACCGTAACTTCAGTGTGGCACTTGAAGCTAAGTTCTAACTTCACTTTCTACGCTTAAGTTTTAGCGCCCTTAAAGCAGTTCACTGATAGGTGGACTGCTTTTTTATTGCTTTTCATTAGGTTAATTTTAAAAACTCATCCATTTCATTACTCTCACGCTAAAAACACCTTTCGAATACTAGCAAAAATGTTTCGTTTCTCTATAATATAACTTTCGAATCGAAAGTTAACTGAAAGGTTTTATGAATAAACGAAACACACAGCAACGACGTCATAGTATTATCAGCATTCTGAATGAACAGGGTGAAGTGAGTGTCGATGAGTTGTCATTACGTTTCGAAACCTCAGAAGTGACTATTCGTAAAGACTTGGCAGAACTTGAAAAAACCGGACTATTGCTGCGCCGCTACGGTGGTGCTGTGGCTATTCCCGATGAAGTGACACAACAATTTTCTGCCAAGATTGCCCCTAATAAGTTATCCATTGCTAAAGCTGCGGCGCAGCTGATCAAAGATCACAATCGCATCATCATCGACAGTGGCACCACCACTTCAGGCCTGATCGCCGAGCTGAATCACAAGCGTGGGCTGGTGGTCATGACCAATGCCCTGCATTTGGCCAATGCGATTCATGAGCTTGAAAATGAGCCCACCCTATTGATGACTGGCGGTACCTGGGATCCGCATTCCGAGTCGTTTCAGGGGCAAGTGGCCGAGCAAGTATTACGCTCCTATAACTTCGACCAACTCTTTATCGGTGCTGACGGTATCGATTTAGCGCGCGGCACCACCACCTTTAATGAGCTAACGGGCTTGAGTAAGGTGATGGCTGAGGTTTCCCGCGAAGTGATCGTTATGGTGGATTCGGACAAAATTGGTAAGCGGATCCCTAACTTAGAACTACCTTGGTCGCAAATCAGCGTGCTAGTTACCGATGCTCGTATCGAAGAGAGCGCCCTTAACCAAATTACCGAGCAAGGCGTGAAAGTCATCTTAGCGCCCTACTCGCCTTAGGCATTTGCCCGTGATAAGCCAAAGCAAATGTCTCAAACAATTTCATTTTTATTTTTTATTTTATAGGTAAAAACTATGTGCGGAATCGTTGGCGCCGTGGCGCAAAGGGATGTGGCCGAAATTCTGGTCGAAGGTTTACGTCGTTTAGAATATCGTGGATATGACTCCGCTGGTGTTGCCGTTATCCACAATGGTGAACTTAATCGTACTCGTCGCGTGGGTAAAGTGCAGGAGCTTTCTGCCGCACTCGAAACCGACCCGTTAGCGGGCGGTACTGGTATTGCACATACTCGTTGGGCTACCCATGGTGAGCCGAGCGAGCGCAATGCTCACCCACATTTATCTGAAGGCGATATTGCCGTGGTGCACAATGGCATTATCGAAAACCATCATAAACTGCGCGAAATGCTAAAAGAGCTGGGCTATCACTTCAGCTCTGATACCGACACCGAAGTGATTTGTCATTTAGTTCATCACGAATTAAAGACGCACGACACCTTACTGGCCGCTGTGCAAGCCACGGTTAAACAACTCGAAGGCGCTTATGGCACTGTGGTTATCGACCGCCGCGATAGCGAGCGTATGGTCGTTGCGCGTTCTGGCAGCCCATTAGTGATTGGTTTTGGTTTAGGTGAAAATTTCGTTGCATCTGACCAATTGGCGCTGCTGCCTGTCACCCGTTCTTTCGCGTTTTTAGAAGAAGGTGACGTGGCTGAAGTGACTCGTCGCACTGTGAGCATTTTCGATGTGCATGGCAATAAAGTTGAGCGCGAAGTTAAAGAATCAGAAATCACCCACGATGCTGGTGACAAAGGTGAATATCGCCACTATATGCTCAAAGAGATTTATGAGCAGCCATTGGCACTGACGCGCACTATCGAAGGTCGCATCGCTAACAAGCAAGTGCTCGACACTGCTTTTGGTGATAACGCCGCAGAGTTTTTAAAAGATATTAAACACGTACAGATTATTGCCTGTGGTACTAGTTATCATGCGGGGATGGCGGCGCGTTATTGGTTAGAGGATTGGGCTGGCGTTTCATGTAATGTCGAAATCGCCTCTGAATTCCGCTACCGCAAGTCGCATTTGTTCCCTAACAGCCTGTTGGTGACCATTTCTCAATCCGGCGAGACTGCCGATACGCTGGCGGCGATGCGCCTAGCCAAAGAAATGGGTTACAAGGCGACGCTAACTATCTGTAACGCTCCTGGCTCTTCCTTAGTCCGTGAGTCTGACATGGCATACATGATGAAAGCGGGTGCTGAGATTGGCGTTGCCTCTACCAAAGCCTTCACTGTGCAGCTGGCTGGTTTGTTAATGCTGACGGCGGTGATCGGTCGCCATAATGGTATGTCAGAGCAAATGCAGGCGGAGATCACTCAAAGCCTACAGTCTATGCCTGCCAAAGTGGAGCAAGCATTGGGCTTAGATGATGCGATTGCTGAATTGGCGGAAGATTTTGCCGACAAACACCATGCCTTATTCCTTGGCCGTGGCGATCAGTACCCGATTGCGATGGAAGGTGCGCTGAAACTTAAAGAGATCTCTTATATCCATGCTGAGGCGTATGCCTCTGGTGAGCTGAAACATGGCCCACTGGCGTTGATTGATGCCGACATGCCCGTCATCGTCGTCGCGCCAAACAACGAATTATTAGAAAAGCTGAAATCTAACGTTGAAGAAGTGCGTGCCCGTGGTGGTTTAATGTATGTCTTTGCCGATGTGGATGCCGAGTTTGAATCTGACGAGACCATGAAGGTTATCCCTGTTCCACACTGCGATATCTTTATGGCACCGCTGATTTACACTATCCCATTACAGTTGCTGTCGTATCACGTTGCCTTAATTAAGGGCACCGATGTGGATCAACCACGAAACCTCGCTAAATCGGTGACGGTGGAATAAATCGGAAGTCATAAAAAACCGCCTAAATGGCGGTTTTTTATTGGGGCTTTATTAGAGTATATGCTGGTGGCTAAGAGTGTTAAGCCGTTATAGCATTAAGTGCGTTTTGCTTTTTTTCTTCGAAACGCTTCCACACTTTATCGTGGAAATAAAACACTACAGTGTTTATTGCGGGTTCAACTAAGGCAACGGCACCACCGACCAAAACACTACCGGTTAATAGATAGGTAACGGTGAAGGCGACGCTGAAATGTAATACGGCAAAAGTAAATGTCTTAGTCATGATCTTATCCTCTAATGTAAGCCCCAATTGGGAATGATCAGATGATAACAATTCTCATTAAAATTTAAACCCGTATTTTGAGATTAGTTTAAACGGTTTTTTCTATCTATAAGCGCTAAAAAATATAAAGCCCTCAAATGAGGGCTTTATATGGCAATCAGCTTCGATCAGTAATGCCATGGAAACGCTGAAAAGTCCTGATCGCGTTTTTCGAGGAAAGCATCGCGCCCTTCTTGAGCTTCTGCGCTGGCATAGGCTAAGCGTGTCGCTTCACCCGCAAACAGTTGCTGACCGACCATGCCATCGTCTGTCATGTTGAAGCCGTACTTCAACATACGCATCGCTGTTGGCGATTTGGAGTTAATCTCTTTGGCCCATCTTAATGCTTCGACTTCGAGTTCTGCATGGGGAACCGATTTATTAACCATTCCCATGGCAAAGGCTTCATCGGCACTGTAGTTAAAGCCGCAGAAGAAAATTTCTCGCGCGCGCTTTTGGCCAATCATCTTGGCAAGATAAGCACTACCATAGCCAGAATCGAAACTCGCAACATCGGGATCGGTTTGTTTGAAGACGGCGTGTTCCTTCGAGGCTAAAGTTAAGTCGCAGACAACGTGTAAACTATGGCCGCCACCCACCGCCCAACCCGGCACGACGGCGATCACCACTTTAGGCATAAAGCGGATCAATCGTTGGACTTCGAGGATATGTAAACGCCCCATTCTGGCTAAATCGGCTTTGCCTTCTTCTGCGCCTTCATATTTATAACCATCTTTGCCGCGAATACGTTGATCGCCACCGGAGGAAAACGAATATTGTCCTTTGGCAGAGGGGCCATTGCCTGTGAGTAACACACAACCTACATCGGACCATTGGCGAGCGTGATCGAGGGCGATATACAACTCGTCGACCGTCTTTGGGCGGAAGGCATTGAGGCAATCTGGACGGTTGATGGCGATACGCACTGTGCCGTGGGCTTTGGCTCTATGGTAAGTGATATCGTCGAAATTAAATCCGCTGACTTCATCCCACAGTGCGGGATCAAAAATATCTGATACTGGTTTAGTCATGATACAAGGCCTATGTAATTGAAGTTCAGAGGCTAGGCGGAATCATGTCTTTGGTCAATCGCCTAAGCGTCATGCTTAGTGATGGGCTGCAAAATTCCGTTTGCCTGTAAGTGGGATTAGAGGTTATCGCAGATAAAAAACAGGTTATCTCGGCTAAAAATGGGGTGCTCGGGCGCTTTAGTGCCGCAGTAGCTGTCTTTAAAATCGGCAATACCGTCTTCGGTAAGTGGGATTTTATTAAATTCTTCGACTTCAGGAGCCGATAGTCGCTCCAAAATCTCTTTTCGAGCCTTAGTACGTTTCTGATCGATCTTAATTATTTGGGTACCCGTCATCGAACCCATTTTGTTTTCTATCTTCTGAACCATTTCCTCTGTTTTAGCTATAGGTGCATCTAATTTGTCTGTTTCGGTGTATAAGTAATATAATGCACCACACAGGAGCGCTAATATGATCCAACCTTTCATCTTTTAGTCCAACATAAGTGAATAACCATTAATAATATGGGTATAATAAGCCAGTTTTCGTCCAATATTAAAGCAGTAAAAGGCTGTCACGATGAACGCAGAATCTAATAACAAGGACTATTCGAAAACCAATCGAATTAAGATTCACCAGCCAGATGAAAATAAGGCTGATCGCTTTAACCCCCGCAACCGGATTTATGTCCGGGCAATCGATGGATTATGGAGTAGCGTACGCCGCCGTATGGGTTGGGTCGCAATGCTCTTCTTCCTTATTCTGCCGTGGATCCCTTGGGGAGACCGTCAAGCCGTTTGGTTCAATCTGGGCGAACAGAAGTTTCACGTCTTTGGCCTCACCATTTGGCCTCAGGATCTCACCTTACTCGCGGCTCTCTTTATGATAGCTGCCTTTGCGCTGTTTTTCGTGACAACCTATCTTGGCCGCGTTTGGTGTGGTTATACCTGCCCGCAAACCGTGTGGACGTTTATGTTCATTTGGTTCGAGGAAAAACTCGAAGGTGCACGTAATAAACGCATCAAGCTAGATCAAATGCCATGGAACTTTGACAAACTTTGGCGCAAGACGGCAAAACACACTGCGTGGATTTTACTGTCGCTGCTGACAGCCATGACCTTTGTGTCTTATTTTGTGCCGAGCCGCGAAGTGTATGTCGATGTCTTTACCCTTAATGCGTCTGGCGCAATCTACTTCTGGGTCGTGTTTTTTACCTTCGCAACATACGGTAATGCGGGTTGGATGCGTGAAATTATGTGCATCCATATGTGCCCCTATGCCCGTTTCCAATCGGCGATGTTTGATAAAAACACTTATATCGTAGGTTACGACGCTAAACGCGGTGAGACCCGCGGTCCGCGTTCACGCAAAGCCGACCCGAAAGAAATGGGATTAGGCGACTGCATCGACTGCGACCTCTGTGTCCAGGTTTGCCCAACGGGTATCGACATTCGTAACGGCTTGCAATATGAATGTATTAACTGCGGCGCCTGTATCGACGCTTGTGATCAAACCATGGAGCGGATGGGATATCCTCTGGGGCTGATTAGCTATACCACAGAGAATAAACTCGAAGGTATTAAAGAGAAGGTATTACGTCCTAAGCTGGTGGGCTATGGCGTGGTGTTGGCCGCCATGATCCTGATCTTTATCTACGCGAGCGCGACGATTGCACCCGTGCGTATGGATATCATCCGCGACCGTAACCAACTCTACAGAGAAAACAATCAAGGGCTGATTGAAAACACCTTCACCCTGAAAATTCTCAATAAGACAGAACAAGCCCATGAATACACCATGAGTGTTGAAGGCCTCAACAACTATAAATGGTATGGACCAACCTCAGTGACGATTGCGGGTGGAGAGGTGTTAACTCTACCTATCAGTGTCGGGGTCGATCCGGTCGAACTTTCGCGTTCAGTGACTAACATCGAGATAAAAGTGAAAACCCATATCGATGGTGAAGAAGTCGAAGTCGAGCAAGAATCGCGTTTCTTCAGTCCGTAGTAAGTTTTTTGTTAAGTAAATGCATTCAAAAAGGGGCTGTTTAGCCCCTTTTTTATGCATGTTGCTGGATATCTAGGCGTCTAGATGATTAATCTAAACTTTCTGTCAAAAAGCCCTTGCGTAAAAAGTTCTGCTGCCTATAATGCGCATCCACTGACACGGCAGACAGCGAAAGCAAGCGCGGTGTGTGCGAATCGAATGCAAAATGTGCAGTTGATTCGAAAGCGCCAAGAAGTTTGCAAAAACGCCTTGACGCGACAAGGGAAATGCGTAGAATACGCAGCCCTGACCCGCTGAGCGGTAGCGCGAAGTGAATGGTCAAATGCTCTTTAACAATCTAAACAAGAAATCTGTGTGGACACTCACAGGTGTTGAGTTAATCGAAATTACTCTGCCGTTTGGCGAGTAATCAAAATTTAAATCAATGAATGAGTGTTCATAGCAATATGTACAACGACTTATTAAGTTAAGTCGATTCAGAATTCATTGAGCCGAACCTTAGGGTTCACAAAACTTTTAATTGAAGAGTTTGATCATGGCTCAGATTGAACGCTGGCGGCAGGCCTAACACATGCAAGTCGAGCGGCAG
>NZ_JAKILE010000021.1:0-59247 GCF_023283775.1 Shewanella seohaensis
GTGTTCGGGTTGTCATGCCAATGGCATTGCCCGGTAGCTATGTTCGGAATCGATAACCGCTGAAAGCATCTAAGCGGGAAGCGAGCCCCAAGATGAGTCATCCCTTGGACTTTAAGTCCACTAAAGAGCCGTTCGAGACTAGGACGTTGATAGGTCAGGTGTGTAAGCGTTGTGAGGCGTTGAGCTAACTGATACTAATGACTCGAGAGGCTTAACCATACAACCCAGATGGGTTTTACTAAGTGATACTTAGACGAATACAAACACTTAAGAAGTGCACTCAATCCAGCTTTCCGAATTCATTTACTGCCTGCATGAGATAAGACGGGTAAGTAAATACCAAATTTGCTTGGTGACAATAGCATTGTGGTCCCACCTGATCCCATCCCGAACTCAGAAGTGAAACGCAATCGCGCCGATGGTAGTGTGGGGTCTCCCCATGTGAGAGTAGGTCATCGCCAAGCGCCTAATTAAACAATGAAGCCAGCTGAATAAGCTGGCTTTTTTGTTTTTCGTGTTTGCCATTTATTATCTCTATTCCTTCCTTTTATTCGCTTCTGCGAAGACGATATTCATTGCCTGCTTATCGATTTGAACGATAAAGCCGTAGATCCAAGAGCTTTGTTCGGGCCAATAAAAAGGGCAGCGTATGGCTGCCCTTTATGCTTAGAATTGGTTTCTAAGCCCGATTATTTAGCTTCTTTTAGCCACTGTGCTGCACGTTTGGCGAAGTAGGTAAGGATGCCATCGGCACCAGCGCGTTTGAAGCAGAGCAGCGATTCCATGACGATGGCCTTTTCCGCTAACCAACCATTTTGAATGGCCGCCATATGCATGGCATATTCGCCACTAACTTGGTAAGCGAAGGTAGGTACGGCTAATTCGGTTTTTACGCGATGAACGATATCTAGGTAAGGCATACCAGGCTTCACCATTACCATATCTGCGCCTTCTTGGATGTCTAGTGCCACTTCATGCAAGGCTTCATCGCTGTTGGCTGGGTCCATTTGATAGCTGTGTTTATTGCCACCTTTTAAGTTGCCTGCTGAGCCGACGGCGTCACGGAAGGGACCATAGTAGCTTGAGGAGTATTTGGCTGAATAGGCCATGATTTGGGTGTTGACATGGCCCGCGGCTTCGAGCGCTTGGCGAATCGCACCGATGCGACCATCCATCATGTCCGATGGGGCAACAATGTCTGCACCCGCTTCAGCATGGGAGAGTGCTTGTTTCACTAAGATCTCTGTTGTGATGTCATTCAGGATATAGCCTGTTTCATCGATAATGCCGTCTTGACCGTGGGTGGTGAAAGGATCTAAGGCCACGTCAGTCATGATACCCAGTTGTGGGAAGGCCTTTTTCAATTCACGCACGGCACGTTGCACTAAACCATCGGCATTATAGGCTTCTTCTGCCATCAGCGATTTCTTCTCGGCTGGGGTAACAGGGAACAGGGCAATTAACGGAATACCGAGTTCAACTAGCTCTTCGGCTTCTTTTAACAGTAAGTCGATAGAGTAGCGTTCAACCCCTGGCATAGAGGCGACTTTTTCGCTGCGATTAGTGCCTTCAAGCACAAACATGGGGTAGATCAAATCATTGACTGTTAGGTGATTCTCAGCCATCAGGCGACGGCTAAAGTCATGTTTGCGCATGCGGCGCATTCTGCGCTGAGGGAAGGCACTGGTAATGATGTTCACATTAGACTCCTAAGTAGGTTCTGTTTGTGCTGGCGCATACAATTTAACTTGATTGCGTCCGCTATTTTTTGCCTGATAGAGCGCCTTGTCGGCTTGCTCTAATAATTCGGTACTGTGTTGGTCGTTACTGATGACGTCGGCACTGACACCGATGCTCACGGTTAAGGGAATGGGCTTGCCTTCCCATGCTAGGCCGATACTGGTCACTGCATCTCTTATATTTTCAGCGACTTGAAGAGCGCCATCCGCAGTCGTATTGGGGAGAATAATAGCAAACTCTTCACCACCAAAACGTGATACTAGATCGGTTGGTCGTTTTAAATGTTGCTGCAAGGTTGTCGCTATCACTTTTAATGCCTGATCCCCTGCTAGGTGGCCGAATTGATCGTTGATTGATTTAAATCGGTCGATATCCAGCATTAGTAAGGCGATAGGGGTTTCTTGGCGACGACTAATCCGGCTCTCTGCGAGCAGTCGTTTATCGAAGGCGCTGCGGTTTTTCACACCGGTTAAGCTATCGATAGTGCTCTGCTCGGTAAGTTTTTGATTTACCTCATTTAATTCGCGCAGGGTTATCTCAAGCTCTAGCGTGCGCTCCTGCACCATCTGTTCGAGTCTTTCATTAGTTTCCGCTTCCACTTTTAAGGCTTCCTCGCGCGCACTACGGATCTTTTGCGCTTGCTTGAGAGCCTCCTGTTGAATACGGAGCTTAGATTTACGTTCATCGTTATAGCGGATGGCGAGGACCAGCGACATAAAGATGATTTCGAAGGTGAGTCCTAGCATCACCGGCGTCTGCGGCTTGATATTGAGCTCGATAACACTCAAATAGAGTAGGCTGCTGATGCATGCGCCAGTAAGCATACTCACCCAGCCAATGGTATAGAGCTTTGCCAGCTTTTGGCCGTTAATGGCTTGTATGATGGCGAGTATCATCATGATGATGCTGAGTATCGCTACCGAGATAATCTCGATATACAGCACGGTTCCGTAGCGCAAAAAGGGGACTAAAAGTCCAACAAGAATAATGTAGACCGCGCTGTAGCGGCACATTAATAACATCCGGCGGTTATAGTATTTCAGTTGCAGGATTTTCTCGGTGAACATTAAGGCAAAGGCCATCACCAGAGGTAACAGCACGGGAACCATAAGTTGCTGTAACGCGGGCCAATTAGGCCAGAGAAAACGGAATGCATAACCATTGATCGTGGCCACCAATAACGTCATACACAGGACATAACCTGAGTAATAACTGTAGCTAAATGAACCTGAGGCTAACGCGATAAACAGGCTGAAGATCCCTATCGCGGCGAGTACGCCGAGCTGAAAGCCATGATCAACGGCTGTCGATTCGGCAATTTGAGCTAAATCATTGGCTGACCAAAGGCTTAGAGGGACTGCAGCGCTGCCTTCAGTGACGATATGCAGATAGAAGGTGTGTTGCTCATTGGTGCTCAGTTTAAAGGGATACAGAAAGATATTGCTCGGCAGTGGGCGGTTCTTATAGAGCAGTGTATCCCCCATCTCAGTGGTGTTGATGAGCTGATTATTCACTAGATGAAAAACGGTCACTCTATCCAATAACGGATTATCGAGGGCGAGAATGCGTGCAAGACTCTCATCACCACTTGTAAGGTTTACTCTTAGCCAAAAATCATGTTGGCTAAGGCGTTGAATATCATCACTGGTAAACTTGTGCCATTGCGATTTGGGCAACGCCTGAATATCATTTAGCTGACTGTTAGCATTGACGTGCGTCACCATCAACCAAGGAGTTAGGTTTAGTGGTGTAGGCGTGTGTTCATCTATGCTCATCGTATTGGCATAGCTGCCTAATGATATGAGCATACCGAGTAACAAAACCCATAAGCTGCCGAACTTAGCCATTCGCTTGACTCAAATTAAAAAAGGCTAGGCTATTTTGATAGCACTGTTTGGCAAATTCAGCCGCATTTTCACCCCGTAGATTGGCAATATATTGCGCGATATAGGGCAAGTACTCGGGTTTATTTTTACTGGACTTAGGCTTGGGCCGCATACTGCGTGGCAGCAGGTAAGGACTGTCTGTTTCAATCAATAAACGCTCTTTGGGAATAAACGGAACGAGCTCGGCAAGTTCTAGGCCGCGTCTCTCGTCACATACCCATCCCGTAATGCCTAAATGTAGATCGAGGTCGATATAGGCTTCCATTTGAGCCCGGGTGCCAGTAAAGCAGTGTAGTAATGCTCCGCTGAGATGGGGGCGGTATTCTTTAACAATACTCAAAAAATCATCGTGGGCATCTCGTTCATGCATGAGTACCGGTTTTTTGAGTTCAACCGCGAGTTCGAGTTGGTCGATAAACGCTTGGCGCTGGGCTGGGCGAGGGGAGAAGTCTCGGTTGTAGTCGAGTCCACATTCACCGACAGCAACAACTTGTGGCTCTTGGCAGAGTGTGGTTTGTAACTGCTTGGAGTCTGCTTGCCATTCGCTAGCATGATGGGGATGTACGCCTGCGGTGCAGTAAAGCTGTTTGGGATACTGTTGGCATAATTGAATGGCGGCGGCGCTTTCAGTTAAATCGCTGCCAATAACAATTAACGGCGAAACCCCTTGGTCCGCCGCTGCTTGTACGATTTGTGCTATGTCTGGTTCGAGTGCGCTGCCAAGCAAGTTGACAGCGATATCTATATAAGATGGCATTATTTTAGGCGTTTTACCCTCACCTTAGCATTACGACTTTCTGTGCCCATTAAGAAAGAGCCAAGCGCGGCTTTTTCGATAAATACTTTTTCACCGACTTTTAGATTGAATTTACGGTTTTCGGTTTGTTTCCAAACTTGGCCATTGGTAAAGGTAATCTTTAAGGCGCCGTAGGCATCTTCCGCTATTGACTCCACATCGAGATAAATTTTGTCAACAATATCTTCTTGTACAGGTTTTGGTGCAATTCCAAATTCATTTTCGACTTTAGCCGTTGAGGCTGCTGTGGTGGATACTGCAGCAGTTGGCACTGCGACAGCCACTGGTGCTATTGCTTTAACAGAGATCTGTGCGCTGGCTCCTTGAATGCTGGCGGCTAAATTATCGTAACAGATCAAGCGGTCTAATTTATCTGGTATCACTGAACACTCTGTTAATTGTTGTTCAGTAGTTGCATATGTTTGAGCTGATACCAGTATCAGAGCCATAGCGAGAAAACTTAAACGCATAAACTTGTCCTTCCCTTATTATTATTTTCCTCTAATGCCGATTGAGGCATTAGTCGTTCGTTGATTCTTCTTCGTCGGTCTCGTCATCAGGTTTACTGTAAAAACGAGCCGCAAATAATCCGCCTTCGAACAATAACAGCATTGGTACGGCAAGCATAGTCTGGGAGATAACATCCGGTGGCGTTAACAGCATGCCCACAACGAATGCGCCGACAATGATATAAGGGCGTTTTTGTTTGAGATCTTCAGGAGTGGTTACGCCCGCCCAGCAAAGCAGGACTACGGCAACCGGGATTTCAAAGGATAAGCCAAAGGCAAAAAACAATTTCAGCACAAAATCGAGATAGCTGCTGATATCGGTCGCAACTTGTACTCCCTCGGGGGCTGTGTTGGCGAAGAAGCCAAATACCACTGGGAATACAACGAAATATGCAAAGGCGATCCCTAAGTAAAACAGTACAGTGCTACTGAAGAGTAGCGGCATGACTAAGCGTTTTTCATGCTTATACAAACCGGGCGCCACGAAGGACCAAATTTGATAGAGCACGTAGGGAACTGCCACAAAAAATGACAGGACTAACGTCAGCTTGAAAGGGGCGAAGAAAGGTGCGGCGACATCGGTCGCAATCATGCTGCCACCTAAGGGCAAAGACTGCATTAAAGGGATTGCCATGTAGTGGTAAATATCATTTGCCCAATACACGCTACAAATGAACACGATTAACACACTGGCAATGGATTTAAGCAGCTTGGACCTGAGTTCAAGCAAATGGCTGATAAGTGGCTGCTGTTGCGACATGAATTATCCGTTAGCTTTCGGGTTGGAACGGGTATCCTCGCCCTGATTGGATTCGCTTGTGGGGGCGGAGGAAGCCGAAGGACTCGCCTCTGTAGAAACACTCTGGCTCGCAGGGTTGTGGATCTGGTGTTCCGGTGCGGGAACATCTTGCACTTGGTAAGGACGATTCACAGACTGCGCTGCTTGCTTTAACTGGTCGATCGATTCTTGCAGTTCGGGTGAGAGGTTAGATAGACCTTTACTCTCTGCTTTTTTGAGGTCGGCGTGCAACTGCTCGATCTTTAGCTCTTGCTCAAGTTCTTCTTTGACTGAGTTGGCCATGCGTTTCATCGCGCGGATCCAACCTGTTACTGAACGTACTGCAACCGGTAGACGTTCGGGGCCAAGTACCACAAGCCCCAGAACACCGATCAGCAGCAGCTCCATAAAGCCGATACCGTCAAACATAAAGAGTTACGCCTGTTCTTTGTTAGACTCAGGTTTCTTTTCAGTCGCCTGTTGGGTTGGTTGTGCAGTTTGTGCTGTTTGCACTGGTTTTGCCGCTTCAGCATCTTCTAACGCTTTCTTATCTTCTTCTGAAGACATGGCGTTTTTAAAGCCCTTAACAGCACCACCTAAATCACCACCCAAAGAGCGTAATTTCTTTGTTCCAAACAATAAGACAACGATTAACGCGATGATAAGAAGTTGCCAAATACTAATGCCACCCATGAAGGTATCCTCTTAATTGATATCGGTTCTATTATGAACCTCTGATTAATTAGTGCTAGCTAAAATTTACGATTCTTTGGCCTAGATCGCCATCCGATAATCCATAACGCTGCGCCTGAAATTAGACACACGTAAGGGCTCAACAGTGTAGCGTCTTGGTTAAACAATAACGTGCCGCAGATCAATAAAATTGCAGAAGTGATGAGCAAGTAATTACTCTTGTGTGCTTGCTGCTGATATTTCAGATACTTATCTAGCATTTGTTGCTGAGAACTCAGCAATTTCCTGCCTAATTTAAGGTTATCGTAAATTAGCTCAGGGAATTCCGGAAGCTTATCAGACCAATATGGCAGTTTTGTGGATACCTTTTTAAACATTGCCTTAGGGCCCACTTGCTCGGCCATCCACTGTTCTAAAAAGGGTTTCGCCGTTTGCCAGAGATCCAGCTGCGGATAGAGCTGACGTCCTAAGCCTTCGATGTAGAGTAATGTCTTCTCAAGCAGCACGAGCTGAGGCTGAACGACGATATCGAAGTGGCGTGCGGTGCGGAACAGTTCTAATAACACGTGGCCGAAGGAGATTTCATCTAAGGGCTTGTTAAACATAGGCTCGCAAACGACCTTGATGGCTTGCTCGAAGGCCTGTAGATCGGTTTTTTCCGATACCCAACCCGACTCGATATACAGCTGCGCGATACGGTGGTAATCACGGTTGAAAAACGCGAGGAAGTTTTCCGCTAAATAGCGCTTATCGACTTCGCTGAGAGTGCCCATAATGCCGCAATCTAGGCCGATATAATAAGGATTCTCAGGATGATCGCGGGAGATAAAAATATTCCCAGGATGCATATCGGCATGGAAAAAGTTATCGCGGAATACTTGGGTGAAAAACAGTTCTACGCCACGCTCGGCCAAGAGTTTAAAGTTAGTTCCCTGTGCCTTCAGCGCGGCAATATCCGATACCGGAATACCGTAAATGCGCTCCATCACCATTAAACGTGGATAACAAAACTCTTCATAGACATAAGGAATATAGAGCGCGTCTGAGTCGAGGAAGTTATTGCGCAGCTTAATGGCATTGAGGGCCTCAAGCTTAAGATTGAGTTCGCCTAAAATAGTCACGCGGTAATCTTCAATCACCTCAGAGGGGCGCAGGCGATTCCCCTCACCGAGGAGATAATCGATGACCTTAGCCGTTTGTGACATCAACAACAGATCAGCTTGGATTTTAGCTTCCACATTCGGTCGCAGCACTTTTAATACCACGGCTTTGCCGTTGGATTTGAGCGTGGCGGTATGCACCTGAGAAATCGAAGCCGAGGCTAATGGCGTCTCGTTAAAGTTGTCGAAGTAGCTCTCGATGGGGGCTTTAAGTTCGGCTTCAATCGCTTGACGCGCCAAGGCACCATCGAAGGGCGGGACTTTATCCTGCAACATGGCCAGCTCAGTCGCCCACTCATCGCTCAGTAAGTCACGGCGGGTTGACAGCATTTGCCCGAGCTTAATATACACGGGGCCAAGTTCTTGCATCGCCAGCTTTAAACGCTCGCCACCGGATTTACCTTTGTGCTTATTGCGGATCCAAAACAGGCTGTTACGGGCGAGTTTAAAATACCAAGGGGTCATCTTTGGCGGTAATACGTCATCTAACCCATATTGCAGTAGGGTTTTAATGACATGATAACCGCGGCGGATACTGGCAAGGGTCATGGCTTAATTTGGTCTCTTAATTTGGCAATCCGTTGTTCGAGCGCACGAGTATCGTCAACTAAGTCATCCATTTGATCGCGAAAATGAATGAGTTCGATCCGGTGTGGCGCAAGGCGATATTCTTCGATAGCGAGTTGCCCCAAATGCGAGCGGGTCTTACGCAGCACTTCAAGTGCTAAGGTTTTAGCCTGTAGTCCCGTACTCAGCAGTTTATGGGTTGGCCCATCGCCTAAGTAACGTGACAGAGGCTCGGCAAAATCAAACTCTATGCTACGCAGATAATGGCTGAAGCTCTGTAACAGATTGAGGTCACCTTCGAGGCTGAGCTTATCCTGTTTGATGAGTTCGGTGAGGTTAGCACCTTCTGTCACGCGGTAGAGCGTCGTGGCATCGGCATGCAGGCTGACATCCACATCGCCTTCATAGCGACTCAGTACTTGGATTTCTTTGGCGAAGACCAAGTAAATTGGCCAGCTGAGTTGTGATAATTGAATGCGAAAGACTTTGCCATGTAACTGACGCTGGCGAGCATAGGCGTCGCCGGCTTGGGTCTGAAGTTGCTTCAGACCCGTCTCAATGGCGGCGCAGGCAAGTAACACCACTTCTTGCGGCATCATTAGAATTTATAACCGCGGTGCAGGGCAACAATGCCGTCGGTCATGTTGGTGTAATCGACCTGTTCAAAGCCCGCATCGACCATCATTTGCTTGAGGGTCTCTTGGTCTGGATGCATGCGAATCGACTCGGCTAGATACTCATAGCTGTCGGCGTCTTTCGTAATGATTTCACCCATTTTCGGCAGCACTTTAAAGCTGTATAAGTCGTAGACTTTACGCATCAGCTCATGTTGCGGCTTAGAAAACTCTAACACCAACAATTTACCGCCCGGCTTAAGCACGCGGTTCATTGAACGCAGCGCCGCGTCTTTATCGGTCACGTTACGCAGACCAAAGGCGATAGTGATGATATCGAAGTGATTATCGGGGAAAGGCAGTGCTTCTGCGTTGGCTTGCACATAGTTCACATTGCCAACGATGCCGCGGTCACGCAGTTTAGTGCGGCCCACTTTCAGCATAGAATCGTTGATATCCGCTAATACCACTTCGCCTTTATCGCCCACCAAATGGGAGAACTTAGCGGTTAAATCGCCAGTACCACCCGCAAGGTCGAGTACTTTCATGCCAGGGCGCGCACCAGAAACTTCAATGGTGTAACGCTTCCAAAAACGGTGAATACCGAAGGACATAACGTCATTCATGATATCGTACTTGGCGGCAACCGAATGAAACACGCCGGCAACGAGATCGGCCTTTTTATCCGCCTCTACGGTTTTATAACCAAAGTGGGTATTTTTAGATTCGCCCTCAGACATCAATGTATTCCTATTGTTTTGCAAAGTATTAGTGGCGAGTGTAAGCCATCGCCTGCATTTGCTGAATCTTTGATCTATCACTCTGTGATCGAGTTAGTAAACTCTCCTCAAGGCGTTGGCTTGAGGCGTTTGGCATTGGCCAATGTTGAGTGCGCCGACCCGATAAAATGGATTGGCATTAGACCACAATATCAGGATTTGGTGAATAGCTTAGCGCCCACAAGGGCGCAAGCTTAACATGCTATTGGGCTAAAAAATGACGCCTTGCCTGCACATAGGCATAGATTAACTCGCTGATACTCTGGCCAACATCCCTAAATCCGGCTTCAATACCCGCCTCATGGCAGCTCGGCGCGGCTTCGGCCAAGTGCAAATAAGCACAGGGGCAGTGGCTGGCGATGTAACTGATATAGTGCGCAGCATCGAGCAGGGGAATGCCAGCCGCCGTTGAGGCGCTGCTGGGCATTTTTGCAATAGCATCGACATCAAGCTCTAAGCCAACGGGTAGTGCGGTATGATTGAGTTTGCCAGCAATCTCCTGCAGCGCCTCAGTGAGGCTCACTTCGCGGCGAATCCAGATCTGTTGCAGGCTATGCCAAGTGCCACCAAAATCAGACAGTTGTTGTAAATTTGCCTCGCTGTTTTTTAGCTCGTGTAAGCCGAGCACATGGTAATAACCCAGTGCGCCGCGATCGGCGGCATAACTAAAACCATTACCGCTGTGGCGCCCTTCGAGTAGACGAAAATCACTGTGCGGATCTAAATTCACCGCAGCAACTTGGCGTTGATAATGGGCCGAAGTCGCCATTAACAGACCGTAGGCATTGTTGTGGCCGCCGCCAATCACTATGGGTTCAAGCCCTGCGGCTTGTATAGCGCTAACGATACTAATCACCCGTTTATCGAGTTGCTCAACCGCTTGGCGTAAATGGGGTAGGCTCGCGCCTTCGCCGTCCTGTGCCTGTAATTGCAGATCCGCCGTATGAACTTGTCCTAAAATCAGGCATTCGGCGCCCGAAAGAAAACGATTCGACTGTAAATTCAGCCATTGGCGCATGCTGGTGGTAAAGGCATCGGTGGCGCCGCCTCTGCCTAAGTTTGCCCGAGGGCCGATATCTTCCCCTACGCCTAAAATGGCAAATTGAGCGCCATGGGCTTTGGCTGTGGCGAGTATCGCCTCGAGCGGATATTCGTGATTGGCCAAATGTACACATTGACCAATTTTGGTTTCACCCGCCCTCGGGCTCACTAGACTGGCCATATCGGCTTGGGTAAATGGAATAAATTCAGACATGGATTCGTATTCTTATCGGTAGGGACAGGGATATTGTGGCGTACCCAAGGACGAATATTCAATGGGACTTAGCGAAAAACAGCCAATAAAAAAGCCAGCTTAGCTGGCTTTCTCGATAGGTAATTTGTCATTACTCAATGTCGAGTGGTTCTGGCGATAGGATAATGCCGGTGTTATCGGCATAGATATGATCGCCTGGGAGGAAGGTTACGCCGCCAAAGTTGACCGGAATTTCCACTTCGCCCACTGAATTGCCATCGGCACCTACTGGAATCGAGGCAAGGGCTTGAATGCCGATGTCTAATTCTTCCAGCGCATCCACATCGCGTACTGAACCGTAAACGATAATGCCTTCCCAGTTGTTGTTGACTGCGATTTCAGCGATAGAAGCATCGATCAGGGCGCGGCGTAATGAGCCACCACCGTCAACCAGCAAGACTTTACCTTGGCCATCTTCTTGTAAGACCTCGGTGATTAGGCCGTTGTCTTCAAAGCACTTAATCGTGCTGATAGAACCGCCAAAAGAGCTACAACCACCGTAGTTACTGAACATGGGCTCGACTACATCTACGACATCTAAGTACATGTCACATAGTTCTGAGGTGTTGTATTCCATATTTACACTCCTATTGATCCGCGTTGCGTACAGTTTAGCGAGTTTACGCCAGTATAAAAGGGATTACTGAAAAGAAAAGTGTTATCAATCACGGTATTGTTGCACTTTGGGGTTAACACTTCTGTTGTAAACTTTCGTCACTTAACAGGGGTTTGTCCTCAAAACTTGATATCGGTCATTAAATAACGGTTTTTTATTACAACTCTGTTGCGTGTTTTGGTATTATATCCCAAGTTTAAATTAACTTACTTAACTAAATTTGCTTTAGGGGCAAGGACCCCCCGTTACGCTTATGGACGGTAGAGGGCCTTCGAGAGGTGCCTATGGAAGCTGTAAACACAATTGAAATTATTGGTTATTTTGCCTCAGTAATGGTGGCAATTTCACTTATGATGAAGAACATCATCTGGTTAAGATGGTTAAACTTTGTCGGCTGTACCCTGTTTGTTATCTACGGCGTATTTATTTCAGCCTGGCCAGTTGCAGGTATGAACGCTTTCGTAGCCTGTATCAATATCTATCATCTGACGAAAATTTACCGCGCCAAAGCGTTGGAACAAGCCGTCGCTTGAAGGTTTTCTGACAGTGTTGCCCGCTCTTAGCATCAGGGCAGCACTGTATCTCCCCGCACGTTTTCCTCTCTTTGCAGTCATTACTTCATTCATCGCGATTTATTTCATCTTTGCGAATGTCATAAAACTTTAGGCCTGATGTCACTTTGCCGTCATCGGGAGTTCTTAGTCTCACCTTAACACTAAGTACTTAAGCAATATCTGTTTAAGTCGCCATAGGGTTTAGCGTGGGGTTCTATCGTGAAATAGTCGTCTGACAGGGCGTTAAAATATGCAGACGCTAACGGTTGTCGAGAGAATGCACTCATTAACATCGCCATGATACTCGCTGGCATGCCAGCAAGGAGCCTGTTTTATGTTGAGTTACATTACAGACTTAGATAAGCGCATGTTTTATCGCATTGTGGGTTTGAGCCAACGTCACGGTGTTTATGATTGGGCGAAGCGGATATCGGCAACTGGAGATGGGCATGTATATCTGTATCTTGCCGTCGGGTTGATGCTGACACACGCCCAAGGACAGAGCCTATTCAATCTGCTGTTAGCGAGCTTTTTGGTTGAATTACCGCTGTACTTATTACTCAAAAATAGCATTCGCCGCACTCGGCCCTGCCACGCCTTGGTTGGGTTTGAGAAGGGATTCGAACCTTCAGACAGATTCAGTCAACCTTCGGGACACACGGCGGCCGCTTTTGTGATGGCCACGAGTGTGGCGCAGGTGTATCCCATGGCGGCACCCCTTGCCTATGCCTGGGCGCTCTGTATTGGTGCCTCACGCATTGTGCTAGGGGTGCATTACCCTTCAGATATTGCTGCTGGCGCCCTGTTAGGTACTGGGGCTGTGCTGCTGGTACATCCCGTGATTTAACCCAAATCAGGCGCTTATTCGTTAGGTACCTCCTTGATTCACCACTCTTTCATTCACAGTTAAAGGATAAGCAATGCGAATACTCTACGGAGTTCAAGGCACAGGGAATGGCCACCTCAGTCGTGCTCGAGTGATGGCAAAAGCCTTAATTGAGCACAATATTCAAGTCGACTTTTTGTTTTCGGGGCGCAAGCCTGAACATTTTTTCGATATGGAGTGTTTTGGGGAGTATCGCGTACAAGCGGGAATGACCTTTGCGACTCACTCAGGGCGAGTGAATGTATCGCAAACGGTGAGACAGAATTGCTCCTTGTCATTGCTTAAGGATATCCAAGCATTAGATTTGAGTTGCTATGACCTAGTACTGAATGATTTTGAACCCGTATCCGCATGGGCAGCGAGGCGCCAAGGCGTCCCCTCCATCGGCATAAGTCATCAAGCGGCCCTGACTCACCCTGTGCCTAAGTTGGGAAGCACTTGGTTTAATGAGTTGCTACTCAACTATTTTGCGCCAGTGGACGTGGCACTGGGGTGCCATTGGCATCATTTTGGTTTTCCGATCCTACCTCCCTTTGTCGAGGTCGATGCCAGTCCTATTGAACATACCCATCAAATTTTGGTGTATTTACCCTTCGAAGAGGCGGATGCGATCGCCGAATTTTTTAAGCCTTTTACGGATTATCAGTTTTTGGTGTATCACGCTAAGCAGCCGACTGCACCGCTTGCCGACCATATTCAATGGCATGGTTTTAATCGTGACGGATTTAAACAGCACTTAGCGAGCTGCGGTGGAGTGATTGGTAATGCCGGATTTGAGTTGGCGAGCGAGGCGCTGACCTTAGGTAAGAAGTTGTTGGTCAAACCGCTGATTGGTCAATTCGAGCAGCTATCGAATGTGGCAGCGCTGCAATTATTGGGCGCGGGTGACAGTATGATGAGTCTAGACATGGGCGTGGTCAAACGTTGGCTCAAGGCGGCATCGCCAAGTCCCATCGTCTATCCACAGGTGGGTGATGCCTTAGTGAAATGGATTTGCAGCGGTCAGTGGCAACATACAGCGCCATTGTGCGATGACCTTTGGAGCCAAGTGAAGCTGCCAGACACCTGGCGCTAACTCGAGCTAAGCTTGATGATAAAAGGCATCGTCGGCTCTAGCTGGAAATTTGGGGTTAGCGTATAATTTGGCCAATTTTGCTGTTAGCCCCAGCAGCGTGTCTATATTGGCCTAGTCTGGCCACAATTTAGTTGTCATAAATGAGCCTTAAGAAGTTTACTCAGTACAAGTTACTGTTTTTAATGTTGTTGTTCCTCGGTATTTTACTTCCTTTTATTCCTGACCAAGCCTATCACATCCCCGGCCCTGATGTTGCTACGCAAAATCTGCATGTGATTGAATTTAATGATCAAGGTCAGCCACATAACGATGGACAATGGCAAGGGCTCAAGGCGCGGATTTTACAACCCAATAATGGCACTGCTCCCGAGTTGCTGATTTTTGTCCACGGTTGGCACCATAGCGCTAATCCGGCGGACGAAAACTTTGTCGCGTTCGAACAGTTTTATCAGCAGATGGCGGCATCCGACTCCCAGCGTAACCTATTAGGTTTATACATAGGTTGGCGTGGTGACAAGCTGGATCCCTTCTGGCTCGATGGCTCAGAAGATGCTACCAGTTGGATTGAGCCGCTGGATTTCCCGACCATTTTACAGCGTAAAGCCGTGGCCAAACGCATTGGGCAAACCGGGCTATCGCAGCTGCTGGATAAGCTGGATGGGTTAGTGGCTGAACATCAATTACTGCGTTATACCGTGATTGGCCACAGTCTTGGCGGCTTAGTGGTGCTGCACGCCAGTAAAGATAGAATCAAGGCGGCCATCGATAATGAGCAGGATAATCCGAATCTTTTCTTACTGTTAAACCCCGCCGCGCCGGCGCAGGATTTTAAACCACTCGATACGCTGATGAGCTTAGATAGGCAAAAACCGAGTATGGTGGTGCTGCAATCTAAGGGCGATTTTGCGGTAAAAGAGGCCTTTAATTACATCAAGGACGGCGAGCGGGCGCTGGGTAACTCTTGGGCTATTACCCATGATATTGATAAATGTTCTGGCGGTAATTGTTCGACGCCGATGAAGATGCCTTCGGCATTAATGGCTCACGATCAAATCCCGGGTTGTATGATGACCTTGCCGCATTCGGGTTGGAAAATCCGTGCTCGCCTGCAGGCGCGGCGCAGCGTGCAAACCTGTCCAGACGCCAATATGCAGGCTGTATGGGTGCTGGCCGTGTCCGATGAAATTGTCTCTGGGCATAATGGGATCTTAACGCCGGACCACGCCAAGGCGCTGTCCGAGGTGATGGGGATGATTGATTTGTATCGAAATCAATTGCCTAAACATGCGGTCGAAAGCCCAGCGAATGAAGATTTAGCCACGTTGGCGCCCGACTCGGAAGCGGCAAGCTCGTCGGATACGCAAACAAATACCCCAGCAGAGCCCGTGGTGTTAGTCGAGCCATTACCTGAAGGCGAACAACCTAAGCTACAAGATTCACAAGAGACGCTAGAGAAGCAAGCACCGATTGAGGAAGGTTTGCCGATAGTGCCGCCATCAGATGATCGTACCCCGCCGCAAGCGATGGATGGCAAGTCGAATGAAGTGAGTGGGGACACTAAACAAGAGGAAGTCGAGACCACGGTAAAGCCGCCAGCCATTAATGCTGAGTCTCAAACTAATGCGCAACCTCAAATTAATACTGAGCCCCAAACCGAGATAAATACCACTAAGGATACTCAACCTAATGAACCAACTCAGCCTCAACCTAAGGTTGAGACTGAGTAAATCGACGGGAGGATTCTCTCTGGGGGCTTGTTTAACCTTTGAGAAAATTAAATGTGTTCAATGGTTAGCTACAGGCGAGTTGTGCCTGTTGCTTACATTGTTTCTCTGATTCAGCGGAAGAAGTTTCCCCAAGGCAATAGTCGAGTCTGACAGTGCGTTTCTCGGCGGTTTTAACTGTAGAGGTGGGTGTCCACTTCCATGTTTTAAGTATTTGTTTTGAATATTTGCCAATCGCATTATTGGGGACAGAATTGATGACTTCGATATTTTCAGTGTCACCTGTCTCGGAAATGTCGAAGGACAGCACAGTACAACCCGCTATGCGTGAACGCGCGAGTTCTATTGGGTATTGAGGTTGCTGTGTATTGTCGCGTTCCCAAACAAAATCGCTACTCGGGCTAATATTGGTAACTTGTACATCGCCATAAATATGCTTAGTTAATGCTAAGCATGGGGTGGTAAGCACTAAAAGGGCGAGAGCACCCCAAGCAGAATACTTCATCTACACTCCTTGTTTATTCAATATCCGTTTAGTTAGAAGGGGAACCTAGCTGCCCACTTTATCTGATCAAAACAGCGTTTGTAATATACTTTTTACTGATTTTTAACCTGGAATTTACGCCAACTAAAATGAAGTAAAAGGACTAAAAGCAGGCTAACGATTGCCCATGTCGGGTATTTATGTTGATGATAAAACGTGAGAATAGGGGCGATTTCATCGCGGATTAACACCGGGCCTAGACCAAAAAGCGTTACCCAAATGCTGGTGGCAAGTAGGTTTCCCATTACGAATTGCTTAAAGGGCATTTTGGCTAGCCCACAGCCAATAAACATAAACTGCTTAAGCCCTTCGACAAAGCGGCTGAGCACTAGGGCGGCAATGCCATACTGGCCAATCACACTGTGGATCTTGTCCTCAAGCTGCGGCTTAATCCAGCCTTTTCGCAGCAATACCTCACCGAAGCGGCGACCGATAAAGTAGCCTAAACTGTTGCCACTCAGGGCGGCGACGCAGGCAACGATTAAGACTAATGACAGCGACATTTGCCCCGTAGCAGCCAGTAAACTGGCGACAATCAGTAAGGATTGTCCCGGTGCAGGAATACCAAATCCCTCGACGGCGATGGCTACAAAGAGCAGCAGATAACCGTATTGCTGCAACCAAGGTGTCATTTCGGTGATAAGGTGTTGCAAGGCTTCTGGCATGATTAAAACAGAGTGCGAGAATGAATCATCCCATCTTACTCGGCACAGCCAAATTTAGGATAGCTTTATGAGCAAAGTTTCATGCCGATTTTATGGAATGGCGCATATTCAAGGCACAAAAAAGCCGAACTGAGTTCGGCTTTTTATGCATAACAACTTAATGGTCGCTTATTAAGCGAAAGCGGCCTGCAGTTGTGGCACAACTTGCTTCTTACGGCTTAATACGCCGTCTAACCACACTTTGCCATCGACTGGGGTTTTACCGTAGGCACGGTTAACCAGATCGGCATCGTCAGAAACCACTAACAGCTCTGAGCCTTCCTTCATAATGTCAGTCAGCAGTAACAGTACGCTGTGACGGTTGCCTTCAACCTTCAGGGCTTTGATATCGGCTTCCAGCTCGGCTTTGATTGAATCAAATACAGACAGATCAATTACTTCTAACTGGCCGATACCCACTAAGTTACCGTTCATGTTGAAGTCTTTAAAGTCGCGCATCACGAGATCGCGTGCTGGCGTGCCTTCAACTGCCGATTTTACCTTGAACATTTCCATGCCCAGCGCTTTAAAGTCTTCAACGCCAGCGATTTCGGCTAAGGCTTCAACGCAGCGAATGTCCGCGGTGGTGCAGGTAGGTGATTTGAAGATCACTGTATCGCTCAGAATGGCACACATCATGATGCCAGCGATATTTTTAGGGATGGCAACTTGATGGAAGTCGTACATCATCTTGATGACTGTGTTGCTGCAACCAACAGGGCGGATCCAGCACTCTAAAGGCGTATCAGTGGTCAGATCGCCTAATTTGTGGTGATCCACAATACCTACGATAGTCGCTTGAGCGATATCGTCCGGTGCTTGAGTCAGTTCTGAGTGGTCAACAATGTAGACCTGCTCGCCAGCATAGCTGGTTTTGTATTCTGGCGCTTCAAAGCCAAAACGCTCCAGAATAAAAGCGGTTTCGGGTGATAACTCACCTAAACGTGCGGCAACGGCTTCTTCACCGATTTGGTTTTTTAAATAAGCTAACGCGATAGCACCGCAGATTGAATCAGAATCGGGGATTTTGTGACCGACAACGTACATAGGCATTTCAGGGACTCTCCTTTAAATTTGTGGCAATTTTAACAATATTTCGCCCGATTCGGAAATAGCCAAAGCGCATATCGCTGCGCCCTTAAGTCGCTATTCCACTAAAAACCGACCGCTGGCAGTGGCCATTATTCACACAGGTGTTAGATCTTCACTTTTATCACGACTTTACGCACCGCTGTCGGTGTATCACTCGTGCCGGGCATATGCATGTCGCCAGGGAAAAAGAGCGCAAACATCCCTGCCTTTAGTTGAATGTAGGAGGCGTTGGCTTTATTTGACTCGTAATCGAACTCGGCGTAATCGTGCTTTTCGAAATAAGGTTTTGAGGGTGTTTGGTCGGCCAATGGTAGATAGCCAAACTCTTCTTCGCCGCTGACCACATACTGCACATCGATGTATTTTTGATGTACTTCAAAGGGTTCGGTCGATTGTGGCTTAGTGTGGTAGTCGTTGACTATCACGAAAATATCCTCGCCATCGAGGGGATAATTGCCAACGGGCAGTTGGCTAAAGTCAGTGCTGGCAAGATGTGCTAATGCCGTGGCAATGCGTGGACTGAGTGATTGATAAATATGGCGATTAGCTAAGGTATCGACAATCATGGGGTACTCGATATGGCGTAAGTAAATGAGTGAATTGTAAAGATTATAATCAGTTCACCGTCGTTAGAACATAAGCGATAGACATAAAAAAACAGGCCATAAATGGCCTGTTTTGATGGTTTGCGGCTTAGTAAGTGTACTTAGCCTCGAGGAAGTAGTATCCCCCATTAAATCCAAACGGTGTGTTGGTTAATGGATAGACGAAAATACCATTGAAGTTATTGTCATCTGGGCGTTTTTCAGGATACACATCAAATAAGTTTTGTACGCCAGCGGTGAAGCTTAAGGCATCGGTTGCGGCGTAGCGCACGGATAAATCCATCACCCATTGGTCGCTGTAATTCACGTCACCCGTTGAGTAACCCACAGTATAATCGCCAAAATAGCTGAGGCGAATATTAGTCTTAAAGTCACCTAATTCATGGGTCAGTCCTAGGTTACCCGTATTGTGCGGCGTGGCCGAGGTCATGCGGGTTTGTTCGATATTATCGAAGAGTTTAGGGCCGAGTCCGTCCAAAATTTCTGGGAAATGAATATCTTGGATTTCTGTTTTGTTATAGGCGTACGCCAAGTTAGCCCGTAAATCGCCCCAGTTGCCGAGATCAAAATCTTGGCTCACCACTAAATCGACGCCGCGAGTACGGGTATCGACGGCATTAATAAAGAAGCGCGCCGATTCTGCATTGGTATTGGCTAGCGCCGCCGCAACAGCCGGTGAGTCGTTTGGCGTCACTGAGCTTGAGAGGATAATCCTGTCATCGATTGAAATCTGATAGGCATCCAAGGTCAGGGCGAGACCCGTATCATTGGTGTAGACCAAGCCTAAGCTGAAGGATTGCGATAGCTCTGGGTCGAGCTCGTTAATGCCTAGGGCCTTAGTCACTGGCGATAAAGTGTTGAAGGTACCTGATTCTGTTGGCACTAATTGGCCCGTAGTCGGATCAGGATTGAACAGGGTCGAGATATTGCTGAAGTACAGCTGTTGCACGCTCGGCGCTCTAAAGCCTGTGTTCACTGTGCCGCGCAGCGCTAAATGGTCGGTGAAGTCGTAACGGCCCGCGAGCTTCCAACTGGTGTTGCCGCCAAAGTCAGAATAGTTTTCGTAACGCAGCGCCGCCGCCCAATAAAACTCAGTTGTTAATTGGTTTTCAAGCTCGACATAAACACCGGTATTATCGCGAGTTTCATCGACTTCTGATTCGGGCGTAAAGCCAGTAAAGCCTTGGCTCCCCGCTGCACGGTTATCATAACCGCCATTGATATAAGAGTTGGGTTCGCCCGCCTCAATCTGATAACCGTTTTGGCGCCAAGAGACACCCGTTGCCACTAAGATCTCTGAATCATTGGCAAAGTTATAGTAACGTGAGGCATCGATGTTCAGGTTTGCTTCGCTGGTGGACAGGGTGCCCGCATCGAATTCTGTTGGGCTATCTGGGCCGAGTGATGCGTTTAGGGTATTCACAATATTGTATTCGAACGAGTTACCGCCATAGCCCGCTGAGGTATCGATATTCCATTCACCGAGGGTGAACTCATAACCTAGGACTAATGATGAATCGATGATCTTAGGATTGATCTGCGGTAAAAAGCCGTCGGGATACAGCTCGGTCAAGTTACGGGCATCGAGTGCGCGGCGATAAAATGCGCCGGATTTGGTTTCACGCTGGCTAATGCCACCGAAGGCATAGAGTTTACTGTCGTTTGAGAAAGGCTGCGCTGCGTTGATAAATAAGCCTAAGTTATCGTATTCGGCGTCGCCCACTTGGTGGCTCTTGCGGTTGAAAGTCGCTTCACGCGGTTCATCTGTACCGTCTGGCAGCTTAGGATATTGTTGGCGTGGATCTAAGCCTGCGCGGTTGGTGCTGTCTTTATGGTGAGCTTCAACGCCAATATTCACAAAACCGTCGTTGTTTAGGCTGATCCCGTGGTTCACACCAACGCGCCATTGTTCACCGTCACCCAGATAGGTTTGTCCGGCTTGAGCCGAGACGCTACCGCCTTGATCGTTGTCTTTTAAGACTACGTTGATAACACCTGCAATTGCATCTGAGCCGTATTGTGCCGAGGCGCCATCACGCAGGATTTCGATGCGCTTAATTGATGTCATCGGGATTGCGTTCAAATCGACGTTAGATGAGCCCTTGCCGACAGTGCCGCTTAAATGCACCAGCGCCGAACCATGGCGGCGTTTACCGTTTACCAGTACGAGCGTGTGATCCGGCGACAGGCCGCGTAAGCTGGCAGGACGCACCGCGTCTGAGCCATCGGTGACCGATGAAAAGGGGAAACTGTAACTTGGCGCGGCAAATTGCAGCGCCTTAGCCGTTTCGGTCATACCGGTGGATTCGAGTTGCTCCGCGGTAATGATATCGACGGGGGCAACGCTGTCAGTTGCGGTGCGCAGGGCGATCCGCGAGCCGACCACTTCAATTTTCTCAAAGCTGCTGGCCTGTTCTTCTGCGTGTACGACAGGAAAAACCAAAGTTGAAGATACTGCTAATGCGATAACGGCTGGACGCATAAAACCTCTCAATGTGGAGTAACCTTTAGGCTGGAACGAAAACATTGAACCAACGAAAGTAACAATTCGATAGGGTGAAGGTTATCACTGTAACAATTGTTACATCTAGACAGAAAAGTACTAACTCAGAGCTTACTGTTCTAGATAATCCCTTAAAGCCAGTCGAATATGTCGCCACTTCGAATGTGATGGGCTAAGTGAATAAAATCATCTAGATCCATCAGGTATGTTGAAGGTTTATCGCGCTTAGCGGCTGTGTTTTAATGGCGCTAAACCTCGGGTTTGAGGCACTTTAAGGAGTTAAGTTTTGCCCGCATTACGCTTTCTTGCAGGTCCTACGGCCTTTAACATTATTAGGGAACAAGGTCTGCATCCCGATGCTTTTACACAACTATTGGCTGCATCCGGTGGGCCCAAATGGTTAGGGATTGCGGGTCTTGATAAGTATCTCTTCACGGAATTTTTTAAGCAGCGTAACACACCGCTTTATACCTTAGGGGCCTCGTCGGGAGCGTGGCGTTTAGCCTGTTTGGCGCAGCAGGATCCACTACAAGCCTACGGACGTTTAGAGGATTACTATATTGGCCAGCGGTATGAAACCATACCGACACCGCAGGAAGTGAGCGAGCAGGTAAAAGGTATAGTCCAAGGCATTCTCGGCGAGTCGGGCGGGCGCGAGATAGTGAATCATCCTTTTATTCACAGTCACTTAATTGCATGCCGTGCTAAACATATCAATCGCCTTAGCCATAAATTGCCCTTGGCAGCAGGGTTAGCGATGACGGCCGCGACTAACCTCATTAGCCGCAAAACCTTGGGTTGGCATTTTGAGCGGGTGGTCTTTAGCCAGCAACTGGCATCATCTCCCTTTAAACAACTTGAGGATTTACCCAGCCAGCAGGCGCAGCTCACCGAAACCAATATGAACTCAGTGATGTTAGCGACGGGGTCGATTCCACTCGTGCTCGCACCCGTATCTCAGATTGAGGGCGTTGCCACAGGGCAATACTATGATGGCGGCATCACTGACTACCACTTCGATTTGCCTCTATCCCATGCCTCGGGCTTAACCTTGTACCCGCATTTTTATCCCCATATGAGCCCTGGATGGTTCGATAAATCCTTAACCTGGCGCCGAGCGCGCACCAATTACCATAACGCCTTGGTTCTCGCGCCTTCGGCGGAATTTGTGGCTTCGCTACCCTTTGGTAAGGTGCCCGACCGTGAAGACTTTAAGCAATTGGATACGGCGCAGCGGATACAGTATTGGCGCCGTTCTGTTGCCTTGAGCGAGCGCCTTGCCGATGAATTTGCCGAGGTGTGTGCAAAGGGAAATATCACTGCACACCTAGCGCCGTTGTAAGGCGAGAGCGGCAAGTCAGCCTAAATTCTTTTTTGCTGTCAGCGACTTTAGGAAGGAAATTATTTCTCCTGCTACACTCTAAACTAATAAGGGGGGCGGCTAGTTTTTGAGCGTTTCCTTCTATGAGTGGGCAGGAGGTTGCTATGCAAACACGAGAAATGGCGTTAATTATGCGCGATGCCTTGTTGCTGCCACAGGGAAGGATTGAGGTCCGCGTGGTCGAGCCGGGTCAGTTACGCATGGTCGCTGAAGTCTTAAAAGGTAAGTACGATTTAGCCTTTGCGGCGATGAAACCCAGTGGTACTCCACCCTGTTATCCCACTGCTACTCAGTGCGACATCATCGATTTTAATCAGCTGGAAGATGACTCCCTCAGCATAGTGTTAGAAGGACGTCAGAGAGTCAGTATTCTCTCGGCGGCACAGACGAAAGATAAGTTGTGGATGTCCCGCACTTTGCCCTGCCAAAATTGGCAGGAAGAGCCGATAGAAGGGGAGTTCGAACTGATCAGTGCCGCCCTAGAGCAATTCTATGAGGTGAACCCAGACCTGCTGGAGCTGTATTCTCAAGTGCATTTAGAGGATGCGGCTTGGGTGAGCCAACGTTGGTTAGAAGTGTTGCCCATGTATAACCGCGATAAGCTAGTACTGGTGAATCAACCTGACTGCCATAAAACCATGGATTTTGTCCTGCAACTCATTAAGTCCCATGTGGACTGAAAAACCACACAGAGGCTAAAATAGCGGCTCATTATCGCCGCTAGTTGTTTCTATGACTCAAACCGCCCGTGCCGCCCAACCATCCTTTGTGGTTCTTCCCTTAGAAGTGGTTGATAAACCAACCGTATTTTCTTTTTTGATCGAGCATTATGCCCATATTGGCGAAGCGGTTTGGCGCCAGCGGATCCTTGATGGCAAAGTACATTGGCAAGACGGTAGCTTGATTGGATTAGATACAGCCTATCGCCCAACGGCGAGAGCTTACTACTACCGTGAAGTCCCCGTCGAAACACAAATCCCGTTCGCGTCGCCGATTTTGTTTCAAGATGACAACCTCATCTTGGCCTACAAACCGCATTTTTTACCCGTCACCCCCAGCGGCGATTACGTGAATGAGTGCCTAGTACACCGTTTACGTTTAAGCACTGGGATAGACACTATTGCCCCAGCCCATAGGTTAGACCGGGAAACCGCAGGCGTTATTCTGATGACGACTCGCCCCGAGACGCGGCATATTTATCACCAGTTATTTATTGATGATGCGATCCGTAAAGATTATCAAGCGATAGCCAAACTCACCCCAGAGATTATGGCGCAATATGCCCGTGGCGAATTAACCTTGCCATTGTATTGGACGGTGAAAAATCGCATGCAACGCAGCGAGCCGAGTTTCACTATGAAGATAGTCGAAGGTGAGGCAAATACGCACTCTGAGATTCGTTTAGTGGCGATTCATGGGGAGTTTGGTTTATTCGAGTTAAGCCCTATTACGGGCAAGACGCACCAGCTGCGCGTCCATATGTTAAGCCTTGGTATGCCATTATTAAATGACCGCTTTTATCCAACGTTATACCCTAAAGGGCCGGATGATTTTACCAAGCCGTTGCAACTTTTAGCGCAGCGATTACGTTTTGTCGATCCTATCAGTGGTCGCCCGCACGATATTGAATGTGACGGATTAACGCTTTAGTTAGCGGAAAGCATTATTGCCACAGTGTAGGAAGTGGGGGACTGCAAGATGATTGTGTGAGTTTCTCGGCAATGGTAAGAATACAGACTCTGTTATGCTCATGAGTTGTAAGAAGTCTGACGCTGATTGTTTGAGGAACTCAATAGAATGACCAAATCTGCAATCGTTTCAATTTTACTCTGTGCCGCGGTGTTGCTGGGCGCCATGTATTTTGGCGGCTGGACTAAGTATCCCTATGTGCATGAGCTGACGACGGAAATCCGTAAGGCCAGCGCGGTGATCGAGCCGAAGAAACCGAGTGCCGAGGTCACGCAGGACGCTGATAATAAAACCGATGTGTCGTTAAAACAGGGCGTTTGGGATCAGATGCACGACGATACTGCGCCGCAAAAACGCCCCGAGTCCCAGTTATTTAAACAGAGTTTGCCTAACCAAGAAGCGGCCGCAAAGCCTGCGGATGCTGGCGCAGGGGCAACCAGTTCAGAAGCGGCAAAACACAACCCAGTTTAAGCTATTCCTGTCTCGGTGGTTCGAACCGAGTCTCAGTCATATCCCCATGTAAAACAGCGATTTTTGTCGGTTCACCATCCTCCGCTAACGCCAATATTCCTATCCCACTGCGGTTGACTAAACGTTTGCTTCGCTCGCCATTAGGGCGTCTACCGCGCAATGACATTCGCTTACGTTTAGTGAATAGGTTTAACGGCGAGAAGTGGCCGTAAAGCCAACCATTGAGCTTGTCGAAAAGCGGCAGTAGTTTCTCTGGGAACTGGTTTTTAATCCCGCTACAGGTAATTTGATAAATATTCGGGCTGCTTCGGCGAAAGCGAATGCTGATGTCATAGGCGAAGGAGTAGTGCACATCCCCCGAGAGGATCACAAATTGCTCTGGGGTTTTGCGATGCATAAAGATACTCAGCAGGGTATTGGCGGCGCCCGGATGTGCCATCCAGTTTTCTGCATCGACCAGCAGCGAGGCGCCCATGAGTGTCGCCATGCGTTGCACGGCTTCAATCACCTTGACCCCAAACATGGGCGCAGGGGAGACGATAATCACCTTAGATTGGCCGAGTAGCGCCTGTTGTAAATCCATCAAGGCTTCCCAATCCATTAACCCCGAGGGTTTGGCGAGATTGGATTCACTTCGCCAGCGGCGAGTGCGGGTATCTAACACGACCAGCTTAGGCGAAGTGTCTAAGGTGTAATGCCATTGCTCGAATTTGAGTAACTGATCGATTAAGTCATCTTGAGTTTCTGGCGCTGGGTGGGCGAAAAAACCATCTAACAACGGCCGCACCTCGGTATCAAACTGGTTCGGTGCGTTACCAAAACCTTGGAATAAGGTATAAGCAATCAAGGCATTACCAATAATGCGCTTCGAAAAGGCATGGCCGTAGGCCGCCTGCTCCCACTTGGCGGTGAGGTTCCAATCGTCGGTGATATCATGGTCATCGAACATCATATACACGGGAATATGCGCCATTAGGCGCCTAACCTGTTTTAGCCCTGCCTTAAAGGCCAATAGATTTTGCCATTCGCGCTGCCAACGTAGTTGATTCGCCGCCGAGAGTCCCTCAACCTCCTTGGGTAAGTCGATAAGCTCCCATAACTCGGGCGACCAAGTCAGCAGATACAGGGCAATCATCTCGTTGAGACTGACTAAATGGTTTTCGGCAATCGATGAGGTAAAAATCGGATGATTGATGTACCAGCGCCAGAGTGCAGTTTTGGCAGGATATTCGGTGCGTGGCAGCAGATTTTTATGGCGTAAATATAAATACTCGGGTCGGTAACTTAATGCTTCGCTTCCCGCAATATTGGCGCCGTGGAAGGCTTCATGGTGCAAACCTAGTTTTTCAATCACTTGACCTATGGCGCATAGCATAGGGCCCGCCACATCATCCACATAGACCTGATCGCCGCTGAGCATCAATAGCGCTGGGCGTTCGTTAGCGCCTTTATCGATAAGCTGGGCGAGCTTAGTATCGGCGGCGACTAAGGCATCTTCACTGTGGTGATGGGGATTGCGGCATGAGCCATGCCATACCTGTGTCAATGTTTGGCTAAAGTAAAGATGGGGCGAGTTAGCATCGCCATAACTCAACGCTTCGACATGATTAAATAGGTCATCAATCCCCTTGGCCGATACGCGATATTGGGTAACCGTTTGGGGCGTAAGCAGTTCGGGGCGCGACAGGCGAAGTAAATACTGAAAGGCATGCTGACCGAGCGGCACGTTGTGCACTTCTTCCTCTGTTAACGGGTAACTTTGCTCCCCTAAGGTTAGCTGTAATTCGCTTAACGGCTCGCGGCTCACAAACCAGAGGGTAAAGTGTGAGGCGTCGCAGTGGCGCAGCATGGGGCCTGCAAGAATGAGGGGAAGTGCTTGAGTCAAATTCAGCCTTTTGGTCGTTAATCGGGTTAAGTGGTACAAACTCGATGCGGTTGAGCACAGGCAAATAAGAGTAAACAAGTGCGTTGAATATGAAAAGCTTTTAGAATTATGAGCCAAATGAATGGCTAAGGATCGCGGGGCAATATGGCAAACATCATGGTAACGGGCGCAACCGGATTACTCGGCAGGGCGGTCGTCAAACAGTTAACCGCCGCGGGCCATAGGGTGATTGCCACAGGTTTTAGCCGCGCCGAGGCGGGGATTCATCGGCTCGATTTAACTCAAGCCGCCGAGGTCGAAGCTTTTATTGCCCGTGAACAGCCTGAGGTGATAGTGCACTGCGCCGCCGAGCGTCGCCCCGATGTGTCTGAGCGCTCGCCAGAACATGCCTTAGCGCTGAATTTGAGCGCCAGCCAAACCTTAGCCGAGGCCGCCAAAACCCATCACGCTTGGCTGCTGTATATTTCCACCGACTATGTGTTCGATGGCACAGCGCCGCCCTATGCCGAAGATGCCGTACCCAATCCAGTCAACTTTTATGGTGAGTCTAAATTGCAGGGCGAAACCTGTGTGCTGAGCACCGACAGCGGTTTTGCGGTGTTACGCTTACCTATCCTCTACGGCGAAGTGACTCAACTGAGCGAGTCTGCGGTATTGGTGTTAATCAATCAATTGTTGGATAGCAGACCACAGCGGGTCGACCATTGGGCCATTCGCTCGCCAACATCGACGGCGGATATTGCCAATGCTATCGCTAAGCTCATCCAGCGGCAGGCTGACGGTACGAATGTATCGGGGATTTACCATTTTAGTGCCACGCAAACCATGACTAAGTATCAGATGCTGCTCGGCTTAGGTGAACTGCTGGGGATAGATAGCGCGCATTTACTTCCTGAGCAAACCCCTATGGATAGCGCCAAAAGGCCGCAAGATTGCACCTTAAGTTGTGGGCGTTTAGCCGCTTTGGGGATTTGCTCTGAACTTGATTTTAAGGCCGGGCTAACTCAGGCGCTTAGCCAATCTAGTGCGGCGCTTACGGCGGTAGGCCTGAGTTTAAGGAATCACCATGGTTAAGATTTTAGGCACAAATTTACAAGCCGCCGACCAAGTGGCGCTGCTTAGAACCTTAGGCTTATTGCTGCAAATCGGTTTGACGTTGTTTGCCGCCGATACTTTTGGCCTGAGTTTACAAATGGAGCCGCTCGTGCATGTGTTTGTGCTGGAGGTGCTGTATTTGTCGCTCACCTTGGCATTGCGTAAGCCCTTGTTTGCGAAAGAGCGCGGCCTGTTTATCGCCCTGAGTCTCGATACCTTGTTTTGGATTTCTTGGCTGTATTTTTCGGGAGGGGCGACCAATGCGTTTATCTCCTTACTGTTATTACCCATAGCACTCGCCGCCGTGACTCTGCCGATTTGGGCGCCTTGGAGCCTGACGGCTATCTCTACGCTTGCCTACAGCCTGATGATTTTTACCGTGCCAGAGTCGCAAATGCATCACCACGGTATGGATATGAGCTCCCACTACCTCGGCATGTGGTTTAACTTTGTGATTTCGGCGCTTGTATTGACCACCAGTGTGGCGTTAATTGCCAAGCGCATGCGCCGTCAGGATGCGCAGCTTGCCTATATGCGTGAAGGGCAACTGCGGCAGGAGCAGTTATTGGCGCTAGGTACCGTTTCTGCGCAAATGGCCCATCAACTGGCGACGCCGCTATCGACACTGCGGTTATTGCTCGACGAATTAAGGGAAGAACAACCCGAACCTTCGATTACTGTAGTTGAAATGGAGACTGCATTAGGTCGCTGCGAACATACCTTAACCGAGCTGCGGTTGGCGACTGAGTCGATTCGCGACCGTCGTCAGCGGCCACAAAAGGTCACCGAGCTGGTGGCGGGATTAAAGCAGAAAACCCAGTTATTGATGCCGCAAACTGAACTCAATTGGTTGATCACCTGCGCGCCTAAGCAGTTGGAAGAACAACAGATCTTAACCGATATGAGCTTAACCCCCGCGATTATGGCCTTGATTGAAAATGCCGCCCGCGCCAGCGCCGAAACCTTAGGTGTCGCCCAAGTGGATATCAGCCTAGATAGCGCGCCGAGCGAAGGGCAGATCTATTTGCAGATCCGTGATTATGGCGCGGGTATCGCTCCCTCATTATTGCCACAATTGGGTACCTTATTAATCGAGAGCCCCAAAGGCTTAGGCGTGGCCTTGTTGCTCAGCCATGCCAGCCTAGAACGTTTAGGGGCGGAGTTAATCCTCGCCAATCATCCTCAAGGGGGCACAGTGGCGCAAATTCGTTTTACCCTCTTGCAGCCTAATGCATCGGCCACGACTGCGGAGGCGCTATGAAACGGCTATTGATTATTGAAGACGATCAGGCACTTGCGGGCGTGCTTGCGCGGCGGTTGACTCGCCATGGTTTCGAATGTCGCTTAAGTCACGATGCCAGTAATGCGCTGCTGGTGGCGCGGGAATTTTGCCCTAGCCATATCCTGTTGGATATGAAACTGGCCGAGGCCAATGGTCTGGGCTTGATTGTGCCCCTGCGTAACCTATTGCCTAAGGTCACCATGGTGCTGCTAACGGGGTACGCCAGTATTGCTACCGCAGTAGAGGCGATTCGCCTCGGCGCTGACAACTATCTTGCCAAACCCGTCGATACCCAAACCTTGTTGGCGGCCTTTGAGGTCAATAGTCAGGCGAGCGCACTGCCAGAAGATGAAATCGACGACTCGCCGCTCAGCCCTAAACGGCTGGAATGGGAGCATATTCAGCAAGTACTCAATGCTAATCAAGGCAATGTGTCGGCTACCGCCCGCCAACTGGGTATGCACCGCCGTACTTTGCAGCGTAAGTTATTAAAAAAGCCCGTGAGTGAAACCGGGCCGCTCAAGTAAACGAGAATTTGCTCAAGGAAGGAGTTGTAGTATGCGTGAGTATGATGGGATTGAGGTGCGTTATCGCAGGCCCGATGCCGATTTAGCCAACAGTTTGCAAGTGATTGAAAACCTGTTGGGCTTTGCCCCAGTACCTCTGCAGTTAGACTTTGATTTATCTTTTTGGGCAGGTGGTGCTGGGGTGCTTGATAAGCTGGCTATCTCCTGCGATGTCACGCCCGAGCAGTGGCGAACACTCAAGCAAAAGCTGGACTTATATTCCCCCGAAGAGATGGTTGCTAGGGAAGATTGTCGCGAAGACTTTATCTGGTTAGTCGCCGACGATGAGGAATGCCGTGATATTTTGGCGGCTTCGGCGCAATTTATTAATGACAATAAGGCGCCGTTTCAAGAAGCATGCGATACATCGCAGTCGATCCACTTTGGCTATATGAGCGATGTGAATACTTGGACGGCAGTATGGGGACAAGGCAACCGGATAAACTATGCCTACTTTTGTCAAGGTTAAGAGGTGCCAAGGCTAAGAGTTGTCAGGGTTAAGATCTGCCAAGGTTAAGACTTGTCTGGGATAAAAATTGTCAGGGCTAAGCGCTGTCATTACTGAAAGCTGCCAAGGCTAATCCGTATCAGTGCTAAACGTAAGTATCGCTACCAAGGCAGCTCTGCACCATCGTAGGCCAAAAATTGCCCTGTTTGTACTGGTGTGGCATTGGCGATAATACTCACTAAACATTGGGCGACATACTCTGGTGTGAACAGTTTTTGTTTGGGTACGTTTTGCTGAAAAGGTTTGGATAAGCGCGTATCCGTAGTGCCGGGATGCAGTGCTAGCACCACGCAGTGTTTCATGCTTCTTTGCCATTCAATCGATAAGGTTTTAAGGAACATATTCAGCGCCGCTTTCGAGGCGCGATAGCTGTACCAACCTCCTAATCTGTTATCGCTAATGCTGCCGACTTTGGCCGATACCACGGCAAACCTTGCCGACGCACTGCGTTTTAACGTGGGTTCAAAGTGTTTTGCCAACATCATACTCGGCAGCGTATTGAGCTGGATATTGTGCTGGAAAAAATCCCCATCGAGTGCCTGCAGGCTTTTTTCTGGCCCCTTATCCTCTGTGTGCAGCATGCCAATACAGTTGATTAGCCAATCTAATTGGGGAATATTCTGACTCAGTTGCTTAATCTCCTCCTCAAGGGTGATATCCAGCTGATGCCAAATCACTCCATCGTCTCGCCCTGTATCGGGCCTATGATGTTTATAGGTCGTATGGATAGTGGCCTCGGGATAGATTTCGCGAAGCTTATTCACCATGGCGTGACCTATGCCACCGCTACCGCCTAACACTAAAATATTCATAGCGTTTCTCCCATGCGAAGAGCCTCTATAGCAGTTCAAGTTGCGCGAGATGTTGTTCGGCAGTAGCCAGAATGGCCTGCCTTGCTGCTTCCTCGGTTTTATCCCAAGTGCGGTACAGCATGGCGATGCGTGGATTGTGGGAGAGTTGTGCGCGGTGTTTATCCATAAAGCGCCAATACAGGCTATTTAACGGGCAGGCGAATGCGCCGCTACGTTCTTTTATCTTGTAATGACAACTGCCGCAGTAATCACTCATTTTATTGATATAACTGCCGCTCGCGGCATAGGGTTTAGTGCCGACGATACCGCCATCGGCGAATAGCGCCATGCCGCGAGTATTGGGCATTTCGACCCATTCAATCGCATCCACATACACGCCTAAGTACCACTTATCCACCTCAGCGGGGGCGATTTCGGTCAATAAACAAAAGTTACCAATCACCATTAAGCGTTGAATATGATGGGCATAGGCAAAATCGAGTGACTGAGATAAGGCATGGCGCAGGCAATTCATTCGAGTCTTGCCATGCCAAAAATAGTCGGGTAGCTTGCGCGTGGCCTCGAGGGCATTAATGCTGGCGTACTGCGGCATATTTGCCCAATAGATACCGCGCACATATTCACGCCAGCCAAGAATTTGCCGAACAAAGCCTTCGACCTGGGCTATCTCAATAAAAGGATTGGCATGATAGTGCTCAATCACCGCATTGATTACTTCTAATGGGCTGATTAATTTGGCGTTTAGGCTAAAGGATAACCTACTGTGATACAGGCTCCACTGCGCTGGATGTTGCTGGGTCATTGCATCTTGAAAGCGGCCAAAGGCGGGCAGGCAGTATTCACAAAAATACTGAAGTAATTCGAGGCTTTGCGCTCGGTTTATCGGCCAGAGTAAACGCGTATCCGCCTTGCCCATAGTATTAATCCCATGGCGTTGAAGGCGAGCGAGAATGTCTTCCACATTGTGGCTAAACATCAAGGGGGTTGGGAGTGATTTGATATCTTGGGATTTAAGCTTTTGCCTGTTGTTGGCATCAAAATTCCACTGTCCGCCAACGGGCTTGCCATCTGTCATTAAGATATTGAATCTTTTGCGCATTCGCCGATAAAAATGCTCCATCAGCCTATGTTGCCCTTGGGGAAACTCCCTATCAATTTCGTCAAAGGGCAATAAAAAGTGCTCGGTATCGACGCAATTCACCACGGCATTGGCCAACTTCAACTGGCTTAATTGCGCGAGGAGTCGATATTCGTCAGGTCGTTGATATTCAAACTTAATCGCCCCCGTTTCGGCGACAAAATACTCTAGTAATGCGTTGAGATCGGCAAAATCTTGGGTATCGTCGAGGGTGAGGTAACGCACTTGATGCCCCGCCGCGCCAAGCTCGCTTGCAAACTGCGCCATGGCACTAAAGAACGCGCAGACCTTTTGCACATGATGCGTCACATAGGTATTTTCTTGATGCAATTCTGCAATTAAATACAGCACTTTAGGATCAACTTGCTGATACCAAGTATGTTGGGCGTTAAGCTGATCGCCCAAAATCAGCCTAACCGTATGGAAGTGCTGTGATTGCTGCTGTAATTGCTGCCGTAATTGCATTAGGTGGACTCTGGTGGATGGTATTTGCAATTGAGGATTACGATGATATGAGTGGTTGGGATCAGCTAAAAAGGTATTTTAGCTGTTATTGCTGCAATGCGTTGAGTGCAAACCATGCTTAGGTTATCTACAGTTTGGCAATTTAGTGCCACTCATAATTTGGAGGGATAAAACTCCGACCCTTATCTTTAATCGGGAGATTTATCAAAGAAAAGTCGTGGGGCTTCACCCCACACCCGACCAAGAGGGGATCAACAGCAATTCCCTCTTGGATCTCCCTTGCCGCCCCTAGCGAAGTTACATGCATTGGTTAGTGGCTTCGTGCTTATTCGAAAATCGCTAACGCTTCCGATGGCTCCGCTTTACATCCATGTAAAGCACCCCAGTTCGGCAGTCCCTGCCTCTCGCTCATAAGCGCGAAAATCACTGATTTTCATTCGCCCCTTCCCCGAAAGCTACGCAGACGTCCTGTCTGCATCACGCGCTATCCTTTTAATAAAGAGCCTTCAACGCCCTTCAGTAACTTCGCAGGGAAGGTGAACTTCTGAGGCTTAGCTTTTAATCTCAAAAAATCAGCTTGTATTGCTTTAGTTCTAAATTTTATTTGTCTATATGTGTCAACTTTTCCAAGTAAAAAGGAAATGGCTAAAATTTTAAGTGAGATTTTAGATGAAAATATGTATTATTTCATAAGTAATAAGTATTTTAATGGGAAAGATTGTGGATATAAAATATTTTTTTAATAAAAAGTCTTTGTCTAGTGTTGAAGTTAATAAAGAGTTGGCTTTTTTAAAGCGGAATATTTCTATTGCAATAGTTGATGATGAGCCTTTTCCTGAGTTAGAAACTTACCGTAATGCTGGGTATAATGTGACCCAGTTTACGGATCTAGATTCATTTGATCAGCTTATACCATTTGCTGTAATAATTTGCGATATACAAGGCGTGGGTAAAAAATTTGGAGATACTTCTGAAGGTGCTTACATTGTAAAAGAAATAAAAGACTTATATCCTGACAAATATGTAATAGTTGCATCGTCACACGCATCAAGCTTAAAGGTGGCAGATATGATATCTCGAGCTGATAGGAAAATTAGCAGAGGAGATGGTGATGCTTTAAAATCAGCAATAAGTCATGCAATAAAAACTGTAGGTAGTGATGTTGAAAGATGGCGCAGAATAAGATTGTTTCTAATTGAAGAAAAGGGGATCGATTTATTTGAAGTGTGGAAGATAGAGCAAGAGTTTATTAAAGCACTTTCAATTGGTAATGCTTCAGGCTTTAAATTATTTATAGAAAAGCACTCGTCAGATGTGATAAAAGGATTATTGATAAATTTTGTATCAGGGATGATTTTTTAATGGAAAAAGAACATATAGAACTTATACATGATTCATTGCATGAATTAAGATATTTTAATCAGTCAATGATCACTGCGTCATCAAGACTTGCCCAGTCGGTTCGGACTTCAGTTATTGGGGAAAAAGAACCTCTTAATTGTAGCTCAGAACATGCAGAGGAAATTAGAAAGCATGTTGAGAATTTGGCTTTTTTAACAAAACTTTCAACAACTAGATTAGACTTTATTGAATATGAGCTAAATCCTGAGTTTTTTTCGCAATCTGTACCATATGAAGTTGACTTATATAGTAAATTTTTTGGTGCTAAAAGTGTTTTAAATGGCACGTGCAAAAAACATAAGGTTAAAGTTAAGTTAGATAGCGATATTCGGGAGCATCCTTGTATTATGGCTGTAAGTCTAATTGATATTTTGCCTTTTTTACTTTTAGATAATGCCGTTAAATATTCTCCAAATGAAATGGATGTGGTGGTTAAGTTTATTGTCTATAATGATAGTTTAGAGGTCGAAATTACCTCATTTGGCCCTTATGTTCCTTCTGATGAAATAAAAAAACTATTTCTTAAGGGGTATAGAGGGAAAAATGCAAAGTTACTAGGTGTTAGCGGGAAAGGAATCGGTTTTTATTTTGCTGATAGAATTGTTAAATTACATGATGGTCGTCTAACATTAGAATCCGATGCTCCAACGTTTTCTTTTAATAATGTAAAGTATTCTAGATTTAAAATGGTTCTTAAAATTCCACTAGCTAAAGAATATATGAAGACATAAGGGATTAATTGGCAACGTCGAGGTAACAGCATATATTTCCCCTCGGAGTTGCCGCAGGGCGAATAGACAAATTGCGTGAGTCTTGCCATGGATGGCAAGCTAGCTTTCGCAGGTGCAGGGACGCATCCTTCGGAAGCGATAGCAAATTTGGCAATGAGCCCAAGGGGCTTTCAACTCAGTTAGGGGCGTCTTGGCTGATGTTAAACCAATAGGCAAGGAGGATAGGACGAGCAGTCCTCCTTGGTCGACTCTTTATTAAAAATCAGGGGGTGAAGCCCCACGACTTTAATTCGATTAGTTGTACTTTATATTCATCGCGATCAGGGGTTCGCGTGAAGCCTTTTCGGCTCGCAGGCGTGCTAAGTACTTTTCCCATAATTCCACTTGGTGAGTGGCGAGATCGTAAAGTACTTGCCAGGAAAACAGCCCGGTATCGTGGCCATCGTCGAAGACGATTTTTACCGCGTAGTTACCTACGGGTTCGATGCTGGTGATATTCACATTTTTCTTGTGGGTGACCAGCTTAGGGTTACCGTGACCATGCACTTCGGCGGAGGGAGAATAGACGCGTAACATCTCACAGCTGAGTTGATACTGCTCGCCGTTATCGAAGCTGATTTCTAAAATGCGTGATTTACGCTTGAGCTTAAGATCGGTGACATTGGGTGTGCTAGTGGTCATAGGTAGTGCCAAGAAAATACGGGGAATGGACAAGCTGTAACATAACAATTTGTGGCTAAGGTTACAAAGTGTAAGCCTTAGCCACAGTCACAATTTTGCACTCAATGTTCGGAACGAACATTGTAGGCTTGGATAACAGCCCCAGTTACAGGATAAAGCGGCTTAGGTCTTCGTCTTGAACCAGATTATCTAAGTGAGCACTCACATAATCGGCATCAATCACAAATGAGCTGCCAGACTTGTCGGATGCCTCATAGGAGATATCTTCCATCAGCTTTTCCATCACGGTATGCAGACGACGGGCACCAATGTTTTCGGTGCGCTCGTTCACTTGCCATGCCGCCTTGGCAATGCTCTCGATACCTGACTCGGCAAACTCAATGGTCACGCCTTCGGTGGCCATCAGCGCGATATATTGCTCGGTCAGTGAGGCGTGTGGCTCAGTTAAAATACGTTTAAAATCATCGGCTGATAACGCATCTAGCTCAACGCGGATCGGTAAACGGCCTTGTAGCTCGGGGATTAAATCCGAGGGTTTTGCCATTTGGAACGCGCCCGAAGCGATAAACAGAATATGGTCGGTTTTCACCATGCCGTGTTTAGTAGTGACAGTGCAGCCTTCGACTAAAGGTAACAGGTCGCGCTGTACCCCTTCGCGGGATACGTCTGGGCCTGAGGTTTCGCCACGTTTACAGATCTTGTCGATTTCGTCGAGGAACACTATACCGTGCTGCTCAACCAATTCAATGGCTTGCTCTTTTAAATCTTCTTGATTAACCAGTTTGGCCGCTTCTTCTTCGATCAACAGCTTAAACGCTTCTTTGATCTTCATCTTGCGACGTTTGGCCGGTGCTTGGCCCATGTTTTTAAACAGGCTTTGCAGTTGGTTAGTCATTTCTTCCATGCCCGGTGGCGACATGATTTCGATACCCACCTGTGGCTGGGCCACATCGATATCGATTTCTTTGTCATCTAACTGGCCTTCGCGCAGCTTTTTGCGGAAGATTTGACGAGTATTAGAGCTGGTATCGCTGTCCGTGTTGTCCCACTCGTTTTTCGGCTTGGGCAGCAGGGCATCGAGAATACGCTCTTCGGCGTGTTCTTCGGCGCGTTGACGGCATTTGCCCATTTGTTGCTCGCGGGTCAGCTTGATGGCGATGTCGGTTAAATCACGGATGATTTGCTCGACTTCTTTACCCACGTAACCCACTTCGGTGAACTTAGTGGCTTCAACCTTGATGAACGGCGCATTGGCGAGCTTTGCCAAACGACGGGCGATTTCGGTTTTACCTACGCCGGTTGGGCCAATCATCAGAATGTTTTTTGGGGTGACTTCTTGACGGAAATCGGCATCCAATTGCATGCGGCGCCAGCGGTTACGCAGGGCGACGGCGACGGAACGCTTGGCCTTTTTCTGGCCGATAATATGGGCATCCAGCTCGTGGACAATCTCACGGGGGGTCATTTCAGACATAATATTCCTCACGGGCTGTTAGTAGTTAAGTTCTTCAATTGTCTTGAATTGATTGGTGAATACGCAGATATCGCCTGCAATAGTCAGCGACTTTTCTGCAATTTCCAGCGCCGATAATTCGGTATTTTGTAGCAGGGCTAGCGCCGCCGCTTGGGCATAGTTACCGCCCGAGCCAATGGCGACTAAATCATGTTCTGGCTGCACTACGTCACCATTTCCTGTGATGATCAGTGACGCTTCGGCATCGGCAACCACCAGCATGGCCTCGAGTTTGCGCAGCATGCGGTCGGTTCGCCAATCTTTGGCCAGTTCAACGGCCGATCGTAATAGATGGCCTTGGTGCATCTCGAGCTTGGACTCGAAACGCTCAAATAGGGTAAAAGCGTCGGCGGTGCCGCCAGCAAAACCTGCCAACACTTTGTTGTGATATAAGCGACGCACTTTCTTGGCGTTACCTTTCATTACGGTATTGCCTAGGGAGACTTGGCCATCGCCGGCGATGACAACTTGGTTATTACGGCGTACTGATACGATAGTGGTCACTTTTGAATCCTCTTCTCTTGCCCGCAATGAAAATCCTGCGGTGGATGATGGAATAGATATGGGGATGGATGGTCAGATTTCAAGTGAAAGCGGAAAAAGCCACAGGGCGTTAGGGATTTTATGCCCTGTGGCTGATGTAGGAGATTACTGCGATAAGGTCGAGCGGCCGACAACCGTGCGGCCATCGAGGGGATAGTATTTTAGCTCCCAATTCTCGCTGCCAAGGCGGCGATCATCCGACACATAGTTAAAGTAACAATAAGTGTTAGGGTCGGTTATTGCGCCGCCGCTATACCAATAGACGATATCGACATTGGGGGTCGCTTGCCAATCGAAGTGAGTGGCGAGGACGGCGTCCTGATTATCGAGTAAGGATTGCCACAGTTCGCCGCAGTAAGCGCCTTGTAATTGAGTGCCTTGGTTGCTGCTTTGGGCTGTGTCTTCACCGAGGGGAAAGCCGGTAGTGGTGGAGTCGATTGTGCCATCACCATAGCAGGCAAGATTTTGGGTGTAGCCCGAGTGTCCGCCCGTCAGCCAACAACTGTGATACAGCTTTACGCCAGAGGTAAAGGCGGCGAAGGCGGCCTTTGCCCGCGCATCGTGGGCATCTTGGCTGAGATTCATAAAACGAGGCGCAGCGACCACGGCAAGAATGCCTAAGATGATAATCACCACCACCAGTTCAATTAGGGTAAATCCTTTAGATGTGTGTAGACGGCTCATACTGTTCACCTGTTGCTAAGATGGCGATATTCTAACGTATCTTTGATAGATGATCATTAAGCTATTGATAGTATTTAAATTAGCAACATAAGATTCACATTCGTCTCCGGCTAAGTCATTTGTTGTACTCGCTAATTGAGCGATGACTTAACGGGGATATGTGCAGGAGGGGCGAAATAAAAAAGCCCCGAGAACACTGGCCGTTCTCGGGGGAAGGTTCTAAAGCAGTGGATCTTTAATGCCTACGGGACATAAAGGAGAGAACCTGAGCCGAGTGTGGCAGTTTATTGCTTAAGCGACAAAGCTTAACTGACAAACTGCGACAGCTTGTCGCAGGGCAACTTTTGCTAGGGCAAGCAAGGGAAAGTGATCAAGTCAGAATATCTGAGTAGGGTTAGAAAAGACCTTGTGGCTAAGACTATAGGGCACTAAGGCACTAAGGCACTAAGGCACTAAGGCACTAAGGCACTAAGGTATTAAGGCAGTAGGGCATTGAGGTGAGCTAAATGCTGGACTAATTCGGCCATATTGCTGACCTCGAGCTTTTTCATAATCTTAGCGCGATGGACTTCGATGGTTCTTAAGGATAAATACATGGCTTCGGAGATCTGTTTATTGGTCATCCCTTGAACCACATGGGCTAATACTTGTTGTTCGCGCTCGGTCAGTTGGGCAAATTTTTGCTGCAGATGCTGTTGCTCAAAATTGGCTTGGCTTTCTTTATGCGCTTTTTCAATCGCTTGAACCAAAGCTTTACCGGATACAGGCTTTTGAAAAAAGTCACAGGCACCTTTGCGGAAGGCGCTTAATGCCATAGGTAGATCGCCGTGGCCCGTGAGAAAGATCACCCCTAGCGGGCTTTGGGTTTCAAGCAATTTTTGCTGGACTTCTTGGCCGGTGATCTCCGGCATTCTGCTATCTAAAATCACGCAGCCCGCCTGCGTTAATGGGCATTGGCCTAAAAAATCCCGTCCGCTGCTAAAGGTTTGTACTTGATAGCCAAATTGCCCGAGCATAAACCCCAGAGAATCGAGAATCGCCTCATCATCATCGACTAAGTACAGCGGTAGCTTGGTGGACATGGTTTTCCTTGCAATGGTTTTGGTGTTATCAGCTTAAGCCTGCGGTGTAACTGGCTCAATTTTAAGCCGAGGTCTTGGGAGGTGTATCACTAAATTAGCCTAATCCTATCGGCCATGCGCCAGAGTTTGGGGCGATTCACAGCTTAATTGAAGCGATGAAGATAAAGTGAACCGATAACAAGGGCATAGTGGAAAAGGCGAGCGCAATGGGGTTGTGGTGTCGGGTAATACTCGTGAGTGTTATCTTGAGTCTGACAGGGCTTACCCTGTGCTATGCCGATGACGATGTGCCCGTCAATGAATTTAAGGTGGGTGTGCTGGCCAATCACGGTGTGTTGCAGGCGAAACAACGCTGGCAGCCCATGATGGATTACCTGAGCGAAAAAGTCCCCAATAGCCGTTTTGAGGTGGTGCCGGTGGATTTTAATGGCATGCGTAGCCAGTTACTTAGCCACGACTTGCAATTTATTGTGACCAACCCCGGCCAGTATCTGCACTTGAGTAATAACTTCCCGCTCTCGTGGCTGGCGACCATGAAGAGCCGTAAACATCAGGGCAGCACTTTTACCATAGGCGCGACTATTATTGTGCGTGCCGATAGCCCAATCCGCAGTTTGCAGGATTTACGGGGCAAGAATGTGGTTGCCAGCGATCCGCAGGCGCTCGGTGGCTATCAAGCGGCGATGGGACTGCTGCATAAAATGGGCTATTTGCCGGAGCAGTTTTTCGGTGATGTGCGATTCTTAGGCTTTCCCCTCGAGCCGCTGATCTATCAAGTGCGCGATGGTAATGCCGATGCCGCGATTGCGCCTTTTTGCACCTTAGAGGAAATGATTGAAACCGGGCTTATCAATCAGGCCGATTATCGGGTTATTCATCCAACCAATCCCCCCGGTTATGACTGCGAGGTGAGTACCCAGCTTTATCCTAATTGGTCGTTTGCGGCGGCGGATACGGTATCGCCGCGCATTACCATGCAAATTACTCGCGCCTTGTTTGACCTGCCCCCAGACCATGTGGCAGCCATTACCGCCGATACTTTAGGTTGGACGGCGCCGGTGAGTCAGCTAAAGGTGATTGAATTATTTAAAGAATTACAGCTGCAAGGTGCATCACCTCCCTTATATCAAACCGTCTATAAATGGATGGAGAAAAATAAAGAGTGGGGTGGGGTATTACTGCTGATCTTTATTGTGTCGACCATTTATCACCTGTGGCTCGAATATAAATTCCGCCAAAAGAGCGAGTTTTTAGTCAGTACTGAGCGGCAATTAAAAGACAAGGCATTGCAGTTAGAACGCTTACAAAGTGCGGCGATTCTCGGGGAGATTGGCGCGGGGCTGGCCCATGAACTGAATCAACCGATAGCCGCCATAACCCAATACAGTGAAGGCGCCATGATACAGCTAGAAAGGCTGGGACAGGACAACCCAGAGCTCTATGATATTTTGGGTAAAATCAACGCGCAATCGATACGAGCCGGGGCGGTTGTGCACCGTATTCGCGGTTTACTCAAACGCCGCCAGTCTAAGGCCGAACCGCTCAATGTGACCCTAGTTGTCAAAGAAGCCTTGGCCCTGCTGCGGCGCGAGTTAGACCGCGCAGGCGTGCAAGTCACTGTGCTGGTTGAAGGTCATCCCTTTGAAGTCTTGGGGGATAGCGTGGGCCTCAGTCAAATGTGGGTCAACCTAGTCAAAAATAGTTTAGATGCGCTAGAAGCCTGTGAAGAGCACCGAGCGCGCCAGTTAAGGATTGAGATCCACTATCAACCTACTGAAATTAAAGTATTAGTGATTGATAATGGTGAAGGATTGCAGCGCCAAGCCAGCGAGCTAATGGTCTCATTTGCCTCCACCAAGGATGCGGGACTCGGTTTAGGCTTAGCCATTTGTAAGGATGTCGTCAGCCGCCACCATGGCAGTATTGAGATTGAAAACTGCAAGCAATCGGCACATACCCAATTACCCTGGCAGCAAGGCTGTGTGGTAACCGTGGTATTGCCTAAAGGATAGGCTTAGCCCAAATACGCCATGGCAGGATTTGCCGTTAGTTTGGCCATCGTTTTGTGTCGTATAAGGCATAAGCTGGCACAAAAGGATACGCCCACCAATCCTGCAAGAGCATTTTAAGGGATAAAACCACAGCGCATTATGCGCTGTGGTTTTTATGCCAGAGTGATATTGGTACTTAACGCATCGCGAGCATGGCCCAAGTGCGGCGACCTTGCTCAAGAAGAATCCCGACAGCCAGCCCAGCGGCGGCGTTGACAGCCAAGCAAGTGACTGCGGTTGCGAGGATCACAAAGATACAGAAGGGCTTACCATCAATAAGGCGTTTTGACCACGCTAGTTGCAAACCGCCGATGGACAGCAAACTGCCGAGAATCGCCACAGGGATAAGCCCGAGCAACCACGCAATTTGCCCATCCCAGAATAGGGCGATAACCACACAAGTACTGCCGAAGATTAATGGCGCGAGGTGAGTGCGTGCGCCAAAGTGGTATTGCACCGCAAGGCCTCCTGCACCATGGCACATGGCCGCCGCACCAAAAGGCGCGAGTAACAAATTGGCCAGCCCAGAGCTAATGGCCAAATTTTTAGGTGTGAGTTTGGCGGCGTCTTCGGGAAACTTTTCCTGCGCCATGGCTGAAGTTGCAATGACCGCATTGGTTAAGGTGAGGGCGAGCTGTGGCAGCACCAGTAAAATCGCAGCTGAACTCCACTCGTTAAGGCTAGGCCAAGCTAAGTGTAAGGATGTACTCAAGGCGGGAATGTTCAGGCTGGTGGCGATGTCGGTTTGACTATTGGCTTGCCATAACATGCCTGCAGCGATAACGAGTGGCATGGCAAGGTAGCGTAAGGGTAAGAATTTACTCACAAATAGTAAGGCAAACGCGCCGAGTCCGAGCAGCCAAAAGTCGCTCATCATCTTAGTGCCCATCCACATCAACTGCAGACCAATCGCTAATTGAATCCCCACACTCACTGCTTGGGATAATTGCTTGGCAAGCCAAGTAATGGCGCCGCTAAACGCCAAAATTAACAGAATGATACCCATCAGCATGGCACTGGCTTGGAGCATCCCAGGCGTTAAGCCTTGGGCGATCACAAGGGCGGCGATGACCTTCATGGGTTGGACGGGGATCGGACGGCGATAAAATAAGGCGCTTAAGATGGCGAATAGGCCAAAGCCTAAAAATATCCCTTGGGGCGAAAATTGGTTTAGGGCAATTAAGCCCAAGACTAAAGGTAAAAATGTGCCTAGGTCGGCGAAGGCACCGCTGGTTTCACCGAGTAAACGGTTGAGCGGTTGAGTCGGGTGCTGTGTTGGGGTTTTGCCCGCGGTCATAGAGGTTGCCACAATTGAACATTGCCTGTTTAGGCAAAATAAATGCCATAAAAATCAGTTAATTTGACTTATAAACAGAGCCAAACTCCTTTTCACGCCTATAGATTGAGACAAACTGGGACAGTGTTATTTTTTAACTGCGGCGATTTGTCTTTGTTGGCAGGTATAGCACGATAAAAAAGAGAGCTTAGCCAGCGGGTACTAAGCTCTCAAAGGTTTGCAGGGGAGCGATACTCGCTATGCCATTAGATTCGGTCAGGCGATAGCGAGTGAAACGGCTTATTATTGTTTATGTTTAGGGCCTTGCTTGTTTTTCATGGGATCGCCTTGATAGCCCAAGGCTTGCCAATCGAGGCGAGTGCCTTTGTTGTGGCAATCATTACAGTTAAGCGCTTGTTCCTTCGGTGACACCATGTGGTTGATACGCCACCACATTTCAGTGGCGGCAAAGCCATATTCACCACTGTATTTGATGCCTTTTTCAGTCATGGTGGTGTTGGCTTCCATACCCAGTTTCGCCGCTAAATTCCAATCAAACTCGCTCCAGTATCCGCCCTTGCCATAGGTTTTTGGGGTGATAAAGATATTGAGTTTCTTGTCGTAAATCTGCTTACCGGTATGCACCTTAAAGGGATAAATTTTGGCTTTAGCATCGTTAATATCGCCCATAGGGTAGGTCAGCTTAGTGACGACATTCGGGTCCATCTTGTCCCCCGCCATATAAGCGTTAGCCGTGCCGTTGTACCAAGCGTACTGGGGCTTGACCATTTTCTCCCACACAAAGTCACCCTTTTTCTTCTGATAGGTGTGTTTGCCATATTGATCAACGGTCTCAGGTTTATCATCACCCGCTGTTGACCAATCCCAGTGCATCTTGGTGGGCTCATTCTTAGCGAAGAATGGAATATGGCAGGTTTGGCAGGCCACGGTTGCGGTATGGGTATTGAGCTTTTTGTTGCTGTGCGGCGCGCTCTCGTGGCAGTTCTCACAGCCAATGTGGTCGATACCGCCTGGGGAGACCCCCATAGCATTACCCGAAATTTGATGTTTTTCAGTGGTATGGCAATTTTGGCATTGAAAGTTATTGCCATCGCTGTCCATGTGCACATCGGTGGCTTTATCAGGGTAGGCCATGGAGGAGTCGAGATCCCCATGTTTGACCGCATCACCACCACCGCCGTAGAAGTGGCAGCTACCGCAGTTATCCCGCACGGGTTCACCGACGTTTTGCGCGATCTTCGCCAGATCGAGCTTAGCCATGGGCTCGCCTGCACCGGCGGGGTCTTTCACATAGGTGCCTGTGGTGTCGTGGCATACAAGGCAGTCCACTTTGGTTTTGTCTTTAAAATCAAAGTTACTGTCCTTCCAGCCGTAACCTGCGTGGCAGCTAGTGCAGCGAGGCTCGTTGCTGGAAATCGACACACAGAAGTTATTAATACTGTTTTTCTTGCCTCGTAATACGGTTCTATCGGGTAGCTTTTGTTCTAACTCCCATGTCCAGTGGGAGGTTTTCATCATGTCTGTGGCTTGTTCTTCGTGGCAGGTTAAGCACTGAGTCGTCACCTCAGAACCTGTGGCGAAGGGGCCTTTGAGAACGTCTTTATGGGGATTGGCGGCCTGCGCTTGCAACGCCATACCCGCTAAGGCAATAACAATGAGTTTTTTCATTCTGTACTCCTGCCCTCGGTAATACCGAGGGCTGAATGGCATATGGTTAGAAGTTAATGGTCAGCGAGGCATTCACATCGAAGGCCTTATCGACCACCGGCAGCATCGAGTAGGCAGAGCCCGCTAACACCTCATCGATTTTTTGTGGGGCGCCCACAGGCGTACCGCTACCTGTGTATTCGTAGTCGTAGTAGAGCCCTGCCAGTTTGATAAACATTTTGGGATTGATATCAAAGATGTAATAGGCTTCGCCGACATGGCCACGGGTGGCTAACTTGCTACCGATTGGGTCATCTTGGGCTTGGGTGAACGGCGTCCAATATTTAGAACCGTAGTTATATTCCAAGCCAAACTTGCCGTAGGGCGCGGGGATTTGGATACCCAGATAGATGCCATAACCATCTTTGGTATCGGTATCATCGCTGGTTTTCGGTACCATGATGATTTCGGTCCCAGTGCTGTTGAGCTCTGCTTCAAACACCGCATCGGATAACATGCCGCCGAACATACCCGCATTGCCATTTGGCTCGGCGCGTGTCCAGCCTAGTGAGGCAAACCATTTGATATCGTTAGCTTCTTCCCGCGCAAAGCCAATGCCGCCAAGGTACATATCACCAATGACGCCGCTAGGTTGCACTCGGGTGACAAAGTTAAAGTTGTCGAACTTTTGCATATCTTGGTACATGGTTGGAGCAAAAATCCCCGCCAGTTGGGTCGGGAAGGCCATAGTGCCTTTAAAGCCGTCGTTGATGTCTTTGGCACCAAACAGGGTGAATTGCAGGAAGTTAGTGCCGTCGTTGATGGCATCGATATTAAAGCCGCCGAGGTGGGTATCCTTGGTGACGATATCGCCAAACATTTCGCCATTGCCCCATTGGGATTCAAAGCCTTGGCCATAACAGAAGCGAACCACTTGCCCCTCAACCCCGGTGATTTCCCCTAGGTTGTAGCCTAAGGTGGCGCCGTCGAAGTTAAAGTTGACTAAATGGCCAGAGGGCGTGCCGCCACGCAGTTCGTTTTCACGGTAGTGGCTTGGTGGGCCATAGGTGGATGGACGGCGACCAATCGAGAGGTAAAACTCGGAGCCATTGATTTTTTTCCAGTCGAAATAGGCGCGTTCTACCCTTAGCCAGTCACCACTGGTGTTGCCGCTGCTGGTGCCATCCATAGTGAATGAGCGCCAGGAGTCGAACACTTGTACGCCGGTGGAGTCGCCCCAGTTTTTATACATGCTCAGACGACCGGCAAAGCTGACGTTATCCCATACCTTGGCCTTAAGATTTAACCGCAGGCGAGTGGTGTAAAAGATATCGTTATCAATATCTTGGATATGTTGCTGCGCGAGTACATAGGGCATGACGCCCTGTAACATGCCATTTTGAAAGGCGGCGGCCAGATCGGGATTGGCTTGCATCATCTGTCCGAGAGGCGAGTTAGGATCGTTTGGCATCCCAAAGGCGCCGGACATGGCCTTGGCGCCAAAGTCATTAAAGTTCACCTTAATGGCGGGGTTCCAAACGACATCGCGGTAATGCAGTGAGTGGGCCTTGGTTCTAAAGTCACCGGTGATTTCAAGGCGGTCTAACGAGGTGTGGCGCTCGGTTTTATCGACACGGCTATTGAGTTCATCGAGTTGTTCGGTGATATCGGCAAGCTGTTGTTTCAGCTCGGCCATTTTTTGGGTGTCGGCTGGCGTTTCGTTGGCGGCAAAGGCTTGGCCAGACATAAACAGCGCATTTGCAACCAATATCGAAATGAGTGTAGGTGTACGCATAGGGTTTCTCCCTGAGTGTTCCGCTGGCACAGGCTCAAGGCACAGTGCCAAATTTACCCAACAGGAGGCCCTGAGGTGTGCTCCCCATTTTTCTCTTATTGGGCTTGGTTTTATTTCAATGGGTTAACTTACAGTTGCAGGCCTGCGGTTATCCCTTTGATTTAGGCTCGGCAGCGATTAACCGCAGGTTTGCGGTTGCTCCGAGTCGGCGGCATGGTCATACAGGAATTGCTGTATATCTTTGAGATCTTGCTCGGTGAGGCCGTTGAATACCTCAGGCTTGAGTTTGTGTTTATCTTTGTCGAAAAAGCGATCCCACTGGCTCATGGTTTTGCTCATTGGGGTTAGCTCGCCACCTTCACCACCTTGGCTATGGCAGGCTTTACATTCTTTTTTATAGAGGTGTTTTCCCTTTTTGGGATTGCCCCCATCGGCGGCGTAGGCTTGAAGTCCCAAACTGCTGATTAGCGCGACGGCGATTGCGATCTTAGTTGAAGTTTTCATCATCTCATCCTTTCTTAATTGTCATTCACATGACTTTGTTGGTGGAATGTGGCTATTGCTTCCACCTTGTGAATAAATTTATCAAAGGTGACGGGATGTTTATTTGAGGTGTATCACTTTCATTAAAAAAATCTAATTGATAAAAATTTCATTGATAAAAATCTAATTGACTGGCGATGGATTGAATTGGGTGTGAATTTACATTTTCAAAAACAAAGACTTGTTTTTATTGCTAAATTAGCTTGTTGTGTCGCAGCTCGGGATTTCGGTCGGAGAGGACGAAAAAATGATAGTGATCGAGTTAACACTTTGTAAAATTTACGATCTCTAAAGTAGTCAGTCGGAATGATTTCGCTCCATTTTCGCTGTGTTTAAGTGTGAATTTGGCGCAACTTGGTACAGTGGATAGGGGGGAGGGCACTCGGTCGGTTGCTATATTTTTAAACGCAGCGGCACTCGCACACTGCGTTTGACCCGTATTACGCAAGGTCGTGCTAAGCAAGTCGCTTAAGGTTGCTGGCGTGTTGGTGCTAACACTATCTCACGCACACAGACATTTTGTGGTTGTTGCCAAGCAAATAATGCCGCAGAGGCCACGTTTTCGGGGGCAATCACGCCGCCCATTTGTACCTTCCAATCTTGATAGCCAGCTTTGATAGCATCATCCGTGGTGTGGCTTAAGAGTTCTGTCTCGACCGCTCCCGGCGCTATGGTGATTAAGCGTACATCGTCCATCGCCACTTCTTCACGGATATTTTCGGTTAAGGCATGCACGGCAAATTTAGTCGCGCAGTAAGCCGCATGGTTGGGGAAGGTCTTCCGTCCCGCAACAGAACTGATATTGATAATGGTGCCCGTTTTGCGCGCCTTCATGCTGGCTAAAACCGCATGGATACCATTGAGTACGCCCATCACATTGATATTGAGCATGCGACTCCATTCGTTGGGATCTTGAGTGTCGATTTGCCCGAGCAGCATGACGCCGGCGTTGTTGATAAGACAACCGACTGGGCCAAATTGTGCTTCCGCTTGGTTGATGGCAGCCTTGATGGCGGCGGTGTCTGTTACATCGACACCTATGGCTAGGCTATTGGGTAACTCAAGGGCTTGCATTGGCTCTACACGGCGCGCCAGTAGTAATAGCGGGTGTCCTGCAGCACTAAACTGTTTGGCGATGGCGGCACCTATACCCGATGAGGCGCCGGTGATCACAACGAGGGGTTGAGTGGTATTTGTCATTAGTATTTCCTATCTAAAAGGTTTGAAAAGCTGGCTGAAAGATCGTTTTATCCGGTTTAGTTGAGTATAAGTGGCGGTTTATCGGTTGAAAAATACTTATTGCCACTGGATGATAGGCTTTGCCTATGACAGAATATTGGGTTGATAGGGTGACGTTAGATGGTGGATTTACGCTTATTGCGCTTTTTTATCGCGATTTACGAAGAAAACAATATTACGGCGGCGGCAACACGCTGTTATGTCAGTCAGCCCTCACTTTCGGCTGGGCTTAAACAGCTAGAGGAGGAGCTAGGTGGCGCCTTATTCGAGCGCAATAAAAAAGGCGTAAAAGCCTTGGATAGCGCCCACTATCTGTATCCACTGGCGGTTAAATTGGTGGAGGAAGCCAGCAAGTTACCCGCGCTATTTATGGCTAAGGCGAGTCGGCAAAAGCTGCGCTTAGCCGTGATGCCCGATCTGAGTCAGCGTCGCCTTGCTGGGTTATTAACTCAAATTAATCAGGCAATTAGTCATTTAGATTTAGAGCTGGTGGACTATCAAAGTCCTGCGGATTGTCGGTTAACCCTAGACAGCTTACGCCATGAGGATGAAGTGTTTTTTCCGTTATGGGAGGAGGACTATGTGCTATGTGTGCCAAGGGAGCATTCACTGGCCCTGGTTAGCAGTATTCGCCCCGAAGACTTAAGTCAGTACGACTTTATTGAGTGCCCACCCTGCGAGGCGCATCAGCAAACCATAGGCTTACTCGCCTGCAGCAATTTGTCGCTCAATTTGGTGGCGAAGGCGGAATCTAAGTCTTTAGTGATGTCGCTGGTGCTGGCGGGATTTGGGGTGAGTTTTCTCCCCGATGGACTAATCGAAGACGAGCCTCGGCTTAAACAGATTAAATTCGATGGGCCTCGGATGTTTCGCCGCATTGGTTTGTGTTATCCATCCCATCAAACCGTTGCTCCTACGCTGGCGACATTGCTGCGGCATTTAACCCAAGCCTCGGTTTAAGCCGTGGTTCTCAACACTAGGGTTTGGCTAAGCGGCCAAACCCTGCAATCAGCTGTTTATCCTCACTCGTTGCTCTGTAAGTAAGGTGCTAGCTGGGTTTCAATCCTCTCGATTTCATCTTGGGCATACAACAACTCGGACTCCGTTAAGCGCGGCAGGACTTGTTGTTGATACAAGAGTTGATCGCTATTCATCCCGTATTGACCAAAGTTGCGCAGTAATATGCTCGACCAAATATATGTCTGAACCGGTTTATCAATCGACTCGTGGCGGTAGATGTCAACGAGGGCTTGCATGCCATCTTGGCTGCCCAAGTCGGCGGCTTTGCGGTACCAAGTCTCTGCGGTTTGCAGCGCTTCGCGGCTCGGATGCTCACCCTTGCGGTAGATTTCTGCTTGGTTAAGATGGTAATAAGCCTGCTGCTCATCGGGAATAGGGTGTTGATGCAGAAAGTTATTACACAGGCTTTGGGCTTCGCGGATCTCTAGGGTGCCCAAGCGCTTACTGAGCTTCTCATATGCGTCTTGATAGTCACTGATATGGCTCATGGCCGCCAGTTGGTAATACATTAAGGCTTTAATCGGTTGGCGCGAGACGCCTAAGCCTTCCTCGTAGATTTTACCTAGACCGAATAGGGCTTCTTCTTGCCACTGGGATGCCAGAGTCTCGAATTCTGTTCTTGCCTGCTGGTAGTCATTATCCGTTTGTGGGTCGAGTAGTTTAAGGTGTGCCAGCGCTAATTTGGCAAAGACATTGTCAGTGGCGCAGGATTTTTCTAACCAGTGACGGGCCTTGCCGTAGTCGACGGCAAAATCTTCACCATAGAGGAAACGTTTGCCTAGGTAATACTGGCGAAAATCATTTTCTGCGGCATATTCGCTGAGTAGGGCTTCGGCACGGACGAGATCTTTAGGGCCGCCTTGGCCAGCGGCCAGCATATGGCCTAAGTTATCTTTTGCGAGTTCATCACCGGCGGCGACGGCTTTCTCAAAGTATTCCCGCGCTTTGCTATAGTCTGGCGTGACACGTTCATCGTGCCAATACAGGGTGCCTAAGTGGTAATAGGCATCTTGCTTGCCTTGGGCGGCCGCCTTTTCGAACCAGTAAATGGCTTGGCTTGCATCGGGATCGAGAAAGGGTTGTCTGAGATACAAATAGGCGAGCTCATATTGAAACTCGACTTGCCCCGCTTCAGCACTGGCTTTGAGTTGTTCGACCTGTTCGCGTAATTGCTCGGGTGTTTGCGCCTCAGAGGCGACCAAGCTCGGCAGGGTGATCATGGGTAAAAATTGCGGATCGATCTCGGCGGCTTTTCGATACCAATATTCAGATGCCTTGGGATCGGCGGGGACTTGCTGGAATCGACCCGAATACAACTCGGCCATAGCAATGGCGGCCACTGCAAAGTCTTTATCGACGGCCTGCTGAATATAGTCTAGGCCTGAGTTGACTTCGCCCTGATTGATTAATGTGAGTCCGTGATTGAGTAGCGCCGAGGGCTCACCCGCGGCAAGCGCTTCGGCTTGTATTTTCTTTTTTTGGTATTTGGCAAAAAAAATAAACAGAACGACAAAGGCTATAATGATAAGTATCAACAACATAGTAATCCGTCACTATCGATATTTGGGCTGCACAGTAAACGCGCATCCCGCAAAAAATGCAAGTTAACTGTGCTAGATGAGGCGAATGTTTGAATTCATTCGCCTCGATGGAGGTGCTTACTTTTCTTGCAAATGAATTTCTCGCACTGGGCAAGCCATTTCGATACCAGCCTGTTTGAGGGCGTTATAAATGGCCATATTTATCTTGTATTTATGCTGAAAGTAACTTTGTGTCGGTACCCAGTAACGCACACCAATCTCAATGCCGATGGCATTAAAACCATTGATACCAATATTTGGTGTAGTGTCCTGACTGACATTGGGGTTTTGGCTCAGCAGCTCAGTAATTAGGCTTATCGCCGCCTCAGGGTCGTTGTGATAACTCAGGTTAAATTGGGTTTCGACCAGCTTATTACCGAAGGAGTTATGTAAGATCTCACCAACGATGTGTTTGTTGGGAATGCTAATTTGCTCGCCTTCCTCATTGGTTAAAATCGTCATCCCCAAATTAATTCGCGTGACGACACCGCTTTCTCCTTTGATTTCGATGGTATTTCCGACCACAAAAGGGCGAGTCACAATAATGGTGACCCCAGCAGCATAGTTCGACAGCATGCCCTGTAGGGCTAAACCCGCGCCGAGGGAGGCGGCACCAATCGCTGCCACCATGGGCGTGACGCTAATGCCTATCTTGCCAAGGGCAATAATACCCACCATGACAATGATCAGGATACGGATCAGATTGCTGACAAAGTTACTCAGGGTGATGTCGATGTGATGCTTTTCGCACTGCTTGGCGACTAAGCGCGAGACTTTGCTGGCGACCCACAGACCCAATAAAAAGACCAGCGCAGCACCGATTAATTGGAAACTATAATTGACTAAAAACTCGGTGATCAGCTGGTAAACGCCTTGGAGTTGCTGCAATTCCTGATCGAGCCCAGGTGTTATCATAATGATATCCTTACAATAAATTTAACCGCCTTAGTATAACGTACAATTGCTTTGAAAGGCGTATTCGCCATGCATTGTGAAGCGTATCATGTAATGGCTCGGATTAAATGAGTCGGTTGTGAGACTCGGGTATGCTATTGCCCGTATCAAAAATGGAGTTAAGTGTTTATGAGAAAGCTGTTGTTGTGTCTGTCCTTCCTTTTCACTCCCATGATGGCCTTGGCGGCGAGTTACGTTGCCGGGGATGCGATCAATCCTATTTCATTGCAGGATCAAAATGAGCAAGCGGTCAGTGTGACTGACGAAACCAAAGTCGTGCTCTTTAGCCGCAGTATGAAAGGCGGCGATATTATTAAAGAAACGCTTACACCACTCGCGGGAGATAAGTTTCCACCGCATTTAGTCTATGTGGCGGATATCAGTGGCATGCCATCGTTGATCGCTAAATTTGTCGCCGTGCCGCAAATGCAGGAGTTGCCCTTTGCCATTGGTTTAGACAGGGAAGGCGAGATTAGCCGCCTGTTACCCGATACTAAAGATATGGCGACGATGATTTTACTGGACCACCGCAATATTCAGGACATCGCCTACTTCGATTCGAGTGAAGCCTTAAGCCAAGCCTTAGCGAAACTAAACGAGTCGCAATAGTCTGTTTTGAAGCCAATGTTGAGGGGGGCTATGTTGAAGGGCTCACCCCTCAACACATTTTATCTCGTTTTAGAGAGGTGATTTTTGGCTCGTGCGGATTGAGCTTGAATCGCTAATCGGCCAACGAGTGTTACTCAGTATTTTTCCTCAGATCATCCTTAGCTGCATAAGCTTGAGTTGCCGTCGTAAAAAATTCATTTTTCCTACCTCAAAAACGTCAATATTCTCTGTTGTGCTCTTGTGCATAATTATCTGTTTTGATGGCAGTTTTTTTAGGTTTGTCACCGCTTAAAATTTCATGGAATAAAAAGTTAGTTATTAAGCATAAAAATTCGTTGCGTTAAGTAAAAAAATAGCGTTTACTGCGCACGTTTTTAAGACAGACAACGAATCTTTTACCATTTGACCCAAAGGAGACTCTGGCCCAATGAGCCAATTTCAATCTATTGATGTTGCTGACTATTATGATGCTGAAACCTTCAAGCGTATTGAAGAGTTTGCCAAAGATAAAGCGACCCCGTTCGTAGTGATTGATACCAGTATCATTGCGAAACAATACGATGACATGGTTAATAGTTTTCCTTATGCCGATGTTTATTATGCAGTTAAGGCAAACCCTGCGGCTGAGATCCTGACGTTACTGAAAAACAAAGGGTCAAACTTCGATATTGCGTCGATTTATGAATTAGATATGGTCACTAACGTGGGCGTAACGCCTGACCGCGTGAGCTATGGCAATACCATCAAAAAGCGTCAAGATGTGCGTGCGTTTTATGAGCGTGGTGTGCGTATGTATGCATCGGATTCTGAGGCAGACTTACGTATGATCGCCGAAGAAGCGCCGGGTTCACGTATCTATGTGCGTATCCTGACCGAAGGCACAGACACCGCCGATTGGCCACTGTCTCGTAAGTTTGGTTGCCAAAATGAGATGGCTTATGAGCTGTTAGTTCTGGCGAAGGAATTAGGCTTAGAGCCCTTTGGTATTTCATTCCACGTGGGTTCACAGCAACGTGATATCGGTGCTTGGGATTCGGCGATTGGTAAAGTGAAGAGCATCTTCGATCGTCTGCGTGATGAGCACAACATCGTCCTGAAGATGATCAACATGGGGGGTGGCTTCCCAGCTAACTATATCGACAAAACCAATCAACTCGGTGTGTATGCTGAGCAAATCACCCACTTCCTGAAGGAAGATTTTGGTGACGATTTGCCGCAGATCATTCTGGAGCCGGGTCGTTCGTTGATCTCTAACGCTGGGGTATTGGTGTCTGAGGTGGTGCTGATCAGTAAGAAATCCTACACCGCATTAGAGCGTTGGGTATTTACCGATGTGGGTAAGTTCTCTGGTTTAATCGAAACCATGGACGAGGCGATTAAATTCCCAATCTTCACCCACAAACAAGGTGAGTTGGACAAATGTGTTATCGCCGGCCCGACCTGCGATAGCGCCGACATCATGTACGAACACTACAGCTATGGTCTGCCGAATGACCTAGCAATTGGAGACCGTATGTACTGGTTAACCGCCGGTGCTTACACCACCACTTATTCAGCGGTGTGCTTTAACGGTTTCCCACCTCTGAAGGATTACTACCTGTAATCTTAGCCGCAAGGCAACAAAAAGGGCGCTTAGGCGCCCTTCGTTTTTGGTATCACCACTTAATTGTGGGATTTGAGAATTTGATAGATCTCTTCTTTTAAATGCAGTTTTTTGCTTTTGAGTTCTTTCACTGTGGGATTGAAATCACTGCCAACGCGTTTTTCCAGTTGCTTGATTTCTTCATCTAATTGATTGTGCTCGTTGAATTTACGTTGAAAATGAGCATCTTGAGTCTTTAAGGTGGTAATGAGATCTCGATATTCTGGAAACATTGGCGTTCTCCTTGTCGTCTTTTATCGTGCTTTGGTCTCGTCTTAACCCTAACCCTAGCCACGATGATGAAACGTGATATGGATCAATATTTGTCCTCCTACAGATTAATACTAAAGGGTGATTTCAGCAAACTAGCTATAAATCAACAGCCTATATCTTTTATATTGCCCAGTGTGGCGAGCGAGTCAGTTCTGGCTCACACTTAATTTCACCTGATTGACGAGTGCCCACAGAAACATCACAGATTTGCTATCTTTGTGATCAAGCTGTAATAGGTTTGGTAATTACATTACGAATGAACAATTCTTCTTGCCGATAATTCTGTGATCAAGTTAACCTTCACCGCTTCGATACTAGGTTAAAGTCGATTTTATAAGAATTTTATTATCAAAAATGAAAGGGGTTTTCACGATGGCTGATGTATTTCACTTAGGTTTGACCAAAGCGATGCTCGATGGTGCCACTTTGGCGATTGTGCCGGGCGATCCAGAGCGTGTAAAACGTATTGCCGAGTTAATGGATAATGCCACATTCCTTGCAAGCCACCGCGAGTACACCAGCTACTTAGCGTATGCTGACGGTAAGCCTGTGGTGATTTGTTCTACCGGTATCGGTGGTCCATCAACGTCGATTGCAGTTGAAGAGTTAGCGCAATTAGGCGTGAATACCTTCCTGCGTGTTGGTACCACAGGTGCGATTCAACCCCATGTAAATGTGGGTGATGTGATTGTGACTCAAGCGTCAGTGCGTTTAGATGGCGCGAGCTTACACTTCGCACCTATGGAGTTCCCTGCGGTTGCTAACTTCGAATGTACCACCGCTATGGTTGCTGCGTGCCGCGATGCGGGCGTAGAGCCTCATATCGGCGTTACCGCATCTTCTGATACCTTCTATCCAGGCCAAGAGCGCTATGACACTGTGACTGGCCGTGTGACCCGTCGTTTTGCTGGCTCAATGAAAGAGTGGCAGGATATGGGCGTGCTGAACTATGAAATGGAATCAGCGACCCTATTCACTATGTGTGCGACTCAAGGTTGGCGTGCGGCGTGTGTGGCTGGCGTTATCGTAAACCGCACTCAACAGGAAATCCCGAACGAAGCGACAATGAAGCAAACTGAAGTCAGTGCTGTTTCTATCGTCGTAGCTGCCGCTAAGAAGCTACTGGCTTAATTCGCCGATACGCTCCCCTGCAAAGCGAGTGTTGCTTGCGTAATAATAAAAAAGGTGCCCTAGGCACCTTTTTTATTCGCTGTATCCGCTAAGGCGGGCTGTATCACTTAGATTAGAAGTGGTACTGAGCAATGACAGAATAAGTGTCTTGGTCGACACCCTTCACGCCGTATTTGTTGGTCCACAGATCGTACTCGATACCCACAAGCAGTTTATTTGCCTTGTGATCACCAAATAGGCTCTTACCTAAATCGTATTTCAGCTGAGGGTTGAAGTGGAAGTTCTCTTCATAACCACTGTTATCCGTTGCAAATACCCAATCGATAAAGCCATCGAGCACGATATTGGCCGAACCTACAGGGATATCGATTCTGAAGACTGGGGTGAACTGCCAGCCATCACTGATATTGCCTGAACTCATTGCATCGCGACGATAAGTGTTGAAGTTAAGGTAGGTAAAGTAAGGTACGGCAACATCGACCCCTAAGCCATAGAGCAAGCTATGCACAGGGCCTTCACCTTCTTCGTAGGTGAGGGCTAATGAAAGATCGGTAATAGGGCCGAACGCAATTTTTTCGCCGAGGATTTTGCTCGCGCTAAAGCGAGGTGAAATCTCTCCGTAGGTGGTGCTATCCATGCCCGTGTGGTCGCCTTTGAAGTAGATAAAATCTTGGAAGGCAAACCAATCACCGTATTTCCATGCACCAGCGGTTTCGAGTGTGACTGTCGCTTGCTTGTCCGAAGGAGCCAAGTCGTAGTCTTCGCCATAAAGGGCGGTTGCACTGAAATCCCACCACTGTACTAAGTCACCAGCAAATGCTTGAGGTGAAAGCATTAATGCTAGACATAGGCATGTCTTTTTCATTGTTATTTCCTGTTGTAGGGGTAGACGCTAAATAAAGTTGTACTCAGTTCCTGCTCCGAGGGCAGAACCTACAAACGGCTAGGGTGGTGCGGCTTGTATGGGTACTGGCTGAGGGCAAGGTAAAAAGTGCGGGCAATATATGCAAAAATTTACAATTATTCAAAGTTTTTTATCGAATGTTGTTGTGAAAATCACATAATCAAATTGTGGTTTTTGATGTGTTTAATTTATTGATTTTTAGCGGTTATTTTATTTATCGATACATTTTTGATGATATTGTGAGCTAACTTTTTGAATTGATTGTGCTTAATTTTAGAACAACTTGAGTCGATATTTTGCCGCGAGTCAATTCATCCCCTCATTTTCCCAAGTTAATTGTCTTGCCGTGCTTTTTAAATCGGCGTATAAATTTATGACATATTATGTCGCATATCTGTCACTCTGCTGCTATAGTGCAGCACAGGATGCTCTCATTTCAGGGGGGAATATGGAGTTTTCGAATCTGATTTTAGTTTGGTCTATTATCGGGATTATCTTGATGTTAGCCGAGCTGGTGATACCTGGAGGTATTGTCGTGCTACTCGGCGCCGCCTGCTTAGTGGTGGCTGGCGCCTTATGGATTGGCCTGGTGGAAGGTGTGGTTCAAAGCCTGACACTGTGGTTTATTTCCGCCATCGTCTTATTACTCGCCTTTCGGCAAGTCACTCAAAAATTGGTTGGTGGAGATTCCCATGTGGGTAACACCGATGAAGAACTTGATATCTACAATCAAATCGCCCGTGTTAAACAAACCATAGGTCCAGGACAAACGACAGGAAGAGTCGAGTTCCAAGGGAGCGAATGGCCCGCATTGGGGGATGGTAGTATCATTGCTGCGGGCACTGAGGTCAGGATTATCTGCCGTGAAAACATTGCCCTAGTGGTTGAGCCTGTTGATCAGGCAACGTCTCAAAACTAAAGGATGAGTCTATGTTTGTGTTTACCTTAGTCATTTTATTTGTCTTGTTTATTCTCTATAAGCTGATGCTGATAGTGCCAATGCGTGAGGTGCATGTCATTGAGCGTTTGGGAAAATTCCGTACTGTGTTACAACCGGGATTCCACTTCCTAATCCCTTTCTTCGATCGCGTCGCATATAAACACGATACCCGTGAGCAAGTGCTCGACGTGCCGCCACAAAGCTGTATCTCAAAGGATAACACCCAGCTTGAAGTGGATGGCTTAGTGTATCTCAAGGTCATGGACGGCAAGTTAGCGAGCTACGGTATTGAGAACTATCGTAAAGCTGCCGTGAATCTGGCACAGACCACTATGCGTTCTGAAATCGGTAAGCTCACCCTCAGTGAGACCTTTTCCGAGCGTGATCGCTTAAACGAATCCATAGTGCGCGAGATTGATAAGGCGTCTGAGCCTTGGGGGATCAAAGTGTTACGTTATGAGATCCGTAATATCACGCCATCGCGTCATGTGATCCATACCCTCGAAAAACAAATGGAAGCCGAGCGTCGTAAGCGCGCCGAAATCACCTTGGCCAATGCCGAAAAGGCCGCGATGATCAATATGTCAGAGGGTGAGCGCCAAGAGGCGATTAACATTTCTGAAGGCCAAAAACAGAAGCGTATCAACGAAGCTAAAGGTACGGGGCAAGAAATTGCCATTATCGCTAAAGCAAAGTCCGAAGGCATGGCGATGATTTCCCAAGCGTTAGCGGTTAATGGCGGTAACGATGCGATGAATATGCTGTTAAAAGAGCAGTTTATTGCTCAGGTCGGTAAGATCCTCAACGATTCGCAAGTGTCGGTTGTCCCCGCGGAAATGGCAAAACTCGAAGGATTCTTCGAAGGAATGGAACAAGTCACCCAAACCGTGGGTGGCCATAATGCAACTAGCAAAGGAGCACGCTAATGCAAATCCCATTGAATACTGATGTAGCGGTAATGGTCATTTGGGGACTGATTTTCGCCATATTTGTGATTAAGCTGTTCCAATCCATCCGCTTAGTTCCGACTAAATCGGCTTATATTGTTGAGCGTTTAGGTAAGTACCACTCGACGTTAGATGCGGGTTTCCACACCTTAATTCCTTTTGTCGATAAAGTGGCTTATATCCATGACTTAAAAGAGGAAACTATCGACGTACCACCACAGGAGTGCTTCTCCAGTGACGAAGTGAATGTGGAAGTTGACGGGGTGATTTATATCTCTGTTACCGATCCAGTCAAGGCTAGCTATGGGATCACAGACTATCGCTATGCGGCAATTCAGCTGGCGCAGACCACCACGCGCTCAGTGATCGGCACCTTAGATCTCGACCGCACCTTCGAAGAGAGGGATGTGATTTCCGCTAAGGTAGTGGAAGTGCTCGACCAAGCGGGTGCCATGTGGGGTATTCGCGTGCACCGTTATGAGATAAAGAACATCACGCCACCCGAGACAGTGAAAAACGCCATGGAAATGCAAGTGAATGCCGAGCGCGAGCGCCGTGCATTACTGGCAAAGAGTGAAGGTGATAAGCAGAGTAAGATCAATCGCTCCGAAGGGATTAAAGCGGAAACCGTAAACCGCTCTGAAGGTGAAATGCAGCGCCGTATCAATGAGGCCGAAGGTAAAGCGGAGGAGATTTTAACCCTGTCGCGAGCCACTGCTGAATCGATCGAACGTTTAGCGACTGTGATTGCCGCGCCCGGCGGCCATAACGCACTGCGTATGCAGCTTGGTGAGCAGTACTTTAAGCAGCTCGATGGCTTAAGCCAGAAATCTAGCCGTGTGGTGCTGCCCGGTAATATGGTCGATTTCGATTACTGGATGAATAGCATAGGCTTAAAAGAGAAAGCTTAAGGCGCATACATCATGTTTGGGCTTAAATATTCATCAGTTTAAGCCCCATAAACCTAAGGCCAAATAGTGATATTTGGCCTTATTTTTTGTGGTTTAGCATGGGATTAATGATAAAAAAGCGGGTTAAAAATATCAGTTAACTGGCGCGGCGAATGGGGAACTCAATGCAGCCGTCCATTGGCGTATCGCGTCGTCTTCAGCCGTGATTAATAGGCCAGACGCTCGGAAATTTCAGAGTGGGAATGGGTTTCGATAAGGCGCGCTATGGTGTCTTGTTCGAGTACCGCTAAGGCCGAAATCTCGTTGTAAATCTTATCCTGCACATCTAAAGGCATGTGCACATGCTCCATATACATCCGGATGCTTAAGGCGTCACCGCTTTTGAACAGTTGGCTGAATTCAGAGGCTTCAATCTCGATTAATGCATTCATAATACTTCACCCTGAGGTTGGATTTTTGATGAGTAGACAACAGGTTTTGCTGTTACCTAAGAGATACGCCTAAGTTTGATCTAGGTCAATTAAACGCCATATTAATCTTTCTTAATAAACAAATTTACTGTTTAAAAATAGGTGGTTATAAATTTCACAAAATGAAATTGTGACTTATACCAATCACATTAAATATCTAATCAGTTCAGAGCCTCACAGGCATCTCAATCCAAGGCGCATTGACGAAGAAATGGTTATTCCCTTTTAAGTCAATGTAACACGGGAGT
>NZ_JAKILE010000022.1:0-50814 GCF_023283775.1 Shewanella seohaensis
ATTAGAAGTCGCTGGCCATCCATATGTGAAATTCAAGCCATTAGAAGTCGCTGGCCATCCATATGTGAAATTCAAGCCATTAGAAGTCGCTGGCCATCCATATGTGAAATTCAAGCCATTAGAAGTCGCTGGCCATCCATATGTGAAATTTGCTAATTCCAATACAGAAATCGCGTAATTAATCTTTAAATTGAGGTAATAAAATATGATTAACTCACTCAAAAAAGCACTTGGTTTCGCAAAGCCTGTTCGTAAAAAAGTGAAATTACCAGAAGGCTTAAACCACCTTGAAGTAATCCCTGCAAAGGGTTGGTGGAATTAATTCCACCTTAAGCGAAAATATGCTGTTTACATAGCCTAGCGCCATTTTGCTAGCGCTCGGCCTAGGCCAATAGAAAAGGAGCTTAATGCTCCTTTTTCATTTGCCACATTTAAGAAAAACCATATACATTAAGCGGTTAGTCTAACGTCAGAAGTCTGGCGTATTCTGCTTAACGCAATACGTTTATGGGAAGAAAAGAGTGGAAACGCTAAGGGACCCAGTATAAATCCCATTACAGCCCAGTAGCTTACCGATAGTCCTGCTCTAAAAGCCGCAACACCAAAACACCAGGAACAACTCACAGACAAGGCGACAACGATATAAAACATGAATCCCACAGCAACCTCTTTATCGGCTAAGTCATGATAGTGCAAGTCAAAAAACAGCATTTCACTATGTCTATAGACTCTAAGCAAGACTACTTATCTGCACTAATCAACATCTACATACACGGCGTCACGGCACAACTGCCGTAAATAGGCACGCCATAATACAAGATCCCCCTGACAAATGTGAACATTTTTTAGGCAAAAATTAGCCTGGAGGCAATAAAAAAGCGGCATCGAATTGCCGCTTTTTTAACCGATACCTATTTATGTACCTAGAAGAAACGAGTCTTTTCTGCCGCCATCGCCTTAAGACGTGGACATGGCTCAAATCGGTCGCCGTATTGAGCCTGATAACGTTCCAGTATGCTCACTAAATTATCGGCCCCTAGAGTATCGATATAGTGGAATGGGCCACCCAAGAATGGTGGGAAACCAATACCGAAGATAGCGCCAATATCACCATCGCGCGGTGAAGCAATAATGCTATCATCTAAACAACGTACCGCTTCATTGAGCATTTGCACGACACAACGTTCCGCTACCGCGCTCATTTCTTTATCGATACCCGGTTTGATACCTAATACGCCATATACACTTTCATCTACGGCTTTCTTCTTGCTCGACGCTTTATTGCCAGCAGCATATTGATAGAAACCTTTGCCATTTTTACGGCCTTTTCTATCATCGCTCAGTAACTTATCGAAGGCAGCAGGCGCTTTAAAGCGCTCACCCAGTTCTTTTTCAAGGATTGGAGCGATTTTAGCACCCACATCGATCCCTACTTCATCGAGCAGAGTGATAGGGCCAACGGGGAAGCCGAATTTCACTAAGGCTTTGTCTAAGTGCTCAATACTCTGCCCTTCCAGCAGTAATTGCGCAGCTTCGTTCATGTAAAGCGCAAGAATACGGTTAACATAAAAACCGGCGCCGTCTTGTACCACGATTGGCGTTTTACCCTGTTTGCGAGCAAAGGCCACTGTGGTGGCAATCGTCTCTGGAGACGTTTTCGCATGGGCAATGACCTCCACCAGCGGCATTTTTTCTACGGGTGAGAAATAATGTAAGCCAATCACATTTTCAGGACGGCTAGCCGCTTGTGCAATTTGACCTATGGGTAAAGATGAGGTGTTAGATGCAAAAATCGTGTGCTCACCACATTCACGCTCAATATCTTTAACCATCTGATGTTTAAGCGCTAAATCCTCAAATACGGCTTCTACAACAATATCAGCGTCCTTAACGCCTTTATATTCGGTCGTCGTAGTCATCAGTGCCATTAAATTGTCGCGAACGGCTGGCGTCATATGACGACGTTTAACGCCTTTATCCAATAACTTATAGGCGTAAGAAAGCGCATTGCTTAAGCCCTTTTCGTTAATGTCTTTTACCCTTGCTGGAATTTTAGCCTTAGTCGTCGTGACCGAAGCAATACCACCGCCCATCAAACCGCCACCTAAGATCACGGCTTTTTTGACTTTACGTGGTGTCGCCCCTTTGGCGCCAGTTTCTTTCTTCATCTCTGTGGTGGCAAAAAAAATACTGCGCAGCGCCTCTGATTCTTTCGACACCACCAGCTCAGCAAAATGGCTGGCTTCCACCTCAAGCCCTTTTTGCATTCCCTTAGCCATACCTTGGCGCACGCAATCAATAATTTTTGCCGGCGCAGGATAGTTGCCTTGGGTTTTCTTAGCGACTTGCTTGGCGGCTTGATCAAAAATAATGTTACGACCGAATCCTGTGCCTTCGAGTAATTGATTGACCAGCGATTTTTTAACTGGTTTCGCCGTGCGCTTACCCGCGAGCGCCATCTCCACCGCGGTTTGCAGTAGAATCGTCTGTGGTACTACGTCGTTGACTAAGCCCATCTTTAACGCTTGTTTCGGACGAATTTGTTTACCCGTCAACATCATATCCAGTGCAGTAGTGATCCCCACTAAACGAGGTAAACGCTGAGTACCGCCGCCACCGGGTAATAAACCGAGTTGCACTTCGGGTACGCCAAGCATGGTCTTGCCATCATCACTACACACACGTTGATGACAGGCGAGCGCGAGCTCTAAACCGCCCCCTAAACAGGCGCCATGTATCGCGGCAACCACAGGGATATTCAAGGCTTCTAACTCGTTAAACACCACATGCCCTTGCTGGGATAAGGCTTTCGCATCGCCCGCCGTTTGGCAAGCATCGAGCATAGAGATATCCGCCCCAGCGACGAAGGAGTCTTTTTTACCCGAAATCAGCACTAGGCCACGGATACTGCTATCGCGTTTAATCTCAGACAGAATCTCACTGATCTCAGGGCCAAATTCTGCCTTGAGGGTATTCATGGTTTCGCCGGGTACGTCCATCGTTAGAATGGCGATACCGTCTTCACGGCGGGTTAAATTAAATGTCTTTTCCATCGCCATTACTCCACTTCCACAATCATTGCAGCCCCTAAACCACCCGCAGCACAGGCCGTTGCCAGACCCGTTCCGCCGCCACGACGCTTAAGCTCACGGCAAACCTGAGTGATTAAACGTGTTCCTGTGGCCGCAAATGGATGACCGTAAGCTAAAGAACCACCAAGCACGTTAAATTTGCTCATATCGATTTCACCAATAGCACGATTACGCCCTAATTTTTCTTCGGCAAATTTCTTTGAGGCAAACATCTGCATGTTGGCTAAGGTTTGTGCCGCAAAAGCTTCATGCATTTCGATAAGAGTTAAATCTTCTAATTCCATGCCGGCGCGCTTTAATGCCAATGGCGTTGCATAGGATGGCCCCATCAGCATGTCTTGCCAGACATCAATCGCGGTAAATGCGTAGCTCTTAATGTAACCAATAGGTTGATAACCCAAGGCCTTAGCACGGCCTTCACTCATCAAAATGATCGCCGAGGCACCATCGGTTAGCGGCGTACTGTTAGCGGCTGTCACGCTGCCATGCTTTTTATCGAAAGCGGGACGCAGTTTAGCGTAAGAGCTTAAATCGGAGTTTTCACGAATGTTATTATCGCGCTCGATAAACTGTTTGTAAGGGGGAACATGGGCCACCATCACTTCGTCACGTAGGTGACCTGAAGCCCAAGTTTCACTCGCCAGCGTGTGGGAACGGTGCGCCAATGCATCTTGGTCGGCGCGGCTGATATTATAGGTCTTGGCCATTTGCTCTGCGGTTTGTCCCATGGACAATCCCGTAGAATACTCGGCAACGGCAGGCGGCACAGGCAGTAAATCTTTAATGCCTAAACGGCGGAAAATTTGTAACTTTTGGCCAAAGCTGCGAGCTTTGTTTAGATCAACTAAGGCATGGGCAAGTTTTTTAGATACCCCAATAGGCAATACCGATGAGGAGTCGGCGCCGCCGGCAATACCAATCTCGATATTGCCGGTCATGATTGACTCGGCCACATTCACCGCAGATTGGAAACTGGTCGCACAAGCACGGGTCACGCTGTAGGCATCGGTTGACACATCCATGCCGGTTCCTAACACGATTTCACGGGCAATGTTCGGTGCCGCAGGCATTTGTACCACCTGACCATAGACCAGTTGCTCAATCAACTTAGGGTCTAGTTCGCTACGGGCCAGCAGCTCGTTAACCACCATTTTGCCCATATCGAGCGCCGACACACCGTGGAATGCGGTCGCCTGTTTCGCAAATGGCGTTCTTAAGCCCGCCACAATGGCGATACGCTCACCCTTTGCGTTAGTTACCTGTTGTCTATCACTCATTTGTCACCCTCTTTATGTGCGCTATCGCTGAGAGATTTCAGGCGGCGCTATCGATTTCCATGTTTGCCCTGCTGTTTGGCACCAAAAAAGCCTAATAACAGGTCTGACCATTAAAGTGTGATCTGATTCTAACTTCTTGTCAGCAAGTTTTAAACACTTGTTTGTTTTTTTAACACTAGCCAAACCCTTAGGGAATTCTTTACCATATTCGTTGTCTATAGCCCACACACGTATTTTCAATCGATATTTTCAACCTAAAAAACGAGTAGCATCATGCCTTTGAGTCGCTTCCACGCATTACGCACTTACCTAAATAAGGTTGTTTTAGGGCAGCCAGTTTTGACCGAAAACCTGCTCATTGCCCTCATTGCCAATGGCCATTTATTAGTAGAAGGTCCACCAGGTCTTGCTAAAACCCGTGCGGTTAAAGCCCTCTGCGATGGTGTGGAAGGGGATTTCCACCGGATCCAATTTACCCCAGACCTACTGCCAGCCGACCTTACGGGTACAGATATCTATCGCTCACAAACTGGTACCTTTGAATTTGAAGCGGGCCCGATTTTCCACAACCTGATCCTCGCCGATGAAATCAACCGCGCCCCAGCTAAGGTGCAGTCGGCGTTATTAGAGGCCATGGCCGAAGGTCAAGTGACCGTAGGTAAAAACAGTTATAAGTTGCCGCCACTCTTCCTCGTGATGGCAACTCAAAACCCATTAGAAAACGAAGGCACTTATCCGCTGCCCGAAGCCCAGCTCGACCGCTTTTTAATGCACCTGAATTTAGATTATCCAAGCGGTGACACTGAAATCGAGATCCTGCGCCAATCCCGCCAAGAAGCACTCACCCATGAGCTGCCGACTGCGGAACCCATTGCCCAGGCCGATATTTTTGCCGCCCGAGATGAAGCGATGGAAATCTATCTCGCCGAGCCGCTTGAGAAATACATAGTCGAAATCATTATGGCGACCCGCCAACCCGCCCGTTACAGCGACGAGCTGGCAAAATGGTTAGAGTACGGTGTGAGTCCGCGTGCGACGATTTCGCTGGAGCGCTGCGCCCGTGCCAGAGCTTGGTTACACGAGCGCGATTTTGTCTCTCCCGAGGATATTCAAGCCGTTGCCCCCAATGTGTTAAGACACAGACTGCTGCTGAGTTATCAAGCGCAGGCCGAGGGTGTCAGCAGCGACCAAGTGATCAACCATATTTTGACTCAGGTCGCCGTCCCTTAATCTCAGGGCATGGACTGGATACGCGGGCTGATAAATCCTAGGTAACTGAATCGCTTTGTATGAGTAGCTTTGAATGAATAACAGTGCGCTAAACGCATCCCTACACGGTGATGGCAATCCACATGGCTTGCCATTATTTGCCGACGGGCTGCATTTAACCGAGAAAGAACTGCTCGCCTGCCAGACGATTGCGCGGGCTATTCCTGAGCGTCACAGCCGAGCACGTGCCAATATGGCGGGGCATCGCAGCAGTTTAATCAAAGGCCGCGGGATGGAATTTGCCGAAGTGCGCCATTATCAACAGGGGGACGATGTACGCACTATTGATTGGCGCGTGACCGCCCGCACAGGACAAACCCACACTAAGCTATTTATTGAGGAGCGCGAGCGCCCTATTCTGCTGCTACTCGATTTAAGCCAGAGCCTGTATTTTGGCTCGAGTTTGCTGCTGCAATCGGTACAAGCGGGACATTTAGCGACCACGCTAGGTTGGAATGCCATCAATCATGGTGACAGACTCGGCGCCTTAATCGCCTGTGAGTCGGAGCATCTAGAGTTAAAACCCCGCAGTCGCCGCCAAGGGATTTTACAGCTCATTTCAGGCCTGCGCCGAGTGCACGAGCAACAACTCAATCAGCTCAGCAGTCATCCACGGGATCCAGACCATATCCTGCGCGCCTGCCAGCGCTTGCAGCGGATCGCGAAACCGGGCTCATTGATTTGGATCATCACAGATGGCAGCCATTTTACGCCGCAATGTATCGCGCCGCTGACAGAACTTAAACGCCATTGTGATATTGGCGCTTATCTGGTGACAGACCCTCTCAGGCAGGGCAACCTCAACTTACCCAAGCAGTTTAGTTTGCCAGTTCGCGAAGGGGACCAAGATTTAGTGCTGACTCGCGACAGTTATCAAGCATGGCTTGGGCAGCAACAACAGCAGCAGAATGACTTTATCGCCATGATGCAAAAGCTGAAGGTGCGTACCCAATTTATCGACGCTGGTTTACCCCTCGCGCAGCAGCTAGCCTTACTGCAATAACAGCACGGCAAATAAGTGAGTAATAGTAGACAGTGCAACATAAAGCATAAGTGAGTCCAAAGCGTGAACCCACAAACTCTAAATCCAGCCTTGGATAAGGCTGCCACGCCAAATCCCGCTTTGGCGGATTTACAAGATATTATTCTCCCCGACCCGATTGGGGCTTGGCCATGGGCCATAGGTTATTGGTTAGCACTCGCTATCCTGTTAGTTTTGTTAATTGCCGCAATTCTTTGGCTCAAAAAACGTGCCGCCTACTTAGCGCCTAAAAAAGCCGCCCAAGGGTTATTTGCAGCACTTGATCCTCATTCGAGCCAGTATCCCTCTGACGTGAATCAGCTGTTAAAGCGCACCGCCTTAAGTTATTTTCCAAGGGAAGTGATAGCGAAACTCGACGGCCCCGCGTGGGCAAACTGGTTAGATAGCCATTTGCCCACAAAGCAGCGCGGCCGTATTGGGCCATTATTGGATAAACGCCACCAGGCTAAACCACTCAGCGCCGAGGAGGCCCAGGAGTTACAGGCCCTCGCCCGCAGTTGGTTTGCCTCAAAAGCCAAATTAAGCGCACCGATAATGCACACTGCTGCAAGCCAAAACCCGACTTCGTCGGCAACAGTAACACCGGCTCCAGCTAAGCCTGCGGAGGAGCAATGTTAACAGTCGCATGGCCTTTGGCATTGATTTTACTGCCTTTACCTTTTATTTTTTGGCGTCGCCAAACGGTGCAAGCCGAAGGTGGCCGCCTGCAATTGCCCGGCATTAGCCAAACGGGCAAGGCCAATATCACTAGCCACAGCCGCCAAAGCCGCAAGCGCTATTGGTTGATGTGGAGCTTGTTAGTGCTTGCTATCGCCCGCCCACAATGGCTTGGCGATCCGATTGAACTACCAAGCCAAGGGCGGGATCTGATGCTGGCGGTGGACTTATCCGGCAGTATGCAGATTGAAGATATGGTGATTAACGGCAAAGTCGTCGACCGTTTTACCCTGATCCAACACGTGGTCAGTGAGTTTATTGAGCGTCGCAAAGGCGATCGTATCGGTTTGATTTTATTTGCCGATCACGCTTATCTACAGGCACCACTCACCCAAGATAGACGCTCTGTCGCCCAGTATTTAAAGGAGGCGCAGATTGGCCTTGTCGGTAAGCAAACGGCGATTGGCGAGTCGATTGCGCTCGCGGTCAAGCGCTTCGACAAAATGGATGAGAGTAACAGAGTCTTGATTTTATTGACTGACGGTTCAAATAACGCCGGTAATATCGAGCCTGAGCAAGCGGCACAAATCGCCGCTAATCGCAAAGTGACGATTTATACCGTGGGCGTGGGTGCCGATGTTATGGAAAGACGCACCCTGTTTGGTCGTGAGCGCGTCAATCCGTCGATGGATCTCGATGAAAACCAACTCAAGCATATTGCCGATGTTACCCATGGCCGCTATTTCCGCGCCCGTAACAGTCTAGAGCTGGAACAGATTTATCAAGAAATTGATAAACTGGAGCCCGTGAGTCGCGATCAACTCAGCTATCGCCCTCAAGCGGAACTATTCTATTGGCCGCTCGCCCTCGCGCTACTCACCAGTATTTGGATAGCCTTAGGTCAGTTATCGCTGTTTTCGCGGACTAAAAACCCTGTTCCATCCGCAACACCACGGGGGGATGTTCGTTAATGAGCCTGCATTTTATTCGTCCAGAATGGTTACTCGCCCTGTTGCCACTGGCTATCATCCTGTGGGCGCTATGGCGTCAACACCAGAGTAACAGTGCTTGGAATCGCTATATTGCACCGCACTTGGCCAAAATATTGGTCACAGAGGGCACGCAAAAATCCCGTCGACCATTGCATATCTTGGCTTTCACTTGGGTAATTGCCACCTTGGCCTTAGCGGGGCCGGCGCTCAATAAGCAAACTTTGCCGGTTTTTGCGGCCGAGCAAGGTCGAGTGTTGGTGATGGATATGTCTGTCTCCATGTTTGCCACCGATCTGGCGCCCAACCGTTTAACCCAAACTAAGTTTCGAGCGACGGATTTGCTCCGCGGCTTAAAAGAAGGCGAAACAGGCCTGATTGCCTTCGCCGGCGATGCCTTTACCATAAGCCCGCTCACCCGAGACACGGGCACGCTGCTTAATTTATTACCCACTTTAAGCCCTGACATTATGCCCGTGTTGGGCTCAAACCTAGCGGCCGCCCTAACCCAAGCTAAAAATCTACTGGCACAGGGCGGGCATCTACGGGGCGATATTATTGTGATGACAGATGGCATCACCCCGAGGCAATTCGATGAGGCCAACTCGGCCTTAGCTGGTAGCCAATATCGACTCGCGATCATGGGATTTGGTAGCCCCCAAGGCGCCCCCATCCGCTTACCCGATGGCCAATTACAGCGCGACAGCAGCAATGAAGTCGTTGTCGCCAAAACCGACTTTGGTTTACTGCAAAAATTAGCCGATAACCATAATGGCATCATGATCCCCAATCGTGCCGATGGTCAGGATTTAGCACAGTTGCAACACTGGTTGAGTGACAGTGGCGATGCCAAAGCCACGGATCTCGATGGAGAAACCTGGCAGGATCTCGGCCCTTACCTCGCCTTACTCTTAATCATCCCTGCCCTGCTGAGCTTTAGGCAAGGTATGCTCGCCAACTGGCTGCTGATGGGATTGGGCGGTCTATTGCTCAGCGCTGCGCCGCAAAACGCCCATGCCAGCGCATGGGACTCGCTCTGGCACACCCAAGAGCAACAGGCGATGCAGGCCTATCAAGCCGAGGATTACGCTAATGCCGCACAAAAATTCGAAACGCCCCAATGGCAAGGCGCGGCGCAGTACAAGGCCGGCGAGTACGAACAGGCACTAAAAAGCTTTGAGCAAGATAACTCAGCCAATGGCCTTTACAACCAAGGCAACGCGCTGATGCAACTCGGTAAACCCGACAAAGCCAAGGAACGTTATCAGGCCGCACTCGACAAGCAGCCCGAGTTCCCACAGGCCAAAGCCAACCTTGAGTTAGCTGAGAGATTGCTGAACCAGCAGCAGTCGCAGCAAAATGCTGACAATCAAGATAAGCAGTCTCAAGGCGATCAAAACCAACAGGGACAGAACCAGAACGATCAGCAGCAGGGACAAAACCAGCAGCCGGGAGAACAACAATCCTCGCAAAACGACCAAGCTCAACAGCAGTCTCAAGAGCAGCAGTCCCAACAGCAAAATAATCCCGATCAAGCGAACGAAAAACCGTCGCAGGAGCAAAACGCCTCATCACAGCAGAATGAACCTGAGCAAGGCGCACAAGATAAACAGCAAGCGAGTGATGATAAAGCTAAGCAAGACCAGCAAGATTCGCAGCAAGAACAACAGCAGGCCGAGCAACAAGCTAATCAGCAAAACGGCGCCGATGACAATGCTGAAGATAAAGAAGATCCAGCCAGCAACGAGGCAAAAATGCAGGCAAAGGTCGAGGATGATAAGTCCAACGCCGAGCAAAAACAGCAACAGGCCGTAGCGCAAAAAGCGGATAAAGAGAAACAGGCGCAGGCGGATAAAAAACCAGATACCGCAATTGAGTCTGTTGAAGCGCCGCCGAGTAACAGCGAGCCTTTGCCCGCGGAGATGCAGCGAGCACTGCGGGGCGTGAGTGAAGATCCACAGGTGTTGCTGCGTAATAAGATGCAACTCGAATATCAAAAACGCCGTCAAAATGGCCAAATATCAAGGGATAACGAACAGTGGTGATCAGACAATTTTTTATCCTCCTCACGCTTTGCATCGCGGTCATTCAACCCGCCTTTGCCCTGAGCAAACTCGAGGCGTCGGTCGATCGCAATCCGGTAATGGAGGGAGAGTACTTTGTGCTCAATGTCAGTGCCGACGATGAGGTCGACACGGGTAAACTCGATACCTCCATCCTGCTCAAGGATTTTATCGTGGGTCGCACCAGCGTGAGTCGCAGCACCCAGATAATGAACTTCGATGCGGTCAAAGAGACCCGCTGGCAAGTGCTGCTTGCCCCAAAGCAAAAGGGCCAACTGACCATTCCATCCTTTAGCATTGATGGCGTCAGCTCCGCTGAAATTCCCCTCAGGGTGGTCGAAGCGGGCGCACAACCTGAACAGGCCAAGAATCTGTTTATCGATGCCAAAGTCTCGACCGATGAGGCCTACGTCGGCCAGCTTATTACCTATAAAGTAAAGCTTTATCTTGCGGTCGAACTGCAACGCGGTGTGCTCAATGCCCCGGTAATCGAAGGCGCGCAGATTAAGCAAATTGGCGAAGACAAAGACGGCTCAGAGATTATCGAAGGCCGTCGTTACCGCGTGATTGAGCGCACCTATGGCATCATTCCTGACTTACCCGGCCAAGTGAATATCAAAGGCGCGACCTTTTCTGGCGATGTATTAGTGGAATCCCAACGCCGTGGCGGCATGTTTGGCTTTAACGAGAGCCGCCCAATGCAGGCTGGCGCGCCTTCCTTAAGCATCCAAGTCGAACCTGCACCAACGAGCTTCCAAGGCCAATGGCTCGTGGCCGATTTAGTGGCCTTAAAAGAAAGTTTTCCTGAGGATGTAAAAGAGTTTACCGTCGGTAGTCCCATCACCCGCACGCTCACCTTATTGGCCTCCAATGCCGATGAGAATAGCTTGCCAGATATCGCGCAAAACCTGCCGCCTGAGCTCAAATCCTATCCCGAAAAACCCCAGCGCCAGAGCTTTGTGCGCGACGCGCAGATAGTGTCCCAATACAGTATTACCTCGGCTATCGTCCCCAGTAAGGCGGGCACTTTTACCTTACCCGAAGTGAAAGTACCTTGGTGGAATCCGCATCTTAAACGCCAAGAAATGGCAACCCTGCCCGCCCGCACCATTCAAGTAAAAGGTGGCGCCGTGGTCGATACGCCCATCGAACCCAACTGGCAGGCAAATACCAGCACGAACAGTGAAAGTCATTGGAGCGCGAATCTGTTCGCCCTGCTGTGGCTGGTGACATTAGTCGCTTGGGCCGTCACTTTTGTCGCTTGGCGACGTGCGCTGAAGCGCCAAACAACAGTCAATACACCAGTAGTCACGCAACCGCTCGTTCTTAGCACTGGCCTTAAGGGCTTAGAGCAAGCCTGCGCTAAAGGTAATGTCAGTGATATTTTGCAGCAATTGCAGCAATACTATAGTGAGCAGGCCGCTCGCCCTATGACACTCGATAAAATTGCCGCGCAGTCGAGCGAGTTAGCTGAGGCGATTCGTCAGTTGCAAGCCTTAGCCTACGGCGGTAAAGCCAATAGCGACGCCCAACTGGCAAGCGCAGCAAAAGCATTGTTAAGCGCGGTGAAAAGCGGCAAGTTACACCCCATGGCGCAGCAATCCACGCCATTACGCCCGTTGAATCCCAATGGCTAAACACAGATGGATAAATCAAAACGACGCACGGCTTAATCGAATGAGTAAGGTGTAATTTTTTGAATCGTAAAATAAAAAGAAAATATCGAAAAAATGTTTGCTAACTGGCGAAAGAAATCCGTCGAGCCTGCGGTCTCTTCTGACATGCTGAGCAAACAACGACGATACAACAGCCTAGTCAAGGCGCTGCACGCCGATATCTTCCGCTATGCCTTTTGGTTATGCGGCGATAAGCAGGTGGCAGAGGACATCACCCAAGAAACCTTCTTGCGGGCATGGCGCTCTTTAGATTCCCTACAGGATGATAAAGCGGCGAAGGCTTGGCTGATCACGATTCTGAGGCGCGAAAATGCCCGTCGATTCGAGCGTAAACAATTTGATTACGCCGATGTAGAGCAAGACAGCTTAGAAGATCACATTGCCTCCAGCACCGAAGAGCAAACCGAGCAGTACTGGTTAAGGCGACAAATCGCTAAGCTGGATATTGAATATCGGGAGCCCCTATTGCTGCAGTTAATCGGTGGCTTTAGCGGTGATGAAATCGCCCAGCTCTTGGACTTAAACCGCAACACTGTCATGACGCGCTTATTTCGGGCGAGGAACCAATTGAAAGAACTACTTGAGAAAACCGATGTGAGAGGTCAATCCAATGGATGAGCTTAAATTTAGGCGTCAAGCTTATGAAGATCCTCATAATCAAGATCCCGAGTTTGTTGCGCAAATGCAGGAGAATGCCGAATATCAGGCGTTCGTCGCAGAGCTTAAGGGCCTCGATGCCAAAATCACTCATGCGTTAAAAGTGGATGTGCCAGAGGACTTGGCCGACAAACTTATTCTGCGCCAACAATTGCAGCAGCACCATAAACAGCGCCGTCAAACGGGCTTTTTAGTCGCCATGGCCGCGTCGATTGCCTTTATTGTGGGGATCAGTTTCAGTTTATTGCGCTTAGGCCCAGTGGATTTAGCCGAGCATGCCTTAGCCCATGTTTACCATGAAGGCGTAGCCTTGCAGGTGGACCAAAATGTTAACTTTAGCCAAGTGAACGCGCAGCTCGCCTCTCTAAAACACTTAGAGCATGCCAAATTTACTGGGCAACCTGGCAAGGTCTATTACACCTCTTACTGTGATTTTCAAGGGGTTAAGAGTCTGCACTTAGTGCTGCAAGCTGAAAAAGGTAAAGTGACGCTGTTTATTGTGCCCATCGAAAAACGCATGGTGCTGGATAACACCTTTGCCGATGGTAAATATCAAGGCATGGGCTTTGAGGCCGGTGATGCATACATTTTGCTTGTGGGTGAAGATCAGACAGACCTTAGCTTTGTAAAAGACGAAATCAAGAACACCTTTATCTAAGCTATTAATAGTAAATCCTTTCTTTTAACGACCTTCGATCTTTTCTCATGCTCGGAGGTCGGATTTCGATCACATCTTTATCTACTAATGGGTTCTTGCTCAAACATCTGGTAGCATGCTTGCCACTTTGAATAATAACAAGATGGGATAAAGACAATATGACGATTGAAACCCCGATTTTAATCACATTTGTTGGCTATTTAGTATTGATGATGGGCATAGGATTTTGGGCTTACCGTGCCACCGATACTGTTGATGATTATATTTTAGGCGGCCGTAAAATGGGCCCCGCCGTGACCGCGCTCAGCGTGGGCGCCTCCGATATGTCAGGCTGGTTGCTCTTAGGCTTACCTGGCGCCGTTTACTTAGGCGGCTTAGGCGAAGCCTGGATCGGTATTGGCTTGGTTGTCGGCGCTTGGCTTAACTGGTTGTTTGTGGCTAAACGCCTACGCATTTACACCCAATTAGCAGACAACGCCCTCACCCTGCCCGACTTCTTCGAGAAACGTTTTCACGATAAACAGGGTTACCTCAAACTCGTCTCTGCGGTCACGATTCTGGTGTTTTTCACCTTCTATGCATCTTCTGGCATGGTGGGCGGCGCCATTCTGTTCGAAAAAGTCTTCGGCCTCGATTATAACGTTGCCTTAGTGATTGGCTCAGCCATCATTGTGGGTTACACCTTTATTGGCGGTTTTTTTGCCGTGAGTTGGACCGACTTCTTCCAAGGCTGTTTAATGCTGATAGCCCTGCTGATCATCCCCTTTGCGGTGTTCTCTCACCCAGAGAGCCATGCGGGAATTGAGTCTATCGACCCAGCCATGTTGGCACTGATCAGTGACAAAACCACAGTGATTGGCTTGTTATCACTGCTCGCATGGGGACTGGGTTATTTCGGTCAGCCCCATATTTTGTCGCGCTTTATGGCCATTGGCAGCGCCGATGCACTGCCGCTGTCACGCCGTATCGCCATGAGCTGGATGATGTTATCTCTCATCGGCGCGTTAGCCACAGGCTTAGCGGGTTCACTGTATTTTGCCAACCAACCCTTGGCCAATGCCGAAACCGTGTTTATTCATTTAGCCCAAGCCGCCTTTAACCCTTGGATTGGCGGATTACTGATCGCCGCAATTCTGTCGGCCATTATGAGTACCATTGATTCGCAGTTGTTGGTGTGTTCGAGCGTGATCACCGAGGACTTTTACCGCAAGTGGTTACGCCCTCAAGCAGACGATCGCGAGCTGATGATGGTAGGTCGTATGGGCGTGCTGGCCATTGCCGTGATCGCGGGGATCATTGCCCTAAATCCTGAAAGCAGTGTATTAAGCCTAGTCAGTTATGCTTGGGCAGGTTTTGGTGCCGCCTTTGGTCCTGTCGTACTGCTATCACTCTTCTGGAAGCAGTACAGCCGTAACGGGGCGATTGCGACCATTATTGTCGGCGCATTAACCGTGGTGATTTGGAAGCAGCTCACAGGTGGCATTTTCGACCTGTACGAAATTTTACCCGGATTTGTGTTTGCGATTATTGCTGGTGTCATCGTCAGTAAAATATCACGCCCTGCCGAAGCCATTACCGCAGAATTTGAGCAATTTAAATCCGCGTTATAACAGCTAATTTTCTGTCCCTAATTGTAAAAAGCGTACATGTGTACGCTTTTTACAAATTGTTTAAATTTATTAACTTTCTTCTCGTTACAAAACATTAACCTCAATTAAAACTTCCCTCCCCAATAAAAACCAAAGATACCAAGCATCTGGCCAGACCATTCGTTCATGCTAAAGTACGACCCCGTTTTAATTAACTGTTAATTAACAAATTTCAAATCTGGTCGGACTTGTTGAGGTTACGCACAGTCCCTACCATGCCGGAGATTATAAAAGGATTTGCGCCTTGTTCTGGCAACTAGGACCGAACAAAATCCAATACCAAAATAATGAGAGAATAATAATGAAATCATTCAACAAGACACTGCTTGCCGTTGCCGTTGCACTGGCGAGTTCACAAACTTTCGCATCGGGTTTCCAATTAAACAGCCAATCAGCCACAGGTATGGGCCGTGCATTTGCCGGTGACGCCGTCATCGCTGATAACGCTTCAGTGTTATCTCGTAACCCTGCAGCGATGGCGCTCTTTGATAAAGACGCAATCTCTTTCGGCTTAACCTATGCCGATATTACTGTTGACGTTAAAGACGTTAACTTTGCCGGTGGCGCTTATGATTTAGGCAGTATCGACGATGCGGGTAGCTCTAAAGTTATCCCGAATATTTTCTACATTCACCCAATCGACGATAAATTCGCCGTGGGTTTTGCCGCATTCTCTAACTTCGGTACCGGTACCGATGCCAGCTCACTTTCGAAGAATTTGCCAGCAGGCTCAGCTGCACCTTATGACCTACTTGGTGAAACTGAAGTCACTACCGTTAACTTCAACGCCAGCGTGTCATATCGCATCAACGATATGTTCAGTATCGGCGCGGGTCTGGATGCCGTCTATGGCGAAGGCCGCTTAACCCGTAATATGGGCACTACACCTCTGGTTGACGTAGACGCTGATGGTTGGGCTTTCGGTGGTATCGTAGGTGCTACTATTGAGTTAGATAAAGACAACCGTTTCGGTATCAGCTACCGTTTCAGCCCAACCGTAAATGTTGAAGGCGATATCAATACTGTCTCGATGACAACCATTCCTGGTGTAGGTGCAGTACCAGTTACGACCAGTTTTGATAGCTTAGATGTACCGTTAGCGGATATTTTCCAAGTTGCCGGTTTCCATCAAATCACCCCTAAATTTGCCCTGCACTACACAGCCCAGCACACTCAGTGGGGCAATTTTGATCAAATCACCGCGAAAGACGGTACAGCAACGATTGCCGCTGTGGGTGTGACTCAACCTGTAGGTGATGTAGCCCTGAAAGAATACCAATGGAAAGATTCATGGTTATTCAGCGTGGGTGGTACTTACACCATCAACGAACAATTCACCGTTCGTGCAGGTTACATGCATGACCAAGGCGTTGTGGACGAAATCAGCTCGATTTCATTCCCAGACTCTGACCGTAACTGGTACACAGCGGGTATGAGCTACCACATCAACCCACAAAACACCGTTGACTTCGGTATCGCTTACATTAAAGGTGAAGAAGTTCACCTGATTGAAAACAGCGCAATCACAGGCCCTGTGAACGCGGTAACTGAATCAAGCGGTATGTACTATTCAGTACAGTACAGCTACCAGTTCTAAGCTGTTTCGAACTCAAAAAAGCCGCATTTTTGCGGCTTTTTTGTATCTTACGTATTTATTGCCTAAAGTTAATCCATCCCCCACTTACACTGTCACCCTTATGGCAAAAGTCATTGGACTTGGTGGTATTTTCTTTAAAAGTACTGATCCCGTCGCGTTAGCCGCTTGGTATCAAAACCATCTGCAAATACCAATTGAAAACTGGGGCGGTGCCGCCTTTTATCACAACGATAAACCGACCCCCGGTTACCATGTGTGGACCCCTTTCGACCATAACACTAGCTATTTTGCCCCGACCGACAAAAGCTTTATGTTTAATTTTATCGTTGACGATCTGGAGCAGGCCCTACAGCAAGTCACTCAGGGCGGCGGCGAACAAATTGGGGAGATTGAAGACTCGGAATTTGGCCGTTTCGGTTGGTTTATCGACCCCGATGGCAATAAAGTCGAATTATGGCAGCCAAGCCCTATCCCTCCCGTTAACTAAGTGGTTAACTCATAAGCCGCTTTTACAACCGCGTATCAATCCTGAATAGCAGCTGAGCATTTTCAATAAAGCTCAATGCTTTCTTATTTGTCTATCCCCAAAGTCACATAATTGCAGTAAGGTAGCTTCAACAATCCCATCGAGTGAGTATGTTATGCAACGCAATTATCTTCTTCCCGCCCTCTTGCTTGGCGGTTTCTTATGTGCAGGCATGGTCTATGTAGGACAAAGCGCCAGTTCGGCGCTGTTAGAGATGAAAGCCCTAGAGCGCACAGTCACTGTTAAAGGGCTGGCCGAAAAGGAAGTGAAAGCCAATATCGCCATCTGGCCGATTAACTTCACCGAAGTCGACAATAACCTGCCTAAGCTCTACGACACAGTGCAGCAAAAAACCGACAGAGTGGTAGCCTACCTCAAGGAACAGGGTTTTAGCGATAGCGAAATTACAGTCTCGCTGCCGACAATAGAAGACAGACAGGCTCAAGGCTACGTTGACCCGAATGTGCGCTATCGTTACTCGGCAAAGGTGAATCTTTCTGTCTACACCCCACAAATTGATTTAATGCTCAGCACGCGTAAGCAAATGATAAATCTAGTTAAAGAAGGCATAGCCATCGGTAGCCAAGATTATGAAAACCGTACCGAGTTTTTATTTACGGCACTCAATGATGTGAAACCGCCCATGGTGCAGGAAGCAACGCAAAATGCCCGGGAAGTGGCCGAAAAGTTTGCCAAGGACTCACAATCGCGTCTGGGTAAGATTAAGAGTGCCAGCCAAGGCCAGTTTACGATTTCCGACCGTGACAGCAGCACGCCTTACATAAAACAAATTCGCATTGTGTCTACGCTGACCTACTATTTAAACGACTGATATTTAAAGCTGGACAAGGACCAGAGTGATGACATGGCGATTGATGTAAGGGAAGATTCATTCGCCGTTTCCCTATATTAGTGAAATCGATTACATTAAATTTTTCTAATAAATATTGATTGCCTAATCAAAACAACTCCATTAGAATTTACTCATGAATTATTTTTGGGATGATTTGGTATGGCTGCAATCTCACGTACTCTATTCACATTATTCGTTTTTTCCCCCTTTGCCACCCAGGCTGCGCCCTTGGCGACCCTCGAGGTAATGAGCAAACCTTACGCGAATTGGGTGACCCTAGACGCCAGTATCGAGGCCGTCAAAGCGGCTACCGTCTCGGCGCAAACCTCGGGGCGTATCGTTAAGCTCAACTACGATGTTAATGATGTTGTGCCAGAAGGCGCGGCGTTACTCGAGATCACCAGTAAAGAGCAAGGCGCGGAACTGGCAAGCTATGAGGCCGATCTCGCCAAAACCACAGCCCTAAATGTGGAGGCGCAGGCCCAATACAAACGCTATAAAGAACTCTTTCCCCAAGGTGCGATTTCAAAAGGCGCCATGGATGAAGCGACCGCCAATGCCAAGGCCGCCGAGCAAGCCGTGAGTGCCGCCAAAGCTAGGGTCATTAAAGCCAGCGAATCCCTCAAATACACTGTGGTATCGGCGCCATTTAGCGGGATTGTCACCGAGCGTTTAGTCGAATTAGGCGAAACCGTGAGTGTCGGTCAGCCACTGCTATCTGGGTTTTCACCGAGCCAAATGCGCGCTATCACCCAAGTGCCACAGCGCTATATTCAGCAACTGAAAAACGCGCCTGAGTTTATGGTGCGCTTAAGTGACGGCCGTGAACTCACCTCCAAGGACCTCACTATCTTTAGCTTTGCCGATCCTGTGAGTCACAGTTATCAAGTGCGGATTAACCTGCCAAAGGATGAACCCAACCTTCAACCCGGAACCTGGGCTAAGGCGCTGTTTAAAAATGGCGAGCGGGAAAAAATCCAACTGCCGACCTCGACCCTTATCACCATGAATGAACTCAGCAGTGTCTACCTGAAAAAAGGCGAGCAATTCGTTCTCACCCAGGTGCGCGTCTCTGAGCCTGTCGATGGTGAAGTCGAAGTCCTCGCGGGGCTGCGAACTGGTGATATTGTCGCCGTGGATGCTTACCAAGTGTTGCTTGAACAAAAGCAATAAATTCCCTAGCGATATCAACTTGATGAGGTTGTTGAATGAAACACGCTACTGAATCTTCGACGTCACTTGGCATTTCGGGTCGTATTGCGGCCGCATTTCAAAACAGTGCCATTACGCCACTGCTGGCACTGCTGGGCTTGCTGCTCGGCTTATTTGCCATCTTAGTGACCCCAAAGGAAGAAGAACCGCAGATTGACGTCACCTTTGCCGACGTCTTTATTCCTTTCCCCGGCGCGACCCCGACCGAAGTGGAAAACTTAGTCACCCTGCCCGCCGAACAAGTGATTTCTGAGCTCAAAGGGATAGACACACTCTATTCTTTCTCCCAGCCCGATGGCGCGATGATCATTGTGATCTTTAAGGTCGGCGTAACCCGCAACGATGCCATTGTCAGCCTCTACAACCAGATTTATTCCAATATGGATAAACTGCCGCAGGGCGCGGGTGTTGGCGAGCCATTGATTAAACCACGCGGTATCGATGATGTGCCGATTGTCAGCCTAACACTCTGGTCCAAGGACAAACAGGTCTCGGCCGAACAGTTGACCCATGTGGCATTAGGGCTAGAAACCGAAATCAAGCGGATCCCGGGTACGCGGGAGATTTACACCGTTGGCCAACATGAGATGGTGGCCAATGTTCGCATCGATCCCGCTAAGATGAACAGCTTTAATCTCACCTACGACAAGTTGAGACAAAGCCTGAATGACAATAATCACATCTCGATGCCTGCATCTTTAGTGCAAGGGAATCAAGAGATTAAGGTTCAGGCTGGCCAGTTTTTGCAAACTATAGACGATGTAAAACAGCTGGTAGTGAGTATTTCGCAGGATAAACAGGGTAAACCTATCCCCGTTTATTTAGCCGATATTGCCGATATCAGTTTAAAGAGTGATATTCCCACCCAAAGCGTTTGGCATAGCGACAAGACGGATATTTACCCCGCGGTGACTATTGCCATTGGTAAGCAGCCGGGGCAAAACGCCGTCGATATTGCCGATGCCACCCTCGCGCGCATTGCTAAGGTCAAGAATGTGTTGATCCCCAGCAATGTCGAAGTGACTGTTTCGCGCAACTATGGTGAGACGGCGGCGGATAAATCTAACACCCTTATTCTTAAGCTGATTTTTGCCACCAGCGCCGTTGTCGTATTGGTGTTTTTAACCATGGGCGCCCGCGAATCACTGGTGGTAGGTGTCGCCATTATTATCACCTTGGCGATCACCCTGTTCGCCTCTTGGGCGTGGGGATTTACTCTTAACCGAGTGTCACTCTTCGCACTGATTTTCTCCATCGGGATCTTGGTCGACGATGCCATTGTGGTGGTGGAGAATATCCATCGGCACATGGCGCTCGGTAATAAATCCTTTAGTGAACTCATCCCCGTTGCGGTCGATGAAGTGGGCGGCCCAACGATTCTTGCCACCTTTACCGTTATCGCAGCACTGCTGCCGATGGCATTTGTGTCGGGATTAATGGGCCCTTATATGAGTCCGATCCCCATCAACGCCAGTATGGGCATGCTGATTTCGCTTGTGGTCGCCTTTATGGTAACCCCATGGCTGAGTCGTAAACTGCTCAAACACCATAGTGGTTCAGCCACTGACACCGCACACAGCAGCGATGCCTCTGCTCAGATAAACGAGAGCAAAATGGTGCGCCTCTTTACTCACTTAATTGGTCCTTTCCTGCTTGGTAAAAATGCCCGTAAGGCAAGAGTGGGACTGGCAGCCGGCGTATTTGTGTTAATCGGCATCGCCGTCGCGCTCCCTGTCGGTCAGCTCGTGGTGTTAAAAATGCTGCCCTTCGATAATAAATCCGAGTTCCAAGTCATGGTGGATATGCCTGAAGGCACGCCAGTGGAACAAACCCAGCGCGTACTTCAGGATTTAAGTCGCTACCTTGCCACTGTGCCCGAGGTGGAGCATTTGCAGCTGTATGCCGGCACCAATGCACCGATGAACTTTAACGGCTTAGTACGCCACTATTTTCTACGTCACAGCCAAGAGCTTGGCGATATTCAGGTCAATCTAGTCGATAAAAAGCATCGCAAGCGTGACAGTCACAGTATTGCGCTGTCGGTCCGTGAAGAATTGCAGCATATCGGCGCCAAGTATCAGGCCAATGTGAAAGTCGTTGAAGTACCACCAGGCCCGCCAGTCTGGTCACCAATTGTGGCCGAAGTCTATGGTCCAAGTCCTGCGATTCGCGAACAAGCGGCCTACGAGCTGCAGTCGCTGTTCCGTGAGACCAAAGATGTGGTCGATATTGATATTTTCTTGCCCGCAGCACAGCAAAAATGGCAAGTGATGATCGACCGCTCTAAGGCCAGCCTAATGGCGGTGCCTTATAGCAATATCGTTGATTTAATTGCAACTTCGGTTGGCGGTAAGGATGTAAGCTACTTGCATATCGCGCAGCAAAAGCAACCTGTGCCTATCCGCCTGCAACTACAGGAAGGGGCAAAAATCGATTTAGAGCAAGTGCTGAATATGAAGCTACAGAGCCAAACGGGGCAATCAGTGCCCGTGTCTGAGCTGGTGACGATTAAGCGCGGTAAAATCGATGCTCCTATCATCCATAAGAATATGATCCCTATGGTGATGGTAGTTGCCGATATGGCCGGTCCGCTCGACAGTCCGCTCTATGGCATGTTCGACATGGCGGGCAAAATCGACGGCGATGGTGGCTTAGGTTTCGATCAGCATTATATCCACCAACCAACCGGGCTAGACTCGGTCGCCGTGCTCTGGGACGGGGAATGGAAGATCACCTATGAAACCTTCAGGGATATGGGAATCGCCTATGCCGTGGGGATGATTGCGATTTACTTATTGGTCGTCGCCCAATTTAGATCCTATCTGGTGCCGCTCATCATTATGGCGCCAATCCCACTGACAGTGATTGGGGTGATGCCGGGGCATGCGCTGCTCGGTGCGCAATTTACCGCGACGTCAATGATTGGCATGATTGCCTTAGCGGGGATTATTGTCCGTAACTCGATATTATTAGTGGATTTTATCAATCAGGAAACCGCCTCAGGGGTTCCCTTTGAGCGCGCTGTCATCCACTCGGGCGCCGTGCGGGCCAAACCGATTATGCTGACCGCTTTGGCGGCCATGATTGGCGCCTTGTTTATCCTGGACGACCCAATCTTCAACGGGCTTGCGATCAGTTTAATTTTCGGGATTTTTATCTCGACCTTACTGACCTTAATCGTCATCCCAGTGCTTTACTACGCGGCGATGAAAAATCGCATAAACTTAACTCAAACAGCCGATTAACCCACAATAGGCAGCCATAGCGCTGCCTCTAGGAGCAACCTATGTCACTCGAACGCAGCATTATGGCCTTTGCCGGATTTATGGTGTTACTGTCTTTGGTGTTAACCGCTTTTGTGCACCATAACTTTATGTGGTTAACGGCCTTCGTTGGCGCTAACCTATTCCAAAGCGCTTTCACGGGTTTTTGCCCTGCGGCCATGGTATTACGCAAATTGGGCGTCAAATCCGAAGCCGAAATCGCGAAACAAGGTTAATGCACATTTGCAAAGGAGAAAGTCAGTGTTCAACAAGTTACTGTGTCGCAGTAAAACCTTACTGGGGGTGGCTCTCTTGAGTCTGTCATCACTCGCCTTAGTCCCGAACGCGGCAAGTGCCGCCGATCAAGAGCCCCAAGTTGCGTGGCAGAAAATCGCTGCTGGCGCTATGGTGCTCGATGTGCGCACCCCAGAGGAATTTGCCGCGGGCCATTTAGCCAATGCGGTTAATATTCCCTTTGAGCAAGTCGCCGCCGAGTTTGCTAAGCGCGGTATCGCCAAAGATGCGCCCGTGGTGTTGTATTGTCGTAGCGGTCGACGCAGCAGTATCGCAACCGAAGCCCTAGTCGCGGCGGGTTACACTCAAACCTATAACGGTGGCGGTTATCAGACCTTAGCCGACGCTCAGCCTAAAACAGAATAACTCGCTGTTGAGATCGATAAAAAGCGCCTGATGGCGCTTTTTATATTTCGGCCGATGTTCATTCAGCTCACCAAGAACGACCAGTCGATTATCCTGCCCTGACGATGCACAAAAGCCAATAAATTGGCAAATGCCAAAGCATCGACGCATAAATGCAATAAAATCGCATAATCAATCACTTGAAATAAACTCAACATCAAGCAAAGAAAAACACTCTGAATTTTGTTACTTTTAATTCCAAAAAATTATAAATATTAATTTCAACAAATTAGACATTAACAATAATCCATCACCCGCTGTTAAGGCCGATAAAATTCGCTTTTGCTTATTCACCTTTTCCACATAAATAAACAAAAATCGTGCTAAATATTCGTTACAACTTGTAACATGTGATTTTTTATTCAATAAATCCGCTTATTACTTCAAGATACTTTACCAACCGCCATACCATTAACATTTAATTTACAAACACTTACACCAAAGATAAATTCACTAACCGAGTAGCATCTGAGTCGTAGTTATTCTTTAAAATCACAAAATAATAATGATTAACACTAAATTGAACATGGAAGAAAAACATGACAATCAATCGAACCACTAAGATAGCCCTGAGTTTATCTAGCTTAGCTATTGCGATCTCAGCAGGTGTTAATGCTGCCCCCGATGCACCGGGTTTCGCCGCAGCGATGCAAGCACAGACCTCTCCTCTGCCAAAGCGCTATATCGTTAAATTTAAAAATGCCGATGCGCCAGCCCTGATGTCTGAAAGCAGCCTGCAAAGCAGCGATCAGCTCGCCACCACCATGAACTATCAGCCTCAAGTAGCTGAAATTAGCGCCCAGCACAGTGTGCTGAACAAGGCGCAAGCCAAAGAAATGAAGCGTATCGGCCGCAGTAACAGCTACTCAGTTAAGCTGGACAACAATGGCATTAAGGCATTAAGAGCCCGCGCCGATGTGGAATATGTGGAAGAGGACATGCCACGCCACCTGCTAAGCGAAACAACGCCTTGGGGACAAACCTTTGTGGGTGCAACCCAATTGAGCGACAGCCAAGCAGGCAACCGCACCATCTGTATTATCGATTCAGGTTATGACCGTGGTCACAGCGACTTAAGCGGTAACAATGTCACGGGTACCAACAACTCTGGCACAGGTAACTGGTACGAGCCCGGCAATAACAACGCCCATGGTACCCACGTGGCTGGTACTATCGCGGCGATCGCTAACAACGACGGCGTGATTGGCGTGATGCCAAATCAAAATGCCAACATCCATGTGATTAAAGTCTTTAACGAGTCTGGTTGGGGTTACTCCTCATCCCTCGTATCAGCCGTAGATACCTGTGTGGCGAATGGCGCAAACGTGGTCACCATGAGCTTAGGTGGCGCGGGTTCCAGCACCACTGAGCGTAACGCGTTAGCGGCTCACTACAATAACGGCGTGCTGTTGATTGCCGCGGCCGGTAACGATGGCAACAATACCCACAGCTACCCCGCTTCGTACGATGCGGTGATGTCTGTGGCATCGGTCGATAATCATAAAGACCACTCTGCTTTCTCTCAGTACACCAACCAAGTCGAGATCTCAGGCCCTGGTGAAGCAATTCTCTCTACCGTGACTCGCGGTGAAGGTCGCTTAGCCGATATTACTATCGGTGGTCAGTCTTACTTCAACTCAGGCGTTGTGCCGCACAATCGCTTTACGCCATCGGGCACCAACTACGCGCCCAATCCATACAATGGCACGGCAACCGCAACCTTAGCCGAATGTACGGTTAGCGGCTCGACCTTCAACTGCGGCAATATGACCAACAAGGTGTGTTTAGTTGAGCGTGTGGGTAACCAAGGCACTTCGTACCCAGAAATCAACGCGGTAAAAGCCTGTAAGAATGCCGGCGCGAGCGCAGTTATCGTGTACAGTAACAGCGCCTTACCTGGGCTACAAAACCCCTTCTTGGTCGATGCTAACAGCGAAATCAACATGGTGTCAGTGTCTGTTGACCGTGCAACTGGTTTAGCTCTACGCAACCAATTAGGCGCAACCGTTACCGTAAGCAACCAAGGCAATAAAGACTACGAGTATTACAACGGTACATCGATGGCGACCCCACACGTTTCTGGTGTGGCGACCTTAGTGTGGAGCTACCATCCAGAATGTAGCGCCGCTCAGGTGCGTAACGCGCTCAAACAAACCGCAGAAGACTTAGGCACTGCAGGCCGTGATGATTACTATGGCTATGGCCTGGTCAATGCCGTTGCAGCGAAAACCTTCTTAGATGCTTCCTGTAATGGTCCTACGGATCCGGTTGACCCTACACCAACTGACAGCGTGTTAGTGAACGGTGTGCCAAAAACCGGTCTAAGTGGCGCCGCCAGTGAAGAACTGCATTTCTCTTTTGAAGTGCCACAGGGTGCAACTAACTTAGGTTTTGTGATGAACGGTGGCACGGGTGATGCGGATCTGTACGTACAGTACGGTGCAGCACCAACGACCTCAAACTACGATTGCCGTCCATACAAAGGTGGTAACAGTGAATCTTGCCCAATCAGCAACGTTCAATCTGGTACTTACTACGCGATGGTAAAAGGCTATTCAGCCTTTAGCGGTGTATCGTTAACCGCAAGTTACACAGCCCAAAGCGGCGGTGGTACTCCTACCACGCCAGCAAGCTACACCAACACCGATAACTACAATATTCCTGATAACAAAACCACTGGTATCACGAGCCCAATCACAGTGACTCGCACGGGTAACTCAGGCACTGTGACAGCCGTGGTGAATATTGTTCACCCTTACATTGGTGACTTAAAAGTGCAGCTCATCAGCCCTACAGGCCAAACAGCAACACTGCATAACAACACTGGCGCAGGCGCAGACAATATCAACAAGAGCTACACAGTTGATATGACTGGCGTTGAGTCAAGCGGTGTGTGGAAACTCAAAGCGGTTGATAGCGGCCGTGGCGACGTAGGCTATATCGATAGCTGGGAACTCAAATTCCAATAATCTTCGTCTAAACAAAGAGCCTGCAATTGCAGGCTCTTTTTTATTGGTCATCTTTAAGCATCTCGGGCTCGATAAGCACGCTGTGTTCATTATTCGATAACCAGACTTGTCCTTCACTGATAGACGCCTGCAGCGACATAGTACGGCTCACTAAGGTCTCCATCGCCGTCACCGACTCTTCAGCAATATTCCACACTTTAAGGTTTTTATAACGCTCTAAGGCCGCTTGATTCTGCTTCCACCAAATAGGGACACTACGTCCGCCGTAAGTAAACAGCTGCACCGCTTTCGCGCGACCGCTCGCCTTACGCAGCCACTTCTCATCGGCTTGGCCAAACTCAATCCACAGGTCCACTTCACCGGAGAGACTCTTGTCCCACAGCTCAGGCTCATCGTCGACGCACAATCCCTTAGTAAAACTTAAGGTCTCGGAAGCGTTCAGGATAAAGGCCAACAAACGCACCATCATGCGGCCATCGGTCTCGGAGGGATGCTGCGCTAACGTCAGCTGATGATCTTGATAATAACCTCGATCCATATCGGCGATCTGAAGATTGACCTTAAACACGGTCGCTTTGAGAGCCATAGTACATCCTAAACTTAACGATAAAAAATAACGGCGAGTCTACCTAAGACTCGCCGTCAGCTCAAACAAACTGCGATAAATAAGGCTAAATCGCGCCAGGACGTAAATGTTTCGCCACCGGAAAATGTGCCTTAAGTTGCGCAATCTTCTGGGTATCGGCAACCAACAACATGCGCGAGCCTTGCTCATATTCACGGCTGATATCACTCAGTGCGGGAAGCGCTGCACGATTAGCATCGCGGCGCACCAGCTCGGCCAAGTCCTCGGCTAAGCCTGCTTCGCTGTAAATCCAATCGAGGCGCTGTAATAACGGCATGGCCGCCAGCGGCAATAACTCGACGGGCGTGGCATCGTCCAATAACAGGATTTCCCCGCGGCTAACGATATGGTTAAAGGCATTCTGATAGTGCTCGGGGGTGCGCGCATCAAACCTATCGCCATTGGTGTCGAAAAAGCGCTCCCAGAATAATCGGCGCGTCGCGGTTTTGGTGAGTCTTTGCTGCACTTCGAGACGCTTGTCGGCCACAAAGTCGAACAAGGGCTTAAGGGATTGCGGCAGGCTGGTCTCTAAACGAGCTCGAATGGTGCGCGCAAACACAGGCGCTGCACCCGCCGTGCTGATCGCCACCACAAGACGCCCCCTATCGACAATCGATGGGGTAATAAAGCGGCAATAGGCGGGATTATCCACGGCATTGACCCAAATTCCCCGCTCGGTAGCTAAGGTGGCTAATTCAGCATTGAGCTTATCGTTCGCGGTCGCTAAATAGATAAGATCATAATTTTGAATATCGGCCTGCACCACGGGCCGCTCAGACAATAAAATCCTGCCTGTATCGGCATAGGCCTTTACCTCGGGATTCACCTCGGGGGCAATCACATGGATATTGGCTTCGGTACGCGTCAGCAAGGCCAGCTTACGACTGGCAACATCCCCCGCCCCCACTAACAGGACATTTAAATTCACAGTATCAATAAACAGCGGGAAATATTGCATGCCACTCGCCTATAAAAAGTAAAACCAGCCTAAATTACTCTTGCACCACGGGTAACTGGCGTTGGATCCAGCCCTTGTAACCACCAATCAAGGAGGCGACCTTTTGGTAGCCCATTAGCTGCAAACTGCTGGCCGCCAGCACTGAGCGTGCACCGCCCGCGCAGTAAAGCAACAGAGGCGTATGTTTATCGGGAAAGCGCTGTTCAATGTCGCGCTCAATAATGCCGCGGCTCATGTGCTTCGCCTGCGGCAGGTGATCCTGTAGCCATTCATTATCTTCGCGGACATCTATCAACACCCAAGCGTCATCGGCTTGATAGGCTTCAATACTCACTTCAACAACATGGGGACGAATCGATTCGACAAGGGCTGAAAAAGCACTGGATGGATGCATCAGTTCCTCCTTAGATAAGGGATTGAATGACTTAGCTAATATGAATTGAAGTGTAATTCGCTACGCGGGGAGACGCAATCCTTGCGGTTAACGACATGTGACAATCGCGGGCTTTATGAGCCAGAGCGTGCGTGAAGTGGAATCCCCCGCCTCTTAGCCTTGTTCGGGTAACCTTAATAGGCGCTTGATGCTGATAGCAAGCCGCATTGCCAGCGCTGTGAATTCAACGCTTGGCAGTGCTAGCAGTTTGAGGCCAAGTGTATGGAGAAGTTTAGCGGCGATTAGTTATGGCTTTCGCTGCGCTCGGCGCTGCAATGCCAACATAATTCAAAGTTGCCCTCGTTCATCTCATGGCATTGCACACATTGCCACTGGGGACTCACCACGTCCAAGGCACTTAACTGGGCCTGTGCTTTTGCCAATTGCGACTCGCGCACCCAAAGCTCAATGTTATGCAGCCCAGCGGGCAGCTCACCCACGCCGCCTAATAAGGCCTCGCCACGCAACTCCACATGAATACCACAGGCTTCTAATAATCCCTTCCATGTGTGGGCCTGCAATAAATTTCCACCAGCAACTAACGTCTTACGTTCTTCCATGCGACATCCTACAACAATACTCTCTAGATATGGGCAGCCGACATCCTACTGTGAAATAACCGAGCCTGTCGAGCGCTGTTTTTTGCAGCAGTTGTTAATAAAATTAACATTTAGGTTTTACAGCATTAGTCACTATAAAGTTGTGAGTTTGCTAGCAGATTATCGGAAAGGTCCAAATCGACCGAAAAAAAAGCCACCTTTATGGTGGCTGTTTTTTCAACAGTCGTGATACACGACCTCGAGTCTCAATACCCGATTAAGGCATCATCGAAGGCTGGTCAGCGCCTTCTTTCTCGACTTCAACTGGCATCATATGCTCACGGCAAATACCCAGTTTGATCGCAAGGTAACTTGCTACGTAGATAGAAGAGTAAGTACCGACGAAAATACCCAACAAGAGTGCTGTCGCAAAACCGTGGATCATAGTGCCGCCCTTCAGGAACAGCGCCACAACGGTCACCAGCGTCGTACCCGTAGTGATAATGGTACGGCTCATGGTTTGCGTGATAGAGACGTTGACCACTTCTTCTGGCTCGCTCTTACGCATCTTGAGGAAGTTTTCACGGATACGGTCAAACACAACGATGGTATCGTTGAGTGAGTAACCCACAACGGTTAACACGCCGGCTAATACGGTCAGGTCGAATTCCAGTTGGAACACAGAGAACACACCTAAGGTCACAATCACGTCGTGGGCAAGTGCTGCTACCGAACCGAAGGCTAAACGCCATTCGAAACGGAAAGACACGTAGATCATGATACAGATAAGCGCGACCAATACCGCTAAACCGCCCTGTTCGGCCAGTTCTTTACCCACTTGGGGACCAACGAATTCAACACGTTTCTGTTGAACACCCGCATCCACTTGTTGAGCCGCAGCCATGACAGATTTGACCTGTACATCGCTGCTCACGCCTTCTTTCACCGATAGACGCACTAATACGTCACGGCTCGAACCGAAGTTTTGCACCACTGCACCGTCTAATTCAGGTGCAGACAGCTTAGTACGTAACACGTTCAAATCAACGGGTTGAGTAAACTCCATCTCAACCACAGTACCGCCAGTAAAGTCTAAACCCCAGTTAATGCCTTTGGTCGCCAAGGACACCAGCGAACCAAATACCAAAATGGCAGACATGATACTGATAGGCAGCGCATGACGGAGGAAGTTAACCGTACGTTTTAAAGATAAAATTTCTAACATTATCGCTTCCCCTTAGATAGACAGCGTCTTCACGCGCTTACCGCCCCAAATCGCGTTCACGATTGCGCGAGTACCCACGATAGCGGTAAACATCGATGTCGCAATACCGATCATCAGGGTCACCGCGAAGCCTTTGATCGCGCCAGTACCCACGGCGAACAAGATCAAAGCTGTCAAGAAGGTCGTGATGTTAGCGTCGGCGATGGTAGAGAATGCGTTACCGTAACCTTCGTGAATCGCCTGCTGTACGCTGCGACCTGCACGTAACTCTTCACGGATACGCTCGTAAATCAGTACGTTACCGTCAACCGCCATACCCACTGTTAACACCATACCCGCAATACCAGGCAGGGTTAATACGGCGCCAGGGATCATAGACATCACCCCAACCACCATCACTAAGTTGGCCGTTAAGGCTAAGTTAGCGATCAAGCCGAAACTACGGTAGTAAACCAGCATAAAGATAAGTACGACTGCCATACCCCAAATCATGGCTTGCACACCGCTTTCGATGTTTTCTGCACCTAGGCTTGGACCGATAGTACGTTCTTCCACAATCGATACGGGCGCAATCAGGGCACCGGCACGCAGCAGCAGTGCGAGGTTTTGTGCTTCACCATGGCTTAAGCCGGTGATCACAAAGTTACGGCCTAAACGCGCTTGAATGGTCGCCACAGAAATCACTTCTTGGATTTTCTGCATCTTAACGCTGCCATCGGCGTTACGCTCACCGCTGTCTTTATATTCGATGAACAAGGTCGCCATCGGTTTACCGATATTGTCCTTAGTCACGTTAGAGAAAATGGTACCGCCTTTAGCATCGAGGTTGATGCTCACCTGTGGACGGCTGTATTGGTCGAAGCTAGGTTGTGCGCCAGTGATATGATCACCCGTTAGCATCACTTCCTTCTTCAATACCACTTGACCGCCTTCACGGCGTTGATACACCTCAGAACCCGCAGGTACACGGCCAGATTGCGCCGCATTGGGGTCGGCCTTATCGTCCACCATGTGGAATTCAATCGATGCGGTTGCACCTAAGATTTCCTTAGCGCGGGCAGTGTCTTGTACACCTGGCAGCTCAACGATAATACGCTCAGCACCTTGGCGTTGAACCACAGGCTCAGCTACCCCTAACTCGTTCACACGATTACGGATAGTGGTAATGTTTTGCTGTAGCGCTTCTTCTTTAATCTGCTTAAGATAGGTTTCGCTCATGACGGCTTGCAGGGCAAAGTCTTCACCCTTGCTCACATCGCTGAACATCATATCGTTGCTTCGAGATTTTAAGAAACGTTCTGCACTGACTAAACTTTCGGCATCACGGAATTTAATCTCGATACCTTGCGCATTGTTGCGAATGCCTGCGTAACGGATTTTTTCTTCACGTAATTGAGAACGGAAATCGGCCACTTTGGCCTCTTCCATCTTGCGGATGGCTTCGCCCATGTCCACTTCCATTAAGAAGTGCACACCACCACGAAGGTCCAGACCGAGTTTCATTGGGCTACCGCCCATAGACTCGAGCCACTGCGGTGTGGCAGGGGCAAGGTTAAGTGCCACGGTAAACTTGTCACCTAAATCTTCGGCGATGGTTTCCTTGGCCAGCAACTGTTGATCCGCGTTTTGTACGCGAACCAACAATTGACCTTTTTCAAGCTCAGAGCGTTTTACCGCAATGCCCTTACTGGCTAACAGCTCGTTCACTCTGGCTTGGGTAGATGCCGTGACTTCAGCACCTCGAGTCGCCACTACTTGCACCGCATGATCTTCACCGAACAGGTTAGGTACGGCATAGAAACAACCTATGGCGATGACGAGCACCACCATAATGTTTTTCCACATTGGGTATTTATTTAACACGCCTGAGCCCTCTTGGCTTACAACGACTGGATAGAGCCCTTAGGCAATACAGCTGCAATGTAATCTTTTTTAATTGTAATTTGAGTCGTGTCGTTCAAGCTCAGTAACACGTAGTCATTTTCATCGCTGATCTTTGCAATCTTACCTAAGATACCGCCGCTGGTCAGGACTTCGTCGCCCTTGGTTAAAGATGACATCAGGTTCTTGTGCTCTTTAACACGCTTAGATTGCGGACGGAAAATCATGAAATAGAAAATCAGACCGAAAATCACCAGCATGAAAATCAATTCCATGGTGCCGCCACCCTGTGGAGCGCCTGCAGCATTTGCATATGCATTTGAAATGAACATAGTTTTCTCTTCTTATTAGCAAAAAATCAATCGACTAACTCTGGTACTTCACGACCTTGACTGGTATAGAAGTCCTTTACAAAGGCGTCTAATGTACCCGTCTCAATCGCCCCGCGCAAACCTTCCATTAACATTTGATAGTATCTCAAGTTGTGAATGGTGTTTAAACGCGCACCCAGAATCTCATTACAACGATCTAAATGGTAAAGGTATGCCCGTGAATAGTTTTTACAGGTATAACAATCACACTTAGGATCGAGCGGTGAAGTGTCATCACGATGACGCGCATTGCGGATCTTAATCACACCTTCACTGGTAAACAGATGACCGTTACGGGCGTTACGGGTTGGCATCACACAGTCAAACATGTCGATACCACGACGCACACCTTCAACTAAATCCTCTGGCTTACCGACCCCCATCAGATAGCGAGGTTTGTCCGCAGGAATTTGTGGACAGACATGCTCAAGAATGCGGTGCATGTCTTCCTTAGGCTCACCTACGGCCAAACCACCGACGGCATAACCGTCGAAACCAATTTCGACTAAGCCTTTTAAGCTCTCGTCGCGTAAATCTTCATAAACACTGCCTTGGATGATCCCGAATAATGAATTGGGGTTTTCCAGACGGTCGAACTCGTCGCGTGAACGCTTAGCCCAACGCAGTGACATCTGCATTGACTTGCGCGCTTCATCTTCTGTCGCCGGATACGGAGTACATTCGTCAAAAATCATCACCACATCACTGCCCAATGCATGTTGAATTTGCATTGATTTTTCAGGATCTAAGAAGATTTTCTCGCCGTTGATTGGCGAACGGAAATGCACACCTTCTTCGGTAATTTTACGAATGTCACCCAAACTGAACACTTGGAAACCGCCCGAATCGGTCAGAATAGGACGCTGCCAGTTCATAAAATCGTGCAAGTCACCATGCTTACGCATGATTTCTTCGCCGGGACGTAACCACAGGTGGAAAGTGTTACCGAGCAGAATGTCCGCACCAGTAGCACGCACTTCTTCAGGCGTCATGCCTTTTACCGTGCCGTAAGTACCAACAGGCATAAAGGCTGGGGTTTCCACCGTGCCGCGTTCAAAAATCAAGCGGCCACGGCGCGCACGGCCGTCGGTAGTGTCGAGTTCAAATTTCATAATTCACCTCGCCAGATAAACAGTCTGACTACATTTGTAATGGCACGCGCCATTTTGATTAACAATAGAGATAGGGGCAGATCCAAAAGGTTCAACCTTCGGCTGAAAAAAATTACCGCCCAAACTCAATGTGGGCGGCTATTTTAAAACAAAATCTTGGTCTAGTGAGCTTTTTTCGTCACAAACATGGCATCGCCATAGCTAAAGAAGCGATATTTTTGCGTGATTGCATGTTGATACGCCGCCATAACATGATCAAAACCGGCAAAGGCACTGACCAACATGATGAGCGTCGATTCCGGCAGGTGGAAGTTAGTGATCATGGCATCGACGATTTGGAACTGATACCCAGGATAGATAAAGATATCGGTATCGCCGCTAAAGGCTTTCAGTTCGCCTTCACTTGCACGGGCCGCGCTCTCCAGTGAGCGCACGGACGTCGTGCCCACAGCGACCACACGCTTGCCTGCCGCTTTAGTTTGGGCAATTAAATCCACCACATCCTGCGGCACATTGGCCCACTCTGAATGCATTTTGTGCTCGAGCACGTTATCAACGCGCACGGGCTGGAAAGTCCCTGCGCCGACGTGCAAGGTCACAAACGCGATATTCACGCCCTTGGCCTTTAAAGCATCGAGCATTGCATCGTCAAAGTGTAATCCCGCCGTTGGCGCGGCAACCGCTCCGGGGTTTTGGTTATACACGGTTTGATAGCGCTCTTTATCGGCATCCTCATCGGGACGGTCGATATAAGGAGGCAGTGGCATATGCCCTACTGCTTCGAGCACTTCTAAAATCGTCAAGTCGGATAAGAGTTCGAGTTCAAATAAGGCGTCGTGGCGCGCAGCCATTTTCATCTCATAACCGCCATCGAGGTGGATAATGCTGTCCACCTTCGGGGATTTAGAGCTACGCACATGGGCGAGGATGCGCTTATCGTCAAGCATACGCTCAACTAAAATCTCGAGTTTGCCGCCGCTGGCCTTTTGGCCAAATAAACGCGCTGGGATCACCCGAGTATTGTTAAATACCATTAAATCGCCGGGATTAATCATCCCCAGCAGATCGGTGAACTGTTTGTCGGCGAGCGTGCCAGTATTGCCATCTAAGGTTAACAGACGTGACGCATTGCGTTGCGCCATGGGATAACGAGCGATGAGTTCGTCGGGAAGATCGAAGGAAAAGTCTGTTACGCGCATGCAAAGGCCTCTAGATAGCTTAGAACGGCGGCTAGTCTATGGTTAGAGGCCAATAAGATCAAGATTACTTGTTCGCGATATCCATATCTGCGTCTGACTCATTTAGCACATTTGAGGCTAACGCATCATCGACATCATATTTAGGCCGAGTCCGCGAAAAATGATCCATACGAAAGCTATGTTGCTCATAGGGTATATCGACAAGCACTTTTTTACGCTTAGGGCGCGCGTCTTTACCGAGCATTTTGGTAAACCAGTTCCACATCATCCATGATCCTTAACAGGTTAATTGATTGGTGCATTTTCAGTCCCGCGTCAGCATTTACCCTCCAATTGAAACGCTAACGTAAGCACTCCCTTAGAAAAGCACACGATTTTTGCCTATTTGCGCTTTCCTCAGCGCGCCCGCCCATGATACCGTGAACTAACGCGATTAACCAAGCACAAAAAATGAACATTCTTACACACTTACATCTGGCCGAGATCAGTAAAACCCATCTAGGCGCCAATCTGGCAGGCAATTTTATCACCGCGCCAATCGATTCTGCGCCGCAAGCACTTCGCCAAGGACTGTGGTTAAACCAAGAAATCAATCAGCTCTGCGCCACCCATGAACTGACCCAAGAGCTGATGGCCCTGTTCCCTGCCCAGTTAACAAGCATAGCAGCAGATTTGATGTTCGTAAGTTTCGATCATTATTTAGCTTACTACTGGGAAGAATATCATCACCTACCACTACCCGAGTTTAGCCAAAAAGCCTATCGCGAACTGGCAGAATTTGCCGCGCAAAACGATGAGTATCACCCACAGTCCTGTCTGGACATCATCGCCGATATGCGCAGTCAAGATTGGTTAAACACATACGCCACGCCTAAAGGCATTCAACAGGCATTAGCACAACGGGCCAAAGGTCATCCGCACAGTGACTTATTTAACGGCGCAGATAAGCTGTTAGCGAAAATGCAGATAGATACAGAAACCGCCTTTCGCACCTTCTACCCTCAGTTGATGGCCTACACCCGTATTTGGAGTCGTAAAACCCCGAGTGACTATTTACCCAGTGGCTCAGCCGACTAAGCTCTAAGTCGAACGCCTGTATTCTGGTATCAAGCCTTGTTTAAGCCTAAGCGTTTACTCTAACGCCTTTGCGATAACGCCTATTCAGTGAGGTTTCCGTCACAGTGACGTCAGCAAACTCAAGCCCTAAGCCAGCTCAACCACTCAGTTGGCGCCAAAAACTGCAAAGCCCGCGCTTTTGGCTTAAACAGCTTAGGGATCTTAGCATCATGGCGCTGGTGCTCTACGGCGTCAGCCTCTATTTGCAGCGGGATATGATCACCGGTCAAGCGCCAGTATTAAACGGTATTGCCATTGATGGCAGCCAGCTTGCTCTTAATTCCGCGAAGAGTGAGCCAACATTGGTGTATTTTTGGGGCACTTGGTGCCCGGTGTGCCGCGTCACCTCCCCTATGGTTGAGAGTATCAGCCAAGACCATAAGGTGATTTCAGTGGCCGTGGCTTCTGGCAGTGATCGCGAGATCCAGCACTATATGGACGAGCATCAATATCACTTTCCGGTGCTAAACGATGACAATGGTGAGCGAAGTACTCAGTGGGGCGCGATGGCATTTCCGGCTATTTATATTATCGATACCCAAGGGGAGATCCGTTATGTCACCTCGGGAGTCACCTCGACTTGGGGCATGAAGTTCAGATTGTGGTTGGCTCAGTTCTAGTTCAGTTTTAACAGCCTCAGCCAATGCCAGCTCGAGAATATACTGCTTAGTGACTGATATTTTGCTAGTATGACCGCGCAAATGATGAGGATACGATGCAGATATTTGATTACCAGCCCCCTTCAGTCCCTTGGATAGATCTTCGCTATCAAGATAGGGATTTGATCATTATTAATAAACCTTCTGGATTGTTGTCTAATCCCGGCCGAGCCGCACATACCTTCGATTGTGCCCTCACCCGACTACAACGCTTGTATCCTGACACCATTCTCGTGCATCGACTCGATTGCGCCACCTCAGGCATTATGGTGTTTGCTCGCAACAAAAAGGCTGAGTCCCAGTTAAAAACCCAGTTCCAAGATAGGCAAAACGAGAAAGTGTATGTAGCCGAGGTCATGGGTTTGATTGCAAAGGATGCTGGGATAATCGATTTAGCCATCGCGCCCGATCCCGAGCACCCGCCCTATCAAAAGACTCAAATGCCGGGGACGGCTGGCGCAAAGAGTGCTCAGACCCATTACCGAGTGCTAGAAAGACGCGAAAACAGCACCTTAGTCGAATTAACGCCACAAACGGGCCGAACCCACCAACTGAGGGTGCATATGCTTGCCTTGGGGCATCCCATTCTTGGGGATGAATTTTATGGCGATGATGAAGTGATAAAAGCCAGACCGAGACTCTGCCTTCACGCCCAAAGTTTACGTTTTACCCATCCTTACTCGGGTAAAGCCATGCATTTTTACAGTAAGCATCCGTTCTCGGTTTAGCGCATAACCTTAAGCAATAACCCTAATTAATGGATAGGCCTTAAAAAGACACGAGGTCGCCTTAAGCGACCTCGTATTTAGCCAATCGGCTTAGTATTTGCCGATTTATTGGTTAGCGTATTTCACTGCGACTCATTAAGCCACGCGCTGATTGAAATCAATATCCGCCATCAACTTATCGACTTGGAAATAACTGCCCTGCTCATTGCAAAACTGGAGTTGCATAGCAGGCGTCACCATAAAATATTCACCGAAGAAGTTGCCGCCGACATCTTCCACTTTTTGGCCCTGCGGCGTATTGGACAGATTCACTTCATCCAAACTATGGCAGCCATCGCTAAACCAAGTTTCTAAATAATATTTGTCCGCTTCTTTATAGAGGGTAATTTTGTCACCAAGCAGTGGACGCTCATCTAACCAACGACCAATAATTTCTCGATTTTGCATATCTGACTCCCGCCAATGAAGGCGACGGCGTTTTTCAATCCCAGACATCCTGATATCCTTATGCAATACCCACTCACCTAAAGTGAACGTCAGTTGTGGTAGTACATTAAGCATAGAACCCATTTACCGCTTTACTCCCCCGAGTCGCAAATTACCCCAAATCCACCATAAAATGTAATTTTTTGGTTAAATTAAATTTGCTAAACGTTTAAAAACTAAAAGATAATTTAGCCTGATTAATTAATCGGCAGTGTAGCTTAATTAGAAAATAAAAACGCGATCTTTATCACTATTTACCTATCGCTAAAGTAAAGATAAATACCTTATTTCACATCTTGCGCATTCATCCCCACGAATGAGCTTGTTACATCTTTTATTATTCACTCAGCTTAGGATTCTGATATAACAAACGGGATATATATCGCCCTACAAATAATCAAAAATAATGCAGGAAGCTTATGCACAATATTCATCGCCGCCATTTTCTCAAAGCCGCGGGCGCCGTTACCGCAGGCCTAGTTACGGCCAATATTGCCCTCAGTGCCAACGCCAGCAGCGTTGCCCCTAAACCCCGCGTTGGAAAATCCGTTATCGGACTTATCGCCCCGAAAATGGAGCTGGTTAGAGTCGGTTTTATCGGTGTGGGAGAGCGGGGTTTTAGCCATGTCGAACAATTCTGTCACTTAGAAGGCGTAGAACTTAAAGCCATATGTGATACCCACCAAACCGTTATCGATAGAGCCGTTGAGCATATCGTTAACCAAAACCGGCCCAAACCTGCGGTCTATACAGGGAATGATCTCAGCTATCGCGAACTGTTAAACCGCGATGATATCGATATTGTGATTATTTCGACCCCGTGGGAATGGCACGCTCCCATGGCCATAGATACCATGGAAAGTGGTAAACACGCCTTTGTGGAAGTGCCATTAGCACTGACAGTGGAAGAATGCTGGCAACTTGTCGACACCGCCGAACGCACTCAGAAAAACTGCATGATGATGGAGAACGTCAATTACGGCCGAGAAGAATTGATGGTGCTCAACATGGTACGCCAAGGTGTGTTTGGTGAACTGCTCCACGGTGAGGCCGCTTATATCCATGAGCTGCGCTGGCAAATGAAGGAAATCGACCATAAAACCGGTTCGTGGCGTACCTACTGGCACACCAAACGCAACGGTAACTTATATCCTACTCACGGCTTAGGGCCGATTTCTCAATATATGAACATCAACCGCGGTGACCGTTTCGATTATCTCACCTCCATGAGTTCACCCGCGCTCGGGCGCGCGCTGTATGCCAAACGTGAGTTCCCCGCCGATCATGAGCGTAATCAGCTCAAGTATATCAATGGCGATATGAGCACTAGCCTGATTAAAACCGTTAAGGGCCGAACCATAATGGTTCAGCACGATACCACCACCCCTCGGCCATACAGCCGCCATAACCTTATCCAAGGCACCAATGGCGTTTTTGCCGGGTTCCCAAATCGGATTGCCGTTGAGCACGGCGGTTTTGGTAAGAGTTACCACGAGTGGGATATGGACATGCAAAAGTGGTATGACAAATACGATCACCCACTGTGGCAACGAATCGGTAAAGAAGCCGAAATCAACGGCGGTCACGGCGGGATGGATTTTGTGATGCTCTGGCGTATGGTCTATTGCCTACGTAACGGCGAGGCGCTCGATCAGGATGTCTACGATGGCGCCGCTTGGTCTGTCGTAAATATATTAAGTGAGCAATCGCTGAATAACCGCAGCAACTCGGTCAACTTCCCCGACTTTACCCGCGGCGCGTGGGAACATGCCACGCCCTTAGGGATTGTCGGCGCCTAAATCGCTCGAAAGCGGGCGGTTAACGTAAAGGGATAAACTCAGGTTTATTCCTTTAATAGCAACCTATCGATCTAATCCTCAACGAAAAATCACCACTTTGCTGCGCGCCAATCACCAGCCCTATGCTAGTCAAACGGCTTAAATCGATCGCAGCACGCTCAATCGGTTTACCACGGCACTGGGGATGAAACGCCGTAAAAGGAATTTCGATACGCTGCCAGTGAATAATACTGCCACCATTAACGCCAAAGGATTGATGCTTAGCATCGGGCATTGGCGCCTGATAAACCGTACTCTGCGGTGTATCGGCATCCTTAAGATTCACTTTGTAATGCTTGCTCCTGTCGCGGTCGAGTTCGAGGTAAATCCCACTAAACTCCCCGACATCAAGCGGTGCAAACTCGCAGCGCACCGAGGCAAACCCACCACCATTGGCCAGCGACACATGGCCGCTAAACATCCCATAACCTAACGGAGAGATGGTGAGCTTACTGCGTGACAGGCCGCCCATCACAGTATCATTGACACCATACCAAGACTTAGCCGCACCTAAGTCCTTAAAATCGAAAAGGATCATAACTACTCCCATAAAAAAAGCAGCCACCGAGGTGACTGCTCTTATGATACTTTTTCTACACTAACAACAGCACACTTTATCCAAGTTTAGCTTTGTTTTCAGCGGCTTCACAAGCTGCGGCGGTAAAAATCACGTCCGTAGAGCTATTCAGTGCGGTTTCGGCCGCATCTTGGATAACCCCGATAATAAAGCCGACGGCAACCACTTGCATGGCCACATCATTGGAAATACCAAACAGGCTACAGGCCAACGGAATAAGCAGTAACGAACCACCAGCCACACCAGATGCACCACAGGCCGAAATCGCCGCCACTACACTCAGCAGTAACGCCGTTAATAAATCCACCTGAATGCCTAAGGTATGCGCCGCGGCTAAGGTCAGCACAGTAATGGTAATCGCCGCGCCGCCCATGTTAATAGTTGCGCCTAGCGGGATAGAGACAGAATAGGTGTCTTCATGCAGCTTTAATTTTTCACACAGCGCCATGTTCACAGGAATGTTCGCCGCACTTGAACGGGTGAAAAATGCAGTTACGCCACTTTCGCGCAAACAACGGATCACTAAAGGATAAGGATTACGTTTAATTTTCACGTAAACAATCAGTGGGTTAACAATTAAAGCTATGATCGCCATCGCGCCGAGTAACACGGCCAACAGCTGAGCGTAACCGGCAATAGCGGCAAAACCAGTTTCGGCAAATGTTGCCGCTACCAGACCGAAGATACCGATAGGTGCTAAGCGAATGATAAAACGCACCATTTGCGAAATACCATGGCTCACATCGGCAAACACTTGTTTGGTCGAATCATTCGCATGGTGCAGGGCTAAACCTAAACCCACACCCCAAGCTAAAATGCCAATGTAGTTACCCGTCATTAACGCATTAACTGGGTTATCAACCAGTTTGAAGAGTAAGGTATTTAATACTTCACCAATACCCTGCGGTGGACTGGTGCCCTCAACGCCAGCAACCAACACTAAATTGGTTGGGAACAGCATGCTTAACACCACGGCGGTTAACGCAGCAGCGAAGGTACCAAATAAGTACAGCACCACAATCGGGCGCATATTGGTTTGAGTATTTTTCTTTTGATTGGCGATGGAAGACGCCACAAGGATAAACACCAGAATAGGTGCGATGGCTTTTAATGCACCTACGAAGAGACTACCTAAAAACGCGACTTGCTTTGCGGCTTCATGTGAATAACTGGCTAAACTCACACCAGCGATGATCCCCACGAGAATTTGCAGCACCAAACTGCCATTAGCCAACTTGGCTAAAAAAGATGATTCTTGTTTCATGACTTAACCTGTCGTTATTATATTTCGGCTGAGTTTCCCCACCCCACACCTTCAACATTGAGGCCAATAAGGTTTTTATAGGATGTGATGGAACTTGTCTAGCTTTGCAGGGAAATAAGCCGATTAAATTACCCAGCCCCTGCAAAACCCTTACAAAAATCCAACATAGCGCCCAGTTTGACGCTTAGTTTGATGCCTTGTTTGGCGCAGAGCTTGCCCGCTTTGCCGCTAAATCGGCGCCCCGTAGCATGGCTTCCACCAGCTCGTGGGCATCAAACTTAGTGAGCGCCTCATTCGCGCCAACTTGGTGGGCTTGGCTGACACTAATCTCGCTCGAAAGTGAGGTATGCAAAATAATATAGGCATTGGCTAGGAGTGGATTATCCCGGACTTCAAACGCCAGCTCATAGCCATCGAGCCCTGGCATTTCAATATCGCTCACCAGAATATCAATAGGATGATGCTCGGCGGCGGCCTGCTCCATAATCGAGAGCGCATCTTTACCGTCCGGGGTCACAAAATAAGGAATGTTAATGCTATCGAGCGCATCAGAGAGTTGTTTACGCGCGACCTTAGAATCATCCACCAGCAAAATACGCATGGGTTTTAGCTTCTCGCGCTGCACGTCAGTTAAAATGGCACGATTAGCCTCGGGCGCATCGGGGAACACCTTCGACAGCAACAACTCAACGTCGAGTAACTGCACCAACTGATTATCGTAACGTGTTACTCCGGTTAAAAAGGCATTGCGGCCTAAATTAGCCGAAGGCGCCTCAATATCACGCCAATTACACTCGATAATCTTATCAATCGCCCGCACCAAAAAGCCGATAATCATCCGCTGACAATCGGTAATGATGATATAGCAATGTTGGCGCTCTTCATCGCTGATGGGGCGGTAACCAATCGCTGCCGCCATATCCACCACGGGAATGGTATGGCCGCGAATCGTTGCGGCCCCCATGATAGTAGGGTGAGATTGAGGAATTTTACTCAGCGGAGTGTATGGCACTAACTCACGGATTTTTAGCGTGCCCAGAGCAAAGACCTGTGTTTGCGATAACCGAAACAGTAATAGCCCTTGCGATTGACTTGCCTTGCTTTTCATAAACCTAAATTCTCATTAACGATTCTGTTTTTATCATAGCGGTTCGCAAAATGAGTTGCGACAGCTAAAACCGCTATTTAGTCACCTTAGCTTATAACTGTGACTCTATTGGCAGTAACCCGAGGAAATCGGCGACAAAAATACGCCAAAATCCCGCGTCGGGCTCACTGTCGTAGCGCTGCTTGTTGGCATCATCCCACCACACCAACTCGCCCTCTTCTAAAGCGAGCCGATAGGTGTTGCTTGCCAGTTTTTCCTCAATTTTGTGAGCCACTTGCTGACTAAATTGCGGTTGAGTGATCAGCAATCCAAGCTCGGTATTCACCGCCGCAGAACGGGGATCAAAGTTAAATGAGCCCACAAATATCTGATTATTATCAAATACAAACGATTTGGCATGCAGGCTACTTTTTGAACTACCATGCCAACTGTGTGAGCGCTCACCCGCCTGTGCTTTCACTTCGTAGATTTCAACGCCCGCGGCCAACAAGGCTTTACGATACTGCTTATAACCTGCATGCACCGCCAGCACATCGGTTGCCGCCAGACTATTGGTGAGCACACGTACCCGTTTGCCCGACTGCGCTAAGAGAGTAAGCAGATCGGTTCCAGATTGCGTCGGCACAAAATAAGGCGAAATGATGAGTAACTCGGACTCCACCTGCGTCAGGTAAGGTAATAACTGGCTGAGCAGCCAAGTGGATTTATCGCCTTGCAGCAACTTATCGGGCGGGTCAACCAACACTAGGGCTTTGCCCCAAAACCAAGTCATGCTATCGCTCTGCAGATTTGCCAATAACTGGCTTTGGGCTAAACGCTTCACATATTCGCTGGAGTTGGACTGTTCACGCTGCTCGCTCATTTGCTGCGCTAGCGCTTCAAGCTCCGCCTGCGTGGGGTTATGATCGCTCAACACTTCAATCGAATGGGTGGAGTCGGCATTCCAATATAGGTCAAATTCATCGGATACCTTAGGCACTGCATCGCCCATGGCTAATAGATCAAAATCGCCAAATTCGAGGTCACGATTCGCCGCAAAATACTCATCACCAATATTACGTCCACCGACAATGGTCATTACATTGTCCACGGTGAACGACTTATTGTGCATCCTATGGTTTAAGCGACTAAAACCAAACAACATGGCAAGGCCGCGGTAATTACGCTCGGTGCTCGGGTTAAACAGTCGAATACTGATGTTAGGGTGGCGAGCGAGGGCAATTAGCTGCTCGTCCATGTCTGCACTTGTCATATCGTCCAGCAATAAACGCACTCGCACCCCGCGATCCGCAGCATCCAATAAAAACCACGTCAGCAAGCGGCCCGTTTCATCATTACGATAAATATAATATTGCAGATCGATACTGCTGACAGCAGACTCAATCAGCAACAAGCGGGCGACGAAGGCATCGACCCCATCACCGAGGGGGAACACGCCAGTTTGATCGGGATGCTGCGCCATGGCGGTTTTTACCGCCTGATACAGGGTGGAGTTTTCGGCTAAGGGATAGGCTGTTTCAATTGATTTTGCGGGTAATTCTGCCATTGAGCTACAACCGTTAATCAACAGGAGCAAAAGCCCCCAAAAGGGAAGCGAGAGACGAAATACCATTTGTTTGACGGAATAAATTTTGCGATTACGCCCTATCACTTTAGCAAGATGTTGAGCGAGTTTGTTGGCGAAAACGGCGCCACAATTGCGCGATGATATCCCGAATATCGTCACTAAATGGTATTCCTTATTTTATGAATTCAGATGGTTAATCCTGTAACGCATAGAGCACATCGAAGGCAAACTGATCCCAACCTTCGGCAGTAAACGCAATGTCGCGAATGCTGCGCACTTGGCTAACGGCATGCAAAGGCGCGGCGCCATTCACCATCAAGTAATAGGCCATAATAAGCCCTGTACGGTCTTTACCCGAGCGGCAATGGATTAGCACAGGCAAGTTATCGGCTTCACACTGCTGAATAAAAGCCAGCGCCCGCGGTAACTGGGCAACACATATAGCAACATCCCCTTCCTGCGGCGGGACATTGCGGGAAAAAGGAATGCATTCATAACGTAGTCCGTGGTGCTTAAAACTGCCCGGCTCACATCCTTCTCCGCCATTCACGGATAACACCGCACGGATCCCCAAAGACTTAAGCTCGGCTAAATCCCAAGGGTCCTTGTTGGGGCCACTTCGACCCGCTATCTTGCCTTCAACTAACCAAAATAGATGCTGCATACTGCTCCCACAAACCAGATGCGAAGGGACATGAGTTGCACTAAGCATAACTCACGCCCAAGGAATTAAGACTTTTTACCCCAAAATTCAAGGTTCGCCGCGGGTAACTGTTTACGCTTTTTCTTGCCGGTACCTTCGGGTTTCGCCTGCGGTTTTTCCTGCGCTAACACTTCGAGTGGCATTTCGGCATTCGCTTCAAATCCTGGGATTTGTTCACGTACAAGTTTGATTTTGTTTTTCTTTTCAATCACGCCGAAGTGATGATATTCCTCATGGGAAATCAAGGTCACCGCCAAACCTGCCTCTCCTGCGCGGCCGCTACGGCCAATACGGTGCATATAATCTGCCGGACTTCTTGGTAAATCGAAGTTAATCACCACAGGGAGTTTATCAATATCAATACCGCGGGCTGCGATATCGGTCGCAATCAACACACTGATGTCGCCACTTTTAAAACCATCGAGCACCCGAGTTCGTGCGCCTTGCGCCTTATCACCATGGAAGACTTCGGCACTGATCCCACGTTTAGACAGCTTCTGTGCGAGGTGATTACAGGTGTTTTTAGCGCTAACAAAAATAAGCGCCTGCGACCACTGATGCTGTTTAATCAAGTGTGCCAACAGCGCCGTTTTTTGTTCACGGTTGACTGTGATAACGCGCTGTTCAATGGTGCTTTCTTGCTCACTTTGCAGATGATATTCAAGCGGTTGATGGAGTAATTTGGCCGTGAGTGCACGCACTTCTTCAGGGAATGTCGCCGAAAACAATAAGGTTTGTTTCTTGGCGGGAAGCGCCTCAAGCACTTGATTTAATTCATCAGTAAACCCAAGGCTTAGCATGCGGTCCGCTTCATCCAGCACTAAGGCCGAGACGCGATTTAACTTAAGCGCATTGCTGGCTAATAAATCCAATAAACGGCCTGGCGTTGCCACCAGCACATCGGCTCCCGCGCGTAAGCTTTGCATTTGCAAATTAACAGACACGCCGCCAAACGCGGCAACTATCTTAAGTTGGCCATTGAAGTGAGAGGCATAGGATAAAAAGCTATCGGCAACTTGCTGCGCCAATTCGCGGGTTGGCACGAGTACCAAACAACGCACTTGGCCTGCCGATTTTTCCGCGGTTTTCGCCTCAAACAGGCGCTGTAATAACGGCACGGCAAAGGCAGCCGTTTTGCCAGAGCCCGTATTCGCCCCCGCTAATACGTCCCGGCCACTGAGCACGGCCGGAATAGTCGCCGCTTGTATGGGCGTAGGCGCCGCATAGGTCAGCTCAGTGAGTCGATTACACAGGGGCGCAATAATGCCAAGTTCGGCAAAGCTGGCAACGGAGGAAGAAGCTTGGGTCATAAAAAATTACATGGCTCATCAATAACAAATATGACCGCTATTCTAACGTAAAATGCGCTCCCTTGCTTGTCGATTCCAGCATTAACAGCTGTTGTTTCATCGTAAGTCCATAGGCATAACCGGTTAATTGGCCATTTTTACCAATGATACGGTGACAGGGCACAATAATCGCAATGGGATTGGCGCCATTAGCGGCACCTACCGCCCTAACGGCTTTTGGCCTGTCGATACGCTGGGCGATATCGCCATAACTGCAACTCTGCCCATAACCGACCTGCACCAGCGCCTGCCACACCTGCTGCTGAAACTCGGTGCCCTTAGGCGCTAAACTTAAGTGGAACTCGGTTAGCTCACCGCGAAAATAATCTTGAAGCTGCGCCTTTGCCTGCTCAATATGGCTTTTGGCCCGCGCAAGTTCGTCATTAGTTGCAACCTTTAGCGGGATCTCCGTTCGGCTCGAGCCCACGACCGTTAAATGGCTCAATCCGTAGGCATTAGCATTGAGTTGTAGTTCGCCCACTGGGGTACTTAAGGTATCGACAGCGCAGGGCTGATAATCTTTGGCCGTTGGCGCGCTAATTAGTTGGGAGAAATTCTGGCTCATAATGGTTCTCGTAAACGGCTTTAGTACAGTGTTTCGTACTGTGTTTCAAATAATGTTTCTATTAGTGGCTCTCATATGGAGCCTAGGTATTGGATCCATAACGCGTGGCCAGAAATACCTTATGCATTGGACCACAGCTGAAAGGTTAAATAACTCCCCCAAGGGGCGATATCCGCACTCACCTGCTGTGCAAGCGTTGTATAATCCAGCTGTTTTACCGCTTCAATATCCACGCCTTTTTGCGCGGCAACACTGGCTAATAATTGTTTTTTAACAATTAAATCCGTGTGCAAGAAGATATTCGGATCGCCAAGTCCACGCAGTTTGGCATAGGCAATGGTCCAAGGGCCGATGCCTTTTACCCCAATCCACGCATCGACTGAGGCTTCGGGCTGCTCACAGATAAACGCCGCAAGCGCATTGAGCGCCAGTTTGCGTGCGCCGGGCATTTTAAGCTCATCGAGACTCGCCTCACGAATCGCCTGCGGCGTGGGGAACAGGCGATATTCGCGCCCGTTTAAACTAAAGCGCTCGCCATAGGCTTCGACCAATATATTCAGTAATTTAGTGGCCTGCACTACGCTCACCTGCTGGCCTAAGACTGCTCGACAACCCGCCTCAAACACCGAGCCTGCGCCCGGGATCCTAAGCCCGGATTTGCTACTGAGTTTAAGATCGGTCAAGTGCTCTAGATTGTGTTCAATCTGCTGCATGTCGGCATCGAGATCTAAAATGCGTCGCACTTGGGTGATGAGCTTTTGTAGGCCCGATAAGGGCGAGTCAGGCGTTAACGTCAGCGTGATTTTAAAGCGATGCAGAGGCGCCTCATGGACGATATGCACCACAGCGCGAATATCCTCAAGTTGCAGAGTGCGGCCATACTCAAGTGGCGTATTTGGGTCAATCGCCCCATGGGCGTGAGAGTCTTCTGTGTCACTAAACCATTCCATGCCAGCGACGGCGCGCAGGCGATAAAAAGCTAATTGCGCCGACCAATCGAGTGGTGGCCGGTAGTACTGATACAGACTCAAGCTGTGCGCTGGCATCTCCTGCGAACAAACGAGTTCGGCACTCTCCCCGTCGTCTATTTTCGTCGTCGATTTCTGGCTGGATTTTCGTAACTGTGTAGGCGTTAATTGCAGCGCCTGCTGAAATGCCTCATTGAAACGGCGAATACTGTTAAAGCCTGCGGCAAGGGCGACCTGTGTGATGGGCAACTGCGTTTGATGCAATAACTGTTTTGCGAACAATAACTGACGATAGAGGGCAAATTGTTTAGGTGAAGTGCCAAATCCTGCGGTAAATAACTTATTTAAATAACGGCTGCTGATCCCCAGTTTGTCTGCCAAGGCCTCCACCGTTAATCCTTGCTCGCCAGATAAGGCGCCAGCTTCAATCAAACCTATCGCTCTATCCAGGGTTGTGTTAGTACCTTTCCACGGATTAGAGCCAGGGGCACTGTCTGGGCGGCAACGCAGACAGGGTCTTAGTCCCGCCTGCGCAGCTTTAATGGCCGAGTCAAAATAACGAACATTTTCTTCCTTCGGCGCTACTGCGGGGCACACTGTTCGGCAATAAATCCCCGTACTTAACACGCCCACAAAGAACTTACCGTCAAAACGTGGATCGCGGCTCATGCGCGCTTCGCGGCAAATCCCGGCGGATATTTGGCAACCCTGCGAGTCGCTCGATGCCTGCTCGAATGGCGGTTTTGGGGCTGAATTTTGGCTCACGCTTGTCTGCTTCATTTGGCTATCCGACAATCTTATTCACAATTTTGTACTTGTCGGTTACTGTACGTCACCCTATGCTAGCACACTCGCGGAAAACGGAACTGGATCATCGCGTGCTTTTAAAGTGCAAGATCCTATATGCTAGACACCTCGACGTTTTCCCCCATTCACTTTTCTCAATAAAATAGAGTCAATTCATGTTTAAACGATTTGAATCTTGGGTTGAAGCCCTGCCCGATGGCGAACCAACCAAACCGCCCACGGGGGTGTATGCGTTTTGTCGGCATTACACTAAGGGCTATGAATTACCGCTTATCTTAATGTCAGTACTGACGGCATTAATCGCCATGCTCGAAGTCTCGCTATTTGGCTTTATGGGACAATTAGTCGATTGGTTAGTGAAAAAAAGCCCTGAGACACTCTTTCAAGATGAAGGCTCAACGCTGCTATTAATGGGGCTGATGGTCTTAGTGGTGATGCCAATATTAGTGCTATTCCATGCGCTGATCATGCATCAAACCTTGCTGGGTAATTATCCCATGTCGATTCGCTGGCTTGCGCACCGCTATCTGCTCAAGCAAAGCGTCTCCTTCTATCAAAATGATTTTGCCGGTCGTATTGCCACTAAAGTGATGCAAACTTCCCTTGCGGTGCGTGAGACCGTGATGAAACTCCTCGATGTGCTGGTGTACATTTTAGTGTATTTCACCTCCATGCTGGTGATGGTGGCCAGTGCCGATGTGCGTCTGGTGATCCCCATGCTGATCTGGCTGGCGCTCTATATCGGTTTACAGTGGTATTTTGTGCCTAGGCTGAAAACGGTTTCAACCGAACAGGCCGATGCGCGCTCGACAATGACAGGACGTATTGTCGACAGTTACACCAATATCACCACGGTGAAGCTCTTCGCCCATACGGATAAAGAGGCCGAGTATGCCAAGGCGAGTATGCGCAGTTTCCTCGACACTGTGTACCGCCAGATGCGCCTCGTCACGGGGATAAGTGTCAGTGTGCAAGTGATTAACTATATGCTCGCCTTCAGTATTGCCGCTGTGTCTATCTTGCTCTGGAGTGACAATGCCATCTCTGTTGGAGCGATCGCAATTGCCGTGAGTTTAGCGCTGCGTCTTAATGGTATGTCGCAGTGGATCATGTGGGAAATCAGTTCGTTATTTGAAAATATCGGTACAGTAACCGATGGGATGAATACCCTTTCCAAGACGACACTTATCCAAGATTCACCCAATGCCAACACCTTAGTGGTTGAGCAAGGACGTATCGATTTTAATCAGGTGAGCTTCCATTACGGCGAAGAAACCGGTGTTATCGAAGATCTTAACCTCAATATCAAAGCGGGCGAAAAAGTCGGTCTCGTTGGCCGCTCGGGCGCGGGTAAGTCCACCCTAGTGAACCTGTTGATGCGTTTTTACGATGTTGAGAAAGGCCAAATTTGTATCGATGGTCAAGATATTAAAGCGGTCAAGCAGGACTCACTGCGCTCACAGATTGGCATGGTGACCCAAGATACGTCTCTACTGCATCGCACAATTAGAGAGAATATTCTTTACGGTAATCCCGATGCCAGCGAAACCCAACTCGAACATGCAATAAAACAGGCTCAGGCCCATGATTTTATTAATGAACTGACTGACCCTAATGGCAATCATGGCTTAGATGCACAAGTGGGTGAACGTGGGGTTAAGCTCTCTGGTGGACAGAGACAGCGTATCGCGATTGCTCGGGTACTATTGAAAAATGCGCCGATTTTACTGCTAGATGAGGCGACCTCTGCCTTGGACTCCGAAGTGGAAGCGGCAATTCAGGAAAGCTTGTACGAATTGATGCAAGGAAAGACAGTGATCGCGATTGCCCATAGATTATCTACTATCGCGGCAATGGACAGATTAATCGTGCTCGATCAAGGTCGTATCGTTGAGCAAGGAACCCATCAAGAGTTGATTGCCGCAGGCGGTATCTATGCCCAGCTTTGGGCCCATCAAACGGGTGGCTTCCTCGGGATTGAGTAGCTTTAAACGTTTTTTAAGCTCACCACTTTGCACTTTGATTTGAAAAATCATTGATTTGGTATGTAAAAGGCGACCTCGAGTCGCCTTTTTATTTGGCTTTATTATTTGCGTTTGCTTTGTTGGCAGGGGGGAGAGGCACAAAGAGTTAGTTGCAGGTAACTATCCCCCACAATCTCCTCAATCCTCAACAGGATCCGCATCCTCAACAATATCCGCAAACAGGCCCCTTTAAGTATGGTGCTCTGCTGAAATGAGACGCCATTTACTCTTATATAGGTACTGCGATTTGATAAGACGTAAATACCGCAGAAAGTACCTACTCCTCTAACACAATCCAATACAAATAAACTGATACTATCTCAATAGAATTGACTTATGGCTTATGGCTTATGGCTTATGGCTTATGGCAGGAGCGCGAATTTTAGATACAAAAAAACCACCTAACGGTGGCTTATTGTTCTCAACTAACATTAGCGATTAATCTTAGTTGAGGTGGTATCCCCTAGGGGATTCGAACCCCTGTTACCGCCGTGAAAGGGCGGTGTCCTAGGCCTCTAGACGAAGGGGACACAAGGACATATTAATTTGAATTTTCATTCCCGC
>NZ_JAKILE010000023.1:0-41690 GCF_023283775.1 Shewanella seohaensis
CATCGGGGATCAAGAGCGAGTCTCTTACAAGGAATCCGAATAGATGGCTGCAAAACCACATTTGTTATCGGTTGATTTTTCTTGCAAAAAATGGGGTGTCCATAGATGTTATGTGCTCTAGGAGTAAAATCAGACAATTATGAATGGATTGGAAAAAATTAAATTCTTAGACGATATCGGCTCAGAGCTACAATCTAGAATGACATTTTCGGATATAGATGCCTACTTCCGTGGGCATGGTGTTCCAACGCAGGATAACTACCCCCACAATAGTAAAAGATCGTACTCAAAGGACATGCTTGCTAAAGTCGATGAGGAATTGCTTTTCAAAATCGCAGGCGAGCTGGGGCTTGTTGACGTTCCAAATGGTACTGAGGTGGTCAGAGAGGTTGGTTTCTGGAAAGCAGGGCATTTCAGGTTGTTTTTGAGTCATTTAGCTTCCTTCAAAGTACAAACTTCACACCTGCAAACTGCGCTTAGAAAATATGCTATATCCAGTTTTGTCGCTCATGAAGATATTGAGCCAACAAAAGAGTGGCAAAGCGAGATAGAAGCAGGCTTAAAAACTATGGATGCGCTGGCAGCGATTCTTATGCCCGGATTTCAAGAAAGCAAGTGGTGCGATCAAGAAGTTGGAGTAGCTGTTGGCCGTGACGTTTTAATCATCCCAATCCGTAAAGGGCTAGACCCTTACGGATTTATTGGCAAGTATCAAGGAATCCAAGCTCAAGGAAAAACGATAGGTGACGTTGCCGAGGCGATATTTGAAACGCTGTTCAAGTCCCCAAAAACCAGAAATAAAATATTGATTTCACTTTCTGGTGCTCTTTCAAATGCAACCACAAGTGAGGAGGCTATAGAAAAAGTTGCTATTTTCAAGTCTCTAGAAGGGGTGCCTTCGGATATTTTGGAAAACCTTAAGCAACAAGTTTCCGATAATTCCCGACTTGTTGAGTCTAAAGAGTTCCTGGATAGCCTTAATTCGATGCTTAGCAAGTTTAATGTTCAGAAAATAGTAATAGGCAAGGCAGAGCAGGAGAAGGAGTGGGATGACATTCCATTTTAAGCCAGCACATAACAAACGCAGTCACAGCGATGGCTTTTCCGTTGCGGCTTCGCCTTCACTGCAAAGCCACGCGTGCTGCGGGCGTTATATGAAAAAGGAATGTTATGAGTAGCTGTATAGATTCGTACCTTGCAAGTGCTCTCATGGAGAGACTATTACAAGCCGTGTTATCAAATAGCTCAGCGGAAGAGATAGAGAATATATTAAATAATTTAAGGTTAATGGGTGCCGATAATATTGTTCCTTGTATGGAATGCGCCCCTTGCTATGATTTTATTTTCTACTCACGAACTATTCAAAAAGTATTTGACGGCGCTATTTCAAGAGAATCACTAAAAAATGAGTTGCATGTATGGCGAAAAACTCAACTTAGAGACGAAGCTTTAACATATATTAAACGTGGAAATAGTAGAGAGGATTTCAATAAGCGACCTTTTGATGCGTCAGGCACCAAAGTGTATTTCGACCAAAACGTTCTCTCTTTATATGCACAAGATGAAGAAATAAAATCAAAAATAGATCACTTAAAAGAAAGTGGTAAATTTATATTTTTTTATAGTCCATCTAATCTAGAAGAGATAAATAAGATTCCTTATTTAGATCAAAAGCTATTGGTTGTTTCAGCATTGTCTGAGCTTACCGGAAATATAGTGATCCTACCGGATGAAAATACAAATTCCTTCTTTATCGAAGATCCTTGCTATGGATTGAAAAGAATTGAAAATCATGAGGGCAGTACAGAGGCTCTTGAGGAATTGAAACTTGTTTCAAGTCGAGATAGGAAAATGTATTTAGAAAAGTATGATACTGCAGAGCACCGACAGGATATTGCCAACAATCAAAGTGTTTTTGAATCTCTTACTGATGAAGAGTTTGGGAAGCTTGTTTCGTTATCGCATTCCAGTCTCTACGATAAAGAATGTTTCAGTAATACCACATCAAGAGCAGAGGCATTGCACGCGGTGTATACATTATCGAGCATGCTTGATCTTCTGGGCTACAAGGTTGACACAAAAGAAAAAACACAGAAAAGTAGCTTGCATGACATTGAGCATATCATTTATGGGTTAGATGCAGACATATTTGTAACAAATGACCGCAAGCTTCAATCTCGCGCAATTCAAATATACAAATTTATGAATGTAGATACTAAAGTTGTTAACTTGGAAGAGCTACTGGCTATCAACTACAACTAATATTTATATAACAAGCGCATGTTACGGAAAAATTTACGCTTCGCTCCAATTTTCCGCAAATGCGGGCGTTAAATTGCAAAGGAAGCAGTCTCAATTATGAAGTTTCGAAAGGAATTATGGTCACTGGGAATTCTCTGGATCAAAAGAAAAATTCAAAGTCCATTTTCAAATGGTGTAACAAAGGTATTGCTATACACAGGCGCACTAATCGTAGCAACACCATTACTAGAACACCTGTTGTTTGGTGCAATTCTTAAACATTGGCTAAATATAGATCTTGGCATTGAAGTGCCAGATACTAAAGCTTACATAACCGGAACTATTCTGATGGTTTTGGGCGCTACTCATAACTTAATTTATCTGGCACTTCGAAATGAGCGAGATGTAAAAATCATTGAAGCAAAAAACTCTGTATATAGAGAGCTTTGGGGTTATTGTGATAAAGCTATAGATGATGTTGTTCGATTAGGCCACCTTTACACCACCAAGCTTTCACTTGATGATGAAAATTATGTTTCTCAAGCCGAGGATTCAGTCATTAAATATATGGAATATTTGCGCCAACATAGACCATTCCTATTTTCAGAAGAGTTTTATCAACAAGGATGTGAATTGAATAGAGCCTCTTGGTGGCAAATTAGGTGTTTTAGAGCTTGTATGCAAATGAAAGAAAAGCACCTTAAAGACGGCAACTTAGACTATGACTTTTACTTAGCAGAAAAAACAACTAATAGAGAAATGGATAATTTAACTGCTCAATACGACAATTTTTGTAACGAAATCAGGAAATACATAGAAGCAATTTAACAAGTTGCTTAATTTCGTTCCGGCCACAAAAAGCGTGGCCTCCACTGGACTGCCTACGCTTCGCTGCGGCAGCCAATTAGCAAAGCGTTAGCCATAGATATTTTTATCTGAAACAAACGCGTTTGAGTTAAGGCTTTAACTCGAAAATGTCCCCAAACGAGTTACATATTTTCTTTAAAACGTAAAGATTACGCCGCAGCTAAAAAGGTCCACCATGGTCTTCGGGAGTTGATCGTCCGCTCTATGGCGCTTTGGATTCCCATGCCATCGCGGTATTAGTGAATTGATCCACATCAAACAGGGCGGTCGAGTGTTAATCATTCGCCGATAAGTCTGCGCAAAGCCACAGTGTTAGAGCGTTCCTGAAAGTGAATGATGAACTTGAGTTCACTGTCGATTTGAGGCTCATTAAGGCGAGCTAATCAAGGGAATGCTCGTTGTTACTTTTGCGGGTGAGGGCGATACAAAGTCTCTTGCGCGCTAATAATCTTACCTAAGCACTTTAATGGGGGATGACAAAAGGGCGCTACCAAGCGCCCCTTTGTGTTATTTTTTCTGAACGTATTGCTGTAATACTGCCAGCATAGAAGCACCCGATAAACCTATCATTAGCGCGCCATTTACGGCTTCGATTGGCCCCAGTAATTTCCATTTTTCGCTCATCACAATATCGCCATAACCTAAGGTGGCGAAGTTAACTCCTGAGTGATAAATGGCATCGTGCAGATTATCGAACTCGCCTAAAAAGACAAACAAGCTGCCCCAGGTCACTATCTGTAACAGATTGCCCAGTATCACAATGGTGGTAATGCCAAATAGGCCTAAAACCCCTGCGACTAAGCTATCGCGGTCCAATACCCGCTTGTTGTAGAAACGGATACACCACATGGTGGCGAGCGATTGCAGCAACATATTGATTAGGATGATGGGTAGGCCAACCACTAATGCTGATAACATTTTATTCTCCAACCGGGGTTTCTGATGCGGGCCGACCCGCGGGCCAGCGCTGCTCGAGTACCATAAAACACAACCAACCATAGCCTGCGACTAATAAATACAGGCTGCAACGCATCGCGGCAGCTAGCCACACATCCTTACCATTCGCACTGTCGGCAATAGCAGGGCCAAATAGGATGAGGGCAGTGATCCAGCTATTGCTCCAAAACGAGGGCGGAAAGCTCGTCGGCACGACTTGAATAAGCCGTTGTGCCAGCCATATCGTCATTAGCGTCAGCAGAAGCACTAACATTAAGAGCGAGGGCCAAATACTTAACCCCATCCATAGGGCGAATGCCAACAGAGCGCCCATAAGGGTCGAGAGCACCAGTTCTTTTCCCGCTTGTTTGGCATTGAGTAACGTGCTTTGCTGCGCGAGCATCACCGTTTTCATCACGGCGGGAATGTAAAACGATGGATCGCTCAGCGCCAGTAGCCACACTGGGATAACAATAATGGTGGCGCGAAGGGCCAAGCGCTTTGGACGCTCTGGCGGTAAGAGTGTTGGTTGCTCTGCGGCGGCGATGGGCGAGGGCGGAAACAACGTGTGGGCGATGCCATTGACTAACGTGCCAATCAATACCCCAATGGCAATCAACTGGGCGATGGCCAGCGCCAATGCTTGTTCGATTAATCCCGCCACCGGGATCAGGGTAATCGCCATTGTCAGCAACATGGCTAACACGCCTTTGCCTGTGACCGACATCAGCATCAAGATATAGAGAAAGAGCACAACCAGCAGCACGGCGGCAAAGGTGTAATAGTTCAATAGCGGGACTAACAATACGCCAGCGGTCATCATGAGCGATAACATCACGCCGCCGATTATGCCCTTTTTTAAACTCAGTGCCTCGCCGGGACGACATAGGATGACCCACGCCATAATACAGCCAAGGTGCGGCATCGGCAGTGCGAGACCAAAACACACAAACACCGCAAGAGCAGTGCCAAGGCCAATTCTGAATACTGTGCTGTCGGCGTGATGCATGTCTGGCCTCAATACAGGTATGAGAAGAGACTCATGATCCGAATATAGAGGGCGCCGAGTGGGTTCATCAGGCTGTGTTCTTCGGTATACACTAAGATATCCGCCTGACCCCCCACCCGTAAGTTGGCCGCGGGTGGCATATCATCGGTAGAGAACGACACCTTGACCGGAAAGCGCTGCGCCTGTCTTAACCAATCGCGACTATTGCTGACGGTGGGGAGTGATCCAACTGCCTGTTTTTTACCATCGTCCACCCCGTAGCCGACACTGCGTATTTGTCCGCTAAAGAGCCGCCCTGGCATGCTGTCGAGTAAGATAGCGACGCGGTCACCTACTTGAATATTGCCGAGGTTGTTTTCAGTGAGATCCGCCGAAATCCACACATCGTGAATGGCGATGAGGGTCATCGCCGGGGCGCCTGCATTGATAAATTGCCCCACATCGGTATGTAAATCCGTGATAATCCCACGGCTGGGAGCAACCACATGGGTATTTTGTCTGTCGCGCTCTGCTTTATTCACTGCCGAACGGGCGCTTAACAGCTGTGAGTTATTTTCACCATTCACACCCGCGGCCTCAATGGCGCGTCTAACATCGGCTTCGGCGGCGGTGACTTGGCTGCTGGCGGTTTCCCGTGATGCCTGAGCAATTTCGAGTCGACGTACTGAAATGGCGCCTGGGTCTTGGCGATAGAGGCGCTCTTGCCGTTCGGCATCTTTTACCGAATTACTGTAAGAGGCCCGCATGGCTTGTAGTTTCGCCTTGGCCGCTTTTACGCCCTCGTTATTGGCTTTGACACTATTGAGCATGGTTTCATAATCAGATTTGGCTTTGGCGAGAGCAATATCATAGGGTTCAGGGTCGATATCGAATAAGGGAGAGCCCTCCGTCACATCCTGATTATCCTGCACATAGACCTTCAAAATCTGTCCCGTGACTTCGGCGGCTATCGGCACGACAAAGGCTTGCACCCTTGCCTGTGAGCTATAGGGCGTCATTCTGTCGGCCAACAGATACCAGATCAGTAAGATAACGATGAGTGCCAGCAGGCCAAGCGTGGCATATTTGCTGGCCTTTCCTGGTGTGGGTGTACTGTCAGTCATTCACAATTCCCTTTTGAATAGTCGTTGGTGGCTGGGGAGTTGGTGCAGTGCCGGCTTGGGGCGGGTTCGCATCCAATAGCGGCACCCATTCATCACGGGCGCGAAGCTTTTTATCTACCTCGGGGCTCACGAGTGGGCGTTGTCGGCCTTGCTCCCATCCACCTCCCAAGGCTTTGTAGAGGGTAATGAGGTTGCCGATATGGGCGCCACGACTGTTAACCAGACGTTCTTGTTGGCTGAAGAGGGCACGTTGAGAGTCGAGTACCCGTTGGAAATCCGCCATGCCTTCACGGTATTGAGTGTTGGCTATCTCAAGTGAGCGACTCGCGGCTTCACCAGTTTGTGTCAGTAAGGTGATTTCCGTCGCGCTGTTGGCATAGGCAATGGCGGCATCATCGACTTCACGCGCCGCTTTGAACACGGTTTCACGGTAGACTTCGTGTAATTGCTCAAAGCGTGCATCTTGCACCAGAATTTGATTGCTCAACCGACCGCTGTCGAGGATATTCCAGCTAATCGATGGCCCTACACCCCAAGAGAAAATACTGTGGCCGCTGCCCGTGGCATTTAATCCCAGAGTCCCAGCCAAAGTGATAGAGGGATACAAATCGCTCTCGGCAATGCCAATCTGCCCTGATTGGGTCGCAAGCTGGCGCTCGGCGGTGCGTACATCAGGGCGCCGACGTAATAAATCGGCAGGCATCTCAGTGACTAAGGTTAATTGCCCTTCTGGGATCACGCCGGTATTGCTTGCCATTTCGGCTAAGGGGCCGGGCGATCTGGCCAGCAGAGTGCTGAGGGCATTTTGGCTTTGGCGCAGATTCGTCTCTAAGGTTGGAATGGTTGAGAGCGTGCTCAAGTACTGGGTTTTGGCTTGTTGCACATCGAGCTCAGCCGTATTACCGCTGTGAAACTGGTGCTGGGTGATTTCTAAGCTGCGCTTTTGGATTTGCGCGTTCTCATGGGCAATTTGCAGCCTAGCCTCCAAGGTGCGAATGGTGACATACAGCTGTGCCACTTGGGCAATCATCAACACTTGCACATCATCGTATTGGGCGATAGTGGCAAAGTAATTGGCATCGGCAGACTCAATACTGCGCTGAAATTTACCCCAAAAATCGAGTTCCCAGCCGAGATTAAATGCCGCGCCGTAACTGCTGCCCGAGGTGCTGTTGCCGCTTTGGGTTTGTCCCGCACCGAGCCACTGGGCCGTGGCTTGGGTTAATTGGGGATTACGCAGGCTTTCGGCGATACCAAGCTGCGCTTGCGCTTCGAGTATCCGCAAACCTGCGATCCGCACATCCGGATTTTTCAGCAAGGCTTCGTCAATCAAACCGCTGAGCACGGGATCGTTAAGCTGCGACCACCATTGCTGATAATCGCTAGCTGCAGAAGCCGTGCTAAACAGCTTCGAACTGGCGCTTTGCCAGGTTTTGATTTCTGGCACGTCAGGCCGTTGATAGTCAGGGCCAAGCACAGTACAACCGCCGAGCAGAGCGCATACCCCGCCCAAGATTAAGCGGGGAACGAAATGGTCAATTGTCATCTTGCTCTCTCAACGGCTCTTCGAGACCTTCGTCCACCCATGCCATAAAGATACGGTAGCCGATCGATAAGAGTGTGGCGCCAATAAACATCCCCAGAATGCCGCTGGTGGCCATGCCGCCTAACGCGCCTATCAGTACCACAGGCATTGGGGCATCGACTCCGCGGCCCAGCAAAATTGGCTTGAGCACGTTATCCACCGCACCCGCAAGAATCAGCAACACTGTATAGATAATGCTTCCTACCGTGCCGTTATCGCCCGTCATCCAGATATAAGCTATCGCTGGAAGAGTCACTAATAGCGCGGGAACTTGTGCAATCCCTAATATCAAGACCAAGATAAAGAAGATACCCACCAAAGGGATACCCGCAAGGGTCATAACAATACCGATCAGCAATGCCTGAATAAAGGCAACACCTATAACTCCAAGCGCCACTGCACGAATGGTAGAAGAGCAGATATTGACCAATTTTGCGCCGCGTTCAGGGCCTGCTATTCGAGTGGCAATACGAGTCGAACTTTGTTCACCGGCGCGGCCATACGCCATCATGATGCCAGCGATGATGAAGGAAAACATACTCATCAACAGACTGCCACTGATGCTTGCCAATGCATGAATGACTTGCTTTGTTACTTCGCCTAAGTGCGGTTGTAAACTTTTGACTAACGAGGGTAAATCGGTCGATGCTTTCTGCCAAACATCATAAATTTTTGCTCCAACAAAGGGAATATTGGCAATGCTTTCCTTTGGTGCAGGGACTTCAAGGGTGTTTTGATTAACACTTTCTACTAGGCTGCCCATATTATCGGTCATGGAACTGACCATCATAATAGTTGGTAGCACCAGTAGCATTAATCCTAAAACAATCAATAATGTAGCAGCTCGGCCCTGCTTATCACTCAGTCGTTTAGCTATACGTTGATGAAAGGGATAAATGACCACGGCTAAAATTACGGCCCAGAGCATGATATTTAAAAATGGGGAGAAGATGGTATAGCAGAAGGATGCTAGCGCGAGGAGCATGCCAAATTTAATGAACATGTCCAAAAACTTAGTGACGATACGATTTTCAACCGCGATTAATTCGTTGTTTTCCATTCCGTTGTTACCTCAACGAGTTATAAGCCGATAACTTGAATCACCTGCATGAATACAGAACGGCAGATCCCTAATGTTACAGTGTTGGTTAGGAGGGTAACTACTTCATCGCGACAGGATAGCCGACACCTTATTTAATGTTTGAGGCATTCGCTTTCCCTGTGTTGATTCCCATTCCTGCCATTATGCATGTTACATATTAGTTCAACTTTATGAAGGATTTGGGTTTATTTCATTATTAAAGTGTGAAGGTTATAGCATTAATCAAAAGTTCACTGAGTCAGCAGATAACCGTGACCTAACGCAAGTTGCACAATAAAGGCACTCAATCGCAGGCAAGTTTTTTAACGTGGAACACGCTAATCCAAGGGTTTTTTTCGGATTAAGGCTGCGTTTTATGGTTCTACCGAGTTTGTTGGAGAGGCGCGATTAACAACATGCGTGATGTCAGACGGATAAATCGGCTGCGGATGGATGTCGCTGCTTTGGGGTATATGCCTAATTTTTTATCCCAACTATTTCCACTTTTAGTATTTCATCCCTAGGTGGTATGGGCACCAACGGGGTTTATCCGTATCTTGCCATGGACATTTGGCCCATTCTAAGGGAGGTATTATGGCCGAAATTAATGCAATATCTGAGGAAATACACAAAGAACTCGAACACTTAGCCGAAAAAGGACTCGCATTACTCAGTTTGACGGAGACGACTCCACCGCAGGAGATAGTGGCAGCCATTACGGAACTGACGCGTGACTATCGGGCAAATCAACGAATGATGGATGATGATGTACTTTACGCACTCGGTGCCTTACTTGGCTGGCAATATGTGAGAGGGCTCAACTGGCACTGGGGCTCAGTCGTGTGGGACTTTGATGAAGCCAACGGCGCCATTGGGGTATTAAATCACGATAACTCCTTGTTCAATAATCCGATTGGCTGGATGGATAATATTATGGCCTCGAAGGGTGGAGTGCCCTTTATGTTGAGTTACAACATGATAGCGGCAGGCCAAGCCCCAGTGTTCGAAGCCAATAGTGCTTCTGGTTTGTACTGATTGAATGGCCCCTAAGCATAAATGGCTTAAGGCTTATATTGTGGCTAATAGATGCTTGCCCACTTCACAGTTAATTTTTGCTGTAGATTGAGTGGGATTGCTCCAGCCAACCATGAATACGTGGGAGCAAATAAAAAGCCAGCGCTGAGATTGCGCTGGCTTATCAGTCAAGCTGAGGGCGGTGAATACATTCTGCTGTGCGATAATTCTTAATATAAATCATCACTTTTAATCTAAATCATCACTTTAATGAGTCACTTTAGCCCGCTATTAACGGGGTAAAGTGAATAAAAACAGCGCTTAAACGTTATGTCGTTTACCTGAGCGTTTCAGTTTTTCCGCTTCTAGCTTAGCGGCTTTCTCGGCAGCTTTTTCAGCCAGAATACGTTCCACTTCGGCTTTCTCGATTTCGGCCATCGCTGGGGTTTCGAGGGATAACAGGCCAATTCGACCTGAGCGGTAATCGTGTAACACGACTTCCGAGGCTTTATGCAAATCGATGCGACCACCGGGACGCAGGGCACCGCGTTTACGGCCGATTTCTTCGAGTAGGGCCATATCATCCTTAGGTAACTCGCTGATGTTATAACGCTCGCAAATTTCCTTCGGGTACGCCTTTAAGAAATAACCTGCGGCAAACAGTGCCACATCTTCGTATTCCATGGCGGTATCTTTAATGGCACCCGTGACGGCGAGGCGATAGCTACTGGCTTCGTTATCGACTTTAGGCCATAAAATCCCTGGCGTGTCCGAGAGCACAATGCCATTACGTAGGTTAATACGTTGCTGGCTTTTAGTGACGGCGGGTTCGTTACCGGTTTTGGCGATAACTCGACCGGCTAAGGTATTGATAATGGTGGACTTACCCACGTTAGGGATCCCCATAATCATAGTGCGAATGTCCTTTTCGGTCTTATCACGACTCGGCACTAACTTACGGCAAAGATCCGGCAGCATTTTCAACATACCCGGTTGCAGTGTGGTAATCGCAGTGGCTTTTACCCCTTGTTCACGCTCAAGGTATTCAATCCATTGGGCGGTGATCTCAGGATCGGCTAAGTCGGATTTATTCAGTAGCTTAATACAAGGTTTGTCGCCGCGAAGCTTTGACACCATGGGGTTTTCACTACTGTAGGGAATACGAGCGTCCAGCACCTCAATCACCAGATCGACCTGAGGCATAGCCTCTTCGATCTCTTTGCGTGCCTTGTGCATGTGCCCCGGATACCATTGAATTGCCATGATAGCGCCTTGTTCTAAATGACCTAAAGACGCTTATTCTACCTTGAAGGCGACGAATGTCATAAAAAAAGCGCCCGAAGGCGCTTTAATTGCTTAATCTTGATGCGAATTTGAGCTTATCACTCATTTCGCTAACGCGTAGTTGAAATTACAGGACGCCCAGCTCGCGCAATCTTTCCATTAAGTAGCTGTCGGCGGTGTAACGCTCAGACAGCACGACCGAAGGATTCGGGTGTAAGAATAAGGGCAGTGAAATACGCGACTTAGTCTTATCCGTGCCTTCTGGGTTAATCACGCGGTGTGAGGTCGATGGGAAGTAACCGCCCGAGGCTTCCTGCAACATATCACCAATGTTGATGATAATGTTGCCAAAATCGCTTGGCACATCTAACCAAGAGCCGTCTTTGGCTTTGACTTGCAGCCCTGGCTCGTTGGCCGCGGGCAGCACAGTGATAAGGTTAATATCTTCGTGGGCCGCAGCGCGGATAGCGCCCATTTCTTCATCGCCCGTCATCGGTGGGTAATGCAGAATGCGTAGCAGGGTTTTGTGGCTGTCGGCAATCATTTCTGGCAGCGGGATAGAGAATTTGGCTTTAACCTCGTCTGGCGAGTAGGTTTCAATCCACTCTAACAGTTCAGCGGCCAGCGCATTGGCTTTTTCATAGTAGGCCAGAATATTGACACGCAAAGAATCTGGAATACGACCCCAAGGGTACACGTGGTAATACTCTTTGATGTCTTTAACCGTGTGACCTTTTGCGGTTTCAGAAATCGACGCGGGGAAGAAGCCATCGTGGGTTTCACGATTGAACATAAATTCGTTCTTAGCGTCAGAATTGAAAAAGGCTTGCCACTCAGTGTAAATGCTTTCGACCAGCTCTTTATCGATAGGGTGGTTAGAGAGCACACCAAAGCCCGTTTCACGTAGGGATTCGACAAAGCGTTTGGCGCTATCGGCTGCGCGATAATCAATGGTTTCTAATTTCATATTGTTTCTACTTGTTATATATGGTTGTTAACCAAACACTTTCTAAGGATAAAGGTAAGGAGTCGTTGCCACTTATCTCATTATCGGTATGGTGCGCTAAGCCCTAGTGCAAAGCGGCCAAAATAGAAAGCATTTGGGTAGAGAATTGACCCGCAGCAAGTGTAGCTTTGCACTCTGCTTGGTGCAAACATTGAAAACGATAGGCGTAGAGCATTGCTGAATTTTCCTCCAGTTATTTAAGCAATGGCTCAATCAACAGGATTTTATCGACTAAAGCGGCTACTATGCCAAAAAGCCAATTCAGGCCGAGGCGCAATAAACCTGAGGAATAAACGGTCTTATGCAGGCGAATACCTTAGGAGCTAAAGGAGACTTTTATGAACAAACTGACTGATTTTGAACGCTATGTCATAGAAGAAAAGGGCACAGAACGTCCCTTTAGCGGTGAGTACTATAAACATGACGCTAAAGGCGTGTATTTGTGCAAAAAATGCCATGCACCTTTGTATCGCTCAGAAGATAAGTTTAATGCCCACTGTGGTTGGCCAGCCTTCGATGATGAAATTCCGGGTGCAGTGAGTCGTCATGTCGACGCCGATGGTCGCCGTACTGAAATCGTTTGTAGCCAGTGTGGCGGTCATTTAGGCCATGTGTTTGAAGGGGAATATTTAACGCCGAAGAATATTCGTCACTGCGTTAATTCTGTCTCCATGGTGTTTCAAGCCGCCGATGAGGTGACAACATCGACGCATAAAACGGCCTTTGCGACCTTTGGTGCGGGTTGTTTTTGGTGTGTTGAAGCGATTTTTAAGAGCCTTAAGGGCGTGCTGAATGTCAGCTCTGGTTACTCGGGCGGCGAGGCGAGCGATGCCGATTATAAGTCGGTGTGTTCGGGATTAACTGGGCATGCTGAAGTGGTGCACATCGAGTTTGACCCCGCGCAAATAAGCTTTACAACGCTGCTGCAGGTGTTATTTGAGAGTCACGATCCCACCACGCTTAATCGCCAAGGCAACGATAAAGGGCCGCAGTATCGCTCCGTCGTATTTGCCCACGATGCGGCGCAGATTGAAGAGACTAACGCCATGATTACAAAGTTAACCGAGGCAAGGGTATTTGATGCGCCGATCGTCACCCAAGTGGTGGCCTTTGAGTCTTTTTATCCCGCTGAGGATTACCACAATGATTATTTCGCCCTGCATGGCGAGCAGCCCTATTGCCAGATTGTGGTGCGGCCAAAGGTTGAAAAGGTAAGAGCCCTATTTGCCGAGCTACAAGTATAAGCTTAATGTGCGGGCAAATTGATGGATAAAAAACGCCACCGATAGGGTGGCGTTTTCGTTAATGCTTGGCTGAAAACTCAGCGAGTTAGCGGGATTGCGCTAACCACTCGGCATATTGTTTCGCGTAATAGCTGACAATTAAATCGGCGCCCGCACGCTTTAATCCGATAAAGGCTTCGGTGACGACGTCGCGCTCATCGAGGGCGCCAGCCAGAGCGGCAAACTTAATGCCGGCATATTCGCCGCCAACCTGATAAGCCGCTAAGGGAAGGTGGGTTTCCTGTCTAAGGCGACTTAACACATCCAAATAGGGCGTGCCGGGTTTGACCATCAAAATATCCGCCCCTTCCTCTTCATCGAGCAGTGCTTCGAGCAAGGCTTGGCGACCATTGGCGTAATCGAGCTGGTAGCCTTTACGGTTTCCGCTAAGTTCACAATCTACCGCGGCCCTAAAAGGCCCATAGAAGGAGGAGGCGAACTTGGCAGCGTGGGCCAAAATGGCAATGTGCTCAAAGCCTGCTTCATCCAGCCCTTGGCGGATGGCTTTAATCTGGCCGTCCATCATGGCCGATGGCGCCAGCATATCGGCTCCGGCTTTGGCGGCAGTAATGGATTGTTTGACTAAGTTAGCCACGGTTTGATCGTTACAGACTTCGTCATGGTGCAATACGCCGCAGTGTCCGTGGTCGGTATATTCACAAAAACAAATATCGGGGATCACCATCATCTCTGGTGCGGCGGTTTTGATGGTGCGGATCATTCGCGCGAGTAAGCCATTGTCATCCCAAGTGTCGCTGCCCTGTGCATCTTTGGTGTGCGAAATTCCAAAGGGCATCACATAGCGGATCCCTAGGGCGTAAAGCCTTTGGATCTCATCGGAAAGCGCACTCTCGGGCAGACGGCAGATCCCCGGCAAGGTTGAAATGGGTACGGCTTGGCTGATGTGCTCTTCGATGAAGAGTGGGTGAACCAAGTCGCTTAGGGAAATCTGGGTTTCACGCACTAGGTCACGCATGGCCTCGGTGCGGCGCAGGCGTCTTAAACGGCGAAGGGGTTTAAGGTTTGTTTTGAATGTACTGCTCATTGAATTTCCTTATTTAAAGAGTGCAAAGCATCACGCGAAGCTTCGCGTAAGTGGGAGAGAGTAAAAACGATGCTTAGGACGTGCTTGTTTTGGTGAACTTGATTAAGTGAGACAAAAGCTTCAGCACTGTTTGCTCTGACCTAAAATAGGGTAAAAGTTTCCAAGTATTTGGACAAAGGCCTAAGAGGTTGTTGAGTTAGTGATGGCGATCACAAACCGAGCGCTAAGCTAATCGATCTATTAGCCGCCGCTTTTAAGCCTTTGCTTTCGATTATTTGATGTTATCATTTGCGCCAATTTACACTTGGTATAGTGCAGGACCTAATAAGTCACTTTTCGTCTGTCCAACTATACCCACAGCGCGGTTTTTATATGACAACACCCCAAGACTCTGTTTGTATTCTCGCCCTCGACACTTGTACCGAAGCTTGTTCGGCTGCCCTGTATTATCAAGGACAGGTTTTTGCTGAGTTAGCCGATGCGCCTCGGGAGCATAGTCAGCGTTTATTGCCTATGGTGGAAGCCGTATTAAAACAAGCCAATGTCGGCTTAGATAAACTGGATGCCATTGCCTACGGCCGTGGGCCAGGCAGTTTTACGGGGATCCGTATTTGCACCAGCATGACTCAAGGTTTAGCCCTAGGGTTAGACTTACCCGTGATCGGCATTTCCACCTTAGCGGCCATGGCACAAATGGCGATTGCTGAGCACGCTGCCGAGCAAGTGCTCTGTTGTATCGATGCGCGCATGGGAGAAGTGTACTGGGGTCAATTCGTTGCCGTCGATGGCATTGCCACCTTAGTCGGTAAAGAGGTCGTGAGTGCGCCAGAGCATGTTGAACTGACATTCGATCTTAATAAAGCCATTGTCGGCTGTGGCACTGGGTTTGATGCTTATCCCGAGTTATTAGCGTTAGGCAGCGGCATTACCTCTTTAGTGGCGGTGAAGTATCCCGATGCCCGTGCCATGTTAGCGCTGGCCGAAGCGGGTATAAAAGCGGGATTAACCAGCAGTGTCGATGAACTCGAACCAGTGTACCTACGTGATACTGTGACATGGAAAAAGTTACCGGGACGTGAATAAACTGTTCATTCTTCCCCGTGATACGTTAGAATCTAAACTGTCTGCATGGGTTCTCGATGCAGACATTAATTCCTAGTTAGGCATCCGTCACAACCGCCTAACAAGGTTAACTAGGCTAATAGGATATAAACTGGGCATTTCGATGCAGGTAAATTCGCTTCAAACGAGTTTGACACAAGCGGTTGCGAGTAATCGCCCCGCAGTCATACAGGGAATGTCGCCCACTGAAGCGTCGCGCCCTGTGATTGAGCTCGATGCGGTTTCTGCCTTAGCCTTTGATGATACCGCGGAAGGTTCATCACAAAACCTACAATCCAGACTCGGTGCCCAGCTCGAATACGAACAAAGCACCCGAGGTCATCAAGGGGCTATCGCCCAATACCTTCAAACGCAACATGCCGCCAAACGTGAAGAAATTCAGCAGATGGTCGGCGTGGATATTTATGCCTGATAGTGCGCCCGTGTCTTCTCAATCCCGTTTAACTCCTCGTCTAACTGGCGGTCTTCCTAGCCGCGGTTTGTTTATCATCGAACTGATGCTGGCACTCATATTGACGCGCATTCCTTACCTTAGCGTGCCTTTTAAGTGGTTAGAGAGCTATTTTCACGAGTTGTCCCATGGGATAGCGACAGTGCTCAGTGGCGGCATAGTGAGTCATATACAACTCTTTCCCAATGGTGCGGGTTTTTGCTTTAGCCAAGGAGGCTCGCCACTGGTGATTGGATTTGCGGGCTATTTTGGCGCAGCCTGTTGGGGATACCTTATTTATCTGCTAGCAACTTGGCCTAAGGGCATTCGCCTAAGCTTTGCGTTTTTAGGCGGTTTAGTGGTGTTAAGTGGCCTGCTGTGGGGGCGGGATTTACTGACTTTAGCCATTTTAGCTTTGCTGACGATAGTGTTATTACTGCCGCTAAAACTCAGCAAAAATAAACTCCTCACGCAATTTTTACGCATTATTGGCCTGATGATCATGCTCAATGCGCTGGCAAGCCCGACGGTATTGCTCGGGCTCGAAGGGCAGGGCGATGCGGTACTGTTGGCCGAGCGTTCATGGATCCCGGCATGGATTTGGGTCGCCATTTGGCTATTTTGCAGTATCTGCGCCTTGTTCATGGCTTGGCGCCGGGTGGACTCCGCTACCTCTCGCTAATCTATGGCGGCATCCTGCCACTATGACTTCACAAATATTTACAGCCTAAATAGTCAACTTATGCGGCTAATTCTTGGATTTTTTTATATAGACTGCTAGCTTAAGTCTTCGGTATCCAAGGAGAATTATTATGAAAAAAGTCACACTCGTCGCCAGTATGCTGATTGCTGGTTTATGTTCAGGTATGGCCTATGCCGATGAAGGCTTGGATAAGGCCATTAAGAGCGAATTTCGCCAAGCGAAAAACGCCAGCCGTGATATTTACCGTCATCCCGCTGAAACCCTCACATTTTTTGGTATCACCCCGACACAAACCGTCATTGAACTCTGGCCTGGCAATGGCTGGTACACCGAAATTCTCGCCCCTTATTTAGCGCCTAAGGGGCAGTATATTGCCGCCAGTTTCGAAACGACCCCCAGCACGGACACCCCAGGTAATCGCTATCGCGCCAATGCGGGCGTGAAATTCGATACTTGGATGACGGCCAATAAAGCCTTATTCGGTAATGCAAAAATGGTGGTTCTCGACCCTCCGGCCAAGATGAATTTAGGTGCCGATGGCAGTGCGGACTTGGTATTAACCTTCCGTAACTTACATAACTGGGCCTCAAGCGATCAGCTCGAAAACGTGTTTGCCGCCTCCTATAAAGTGCTGAAAGATGGCGGTGTGTTTGGCGTGGTCGAACATAGAGCCAATAAAGGCATGAATATGAGCACGGGCTACATGGACCAAGACGAGATGATCGCGCTGGCCAAAAAAGTGGGTTTTACCTTAGCCGAAAGCTCTGAAATCAACGCCAATCCAAAAGACACTAAGGACTACGCGAAGGGAGTTTGGACGCTGCCACCTTCGTTTGCCTTAGGCGATACCGATAAGGAAAAATACCAAGCAATTGGTGAGAGCGATCGCATGACGCTTAAATTTATCAAAAAATCGCGCTAATCACCTGACATTAGAGGCAATATGTGGCAATCTTTCGCCCCCAAAAATCAAGTCGAGTTTGTGTTACCCCATATCAAGCTGAGTGGTCGATTGTGGGGAGCGAAAGATAAGCCGTTATTGCTCGCGTTGCATGGCTGGTTAGACAATGCGAACAGCTTTGAGCCTCTCGCTGAGTATTTGCCTCATTATCAAATACTTGCCATAGATTGGCCCGGTCATGGCTTTTCAGCGCATCGGCCGGGACATTATCCATTGCATTGGATTGACTATTTATACGATCTCGATGCGTTACTGGCGATGTTGCCACAAAAGCCGTTGGCCATCATAGGGCATTCGTTAGGGGGCATTATTGCCTCGGCGTATACCGCAACCTTTCCTGAAAAGGTCAACAAACTGATTTTGATTGAGGCGTTAAGCCCATTATTTGAGTCGGTGACTCAAGCGAAAACGCGACTGCGAAAGAGTTTTTATCAGCACGAGAAGTTTTTAGCCCAAAAGCATAAACAGCTAAAAGTCTACGACAACATGGACACCGCAGTAAAAGCCAGAGTGCACTTAACGGGGCTGGCCGAGCCTTGGTGCCGCTTGTTACTCGAGCGCAATATGCAACCTACCACCGATGGTGTTGCGTGGCGCAGTGATCCAAGATTAAGGCTCGACTCGCCCATGCGGCTGACCTTTGAGCAGGTCGATGCATTGATGCAGCATATTTCGGTCTCGACCTTATTAATCTGCGGTAAACAGGGCTTTAGCCAGTTGCAGGCGGCGCTGCCTAAGGCGAGGAAATGGTTCACACACTTGTCGGAACATATGCTCGAGGGCGACCATCATGTGCACATGGATAACGCCAAAGGGGTCGCGCACTTGATCCAGCAGTTTGTCGAATAATCGCTTTTGCTTACATAAAAAAGACGCTAGGTTTTTTGTTTTTTTTATGTGATGATGATCAAAATTAAAACGCCCGTATGATTTATGCGGGTCAATCAATAACAATAAAATGTAAGTCGGTATTTTAACTCGGTATTTGTCGAGTATTGACGGTAGTAGGGATACCGTGTCCGCAGTTGTGGGGATTTAGGAGAAAGTAGTGGATCAGCCTTGGATTAATCATTTGCCAAAAGATGTACCTGCTGAGATTAATGCGGATCAGTATTCATCGCTCGTCGATATGTTCGAGACGGCGGTGGCCAAATATGCGGATCAACCGGCATTTATCAACATGGGTGCCACGCTAACTTACCGTAAACTTGAAGAACGCAGCCGTGCGTTTGCCGCTTATCTGCAAAATGAATTAAAGCTACAAAAGGGTGACCGTGTCGCCCTGATGATGCCGAACCTGCTGCAATATCCCATTGCACTGTTTGGTATTTTACGTGCAGGCATGGTGGTGGTGAACGTTAACCCGCTTTACACTCCCCGCGAATTAAAGCACCAATTAGTCGACTCTGGCGCTAAGGCCATTGTGGTCGTATCAAACTTTGCCCGTACCTTGGAAGAAGTTGTCGACCAGACGCCAGTTAAAAGCGTGATTATCACCGGGCTTGGGGATCTGCTGAGCGCGCCAAAACGCACCTTAGTTAACTTTGTGGTCAAATACATCAAAAAACTGGTGCCTAAATACGACTTACCCCATGCACTTTCAATGCGCGAAACCCTCTCCAGAGGGCGCAGAATGCAGTATGTCAAACCCGTTATTACGGGCGACGACTTAGCCTTTTTGCAATACACAGGTGGAACGACTGGGGTGTCAAAGGGCGCCATGTTGACCCACAGAAACGTGGTCGCAAACGTATTACAGGCCAATGGTGCCTATTCACCGGCACTGCGTGATGGCAACGAATTTGTGGTAACAGCCTTGCCGCTTTACCATATTTTTGCCTTAACAGTGAACTGCTTATTGTTCTTACATAAGGGCAGTCAAAACTTGTTAATCACCAATCCGCGGGATATTCCAGGCTTTGTGGCCGAACTGAAAAAATATCCTTTTACGGCGCTGACTGGCGTCAATACCCTGTTTAATGCGTTGGTGAACAGCAGCGATTTTGCGGAACTGGATTTTTCTCGCCTAAAATTATCCATTGGTGGCGGGATGGCGGTACAAAAAGCCGTAGCCGATAAATGGCAAAGTATCACTAAAACCCGTTTACTCGAAGGTTACGGTTTAACCGAAGCGTCACCGCTACTAACATGCTGCCCCTATAACTTAGATGGCTACAACGGTTCTATCGGTTTCCCTGCGCCATCAACCTTAATTCAAGTGCGTGATGATGCGGGTAATGTGTTGCCACAGGGCGAGACAGGTGAGCTGTTTGGTAAAGGTCCACAGATCATGAAAGGCTACTGGCAGCGTCCAGAGGAAACAGCCAAAGTGATTGATAAAGACGGCTGGCTTGCCACCGGTGATATCGGCAATATGGATGAACAAGGTTTCTTCTATATCGTCGACCGTAAAAAAGACATGATTTTGGTTTCGGGCTTCAACGTCTTCCCCAATGAAGTCGAAGAAGTGGTTGCGTTACATCCTAAAGTGATTGAAGTGGCTGCGGTTGGCGTGCCAAATGACGCCAGCGGTGAATTAGTGAAGGTGTTTGTGGTGGCAAAAGATAAATCTTTAACCGCTGATGACATCATTAAGCATTGCCGCGCGCATTTAACGGGATATAAAGTACCGAAGCTGGTAGAATTTAGGGACGAGTTACCTAAAACCAACGTGGGTAAGATCTTGCGACGAGAACTTCGAGACGAAGTGAAGCGCGCGTAAGATTGAAGCCGGCAATGAGCCGGCTTTTGTTTTTATGGACGGTGCTTAACCCACAGGAACTGGAGAAGAATTTGTCAGTGTTTCAGTATGTGAGCGACGAAGCTAGCCTCAATGCCCTCGTCGCTCAATATCAACAGAGTCCGCTACTCGTGTTAGATACCGAGTTTGTGCGCACACGTACCTATTACGCTAAGCTTGGCCTCATTCAAGCCTATGATGGTAAAACCTTAGCCTTAATTGACCCTGTCGCGCTGCCAGATCTCAGTGCATTTTGGTCTTTGCTGGATAATCCCAACATCATCAAATTGGTGCATTCGTGCAGCGAGGATTTAGAAGTCTTCGCCCACTATGGTCAGCGTCAACCTACGCCTTTGTTCGATAGCCAAATCGCAGCCTCTTTATGTGGCATGGGCCATGGCCTAGGTTATGCCAAGTTAGTTGAAACCTGCTTAGGTGAAGTGATTGATAAAGGTGAGTCGCGCACCGACTGGATGCGCCGCCCCTTGACTGAGGCGCAGCTGAGCTACGCCGCCAACGATGTGTTGTATCTGTATCAACTCTATCCGCAACTTGCCGACAAGCTTAAGGCGCAAGATCGCTTAGGCTGGCTGTATGAAGAAGGCGAGCGAATGACAGAAGGGCGCTTAGCTGCGCCAGATATAGATACTGCGTACCTGAGAGTGAAGAATGCCTTTCAGCTCACTGAACATCAGTTGGCCTACCTTAAAGTGTTGGCTAAGTGGCGCTTAGAAAAAGCCTTAGCGCGGGATTTAGCCTTGGGTTTTGTGATTAAAGATCACGGCCTGATCGCGCTAGCGAAGAAGCAGCCTAAGAGCATGGGCGATTTGCTTAAACTGAACGATTTGACCGAGCAAGAGAAACGCATTCACGGTAAAGATATTTTACGGGTGATGCAGACCGCGGATTTAAGCAATCCACCCGAATTAGTGGATGTCTTAGCGCTCAAACCTGGCTACAAATCGGCCTTTAAGAATATTAAAACCTGCTTAACTGAACTGTGTGAGCAGCATGCCATCCCGATGGAGATGCTGGGCTCTAAACGTCATATTCATGAGTATTTACAATGGCGTTGGGATAAACAGCAGGGTGAGTTACCGACGGTCTTAAGTGGCTGGCGTGGACACATTGCCGCCGAGTCGTTGGCAAAGCTTGAAGTCTAATTTGAGGGCTGATTAATACATAATCTGCAGTAATATTGAGGTCTTGGCGCGTTGTTAAGGCCTTTCCCTCTGATATCAAGGCTTAGCTTATTTCGCCTAAGATTCGACAAACACGCAGCAGAAAGCGTCATCCCCGTGATGAGGATGACGCCAACGCTCGACTTATCTGTCAGGCAATGTGACGTTAAGTTCGAGTACCGACAGGTTATCGTCGTTCTGATCTAACTGCACAGAAACTTGATCATCAGAAATATGCACATATTTGCGGATAACGGCGATAATTTCTTGTTTCATCTGTGGAAAATAATCCGGGGTATCCCGTTGTCCACGTTGATGGGCCACAATAATTTGTAGTCGCTCTTTTGCCATTACCGCAGTGCTAGGCTTTTTCTTGCTTTTGAAATAGTCGAGTAAAGACATAATTAGCTACCAAATATCCGTTGTAAGAAACCTTTTTTCTCTTCCGTAATGAAGCGTACTGGCACATCTTCACCCAGTAAACGCGCGACTGTATCACTGTAAGCCGCACCTGCATCACTCTCTTGATCGATAATCACAGGCACACCCGAGTTAGAGGCCTTGAGTACAGATTGTGATTCAGGGATAACACCAAGTAATTCAATGGCAAGGATTTCTTTTACATCGTCAACACTTAACATTTCGCCCGATTTTACGCGACTCGGCGAATAACGAGTCAGCAGTAAGTACTCTTTTATCGGCTCTAAATTCAGTTCGGCGCGGCGTGACTTGCTCTGCAACATGCCCAGAATACGGTCAGAGTCGCGAACCGAGCTCACTTCAGGGTTGGTGGTCACAATGGCGATGTCGGCAAAGTACAGTGCCATCATTGCGCCTTGCTCGATCCCTGCGGGAGAGTCACAAATAATAAAATCAAATTCTTTCGCTAAATCATCGAGCACACGACCCACGCCTTCTTTGGTCAGTGCATCTTTATCGCGGGTTTGCGATGCAGGCAGTACAAACAGTTTTTCACAGCGTTTGTCTTTAATCAGTGCCTGATTTAAATTGGCTTCGCCGTTGATCACATTGACAAAGTCATAGACGACGCGGCGCTCGCAGCCCATGATCAAATCTAAGTTACGTAAACCAATATCGAAATCGATAACAACAGTTTTATGCCCTTGTATTGCAAGTCCAGTTGCAATCGCCGCACTGGATGTGGTTTTACCAACACCACCTTTACCTGAAGTGACAACAATAATTTGTGCCATGTTTCTCTCTATCCTTTTTTATGCCATTTAGAGGGGCAATGATTCAACGATAAGCGACTCGCCATTTAAGCGAATGCAGCCGCTTTTATCTGAGCTATGTTGTTGTAGATTTTCAGCGAGCCAATATTGCCCTGCTATTGAAACTAATTCAGCCTCGAGGGAATGGGCGATGATCACCGCGCTGCTGTCGCCGGCCGCGCCCGCCATGGCTTTTCCTCGTAATGCGCCATAAATATGAATGCTACCATCGGCGATGACTTCAGCGCCATTACCTACGGCACCAAATATGATTAAATCGCCATTTTTTGCATAGACCTGCTGGCCAGAGCGGATATTTTGCTTCAAAACCTTCGTTTGACGCGGCGCGGGAGGGGGCGTCACGCTTTGTTTGCCGGCTTTGACAATGGCAAGTCCTAAGGTTTTGGCTTGATTGCTGAGGGCGGTTGTTGCCCCAGTGATCCCCACGATAACTAACTGGCGGGAAAGTAATAACTCTTTTAAGCCATGTAAATTGAAATCGTTATCTTGGATGGCGCTGAGATTGACGACTAAAGGGGCACCCAGAAAAAATTGAGGGGCTTGTGCCAATTTGCTATCTAATTCAGCCATGACAGCATTTAAGTCGCTGCTATTGATATGAAGCACTGAAAGAGTAAAAGAAGCGCCTTTTAACTCTAAGCTAGGTTTTGACATCCCGGCACTATTCTCCAGAAATCATCAGTCGGTTCGCTGATTTTACAATTAAATTACTAGGCGACCATGTTATAGTGTGCCCCATTGACTGGCAAGTTTGAACTATTGGATATTTATACTCTTATGCTATGTGCGGTTTATAAAAGTAGTCGAAAGGCTGAAACTTATTTATTTGTGAACAAAAGGGACTGCTTTGATGATGTTCCCCAAGCGCTGTTGGATATGTTTGGCGTGCCTCAGTTAGTGATGGTGTTCCCCATTGCTAAGCGTGAATCCCTCGGTATCGCCGATATTCAAAAGGTCAGAGCAGCACTCGAGGAAAAGGGTTTTTATTTACAAATTCCGCCACCGCAGGTTAATTTATTGGCCGAACACAGAGAAAGTCTTGGGATTAAAGACTAGCCCATAAACTGCGGACAAAGGTATATGCCAAAGACCCTCCTTAAACGCGTTGCAGCATGTACATTGATTTTCTTGCCCTTGATAAGCCATAGCACGCTAGGGCAAGATGCTTCCTTCAACGATTACCTCCTTAAGCTAAAACAAGAGGCAAGTGCCCAAGGCATTAGCCAAGCGACGATCAACGCCGCTTTCCCGCAGATAAAACGCTTTAAAAAAGCCAATGTGGCCGCAGCGCCAAGCCAATCTAAAACCCTTGAAACCTATTTGCCAGAAGTCGTTCCAGAATGGAAGGTGGATACGGCGCGCGTGCTCTTTAACGAGCATGAGGTGCTATTGAGCAATATTGCTGATAAGTATCAAGTGCAGCCGCGGTTTTTAGTGGCGCTCTGGGGCTTAGTGTCTAACTTTGGTGATGCGTCGGGGGATTATCCTGTGCTGTCTGTGATGGCGTCGTTAGCCTTTACGGGCGAAGATACGGCGCGTTACCAGCGGGAGTTTATGGCTGCGCTTTCCATCATGGATAAAGAGCATCTTAAGTTTGATGATCTTAAAAGCAATGACAAAGGCTTTATGGGGCAAACCCAATTGCTACCGAGTGAATATTTAGCCTACGGCCAAGATGGCGACGGTGATGGTAAAAAAGACATTTGGCACAATGTGGCCGATGCCTTTGCCTCTGCCGCGAATCTGCTTAAGCAGCAGGGCTGGAATGGGGAGGATACCTGGGGACGTCAGGTTCAAGCACCGGCGGATCTGAAGGCCGAGTTTATCGGACTCAATCAATCCCAAACCTTGGCCAAGTGGCAACAGCTAGGTGTCAGGCGTTTCGATAATACGGATTTACCGAATCGTGAGGATATTCACGCTTCGCTTATCATGCCCGACGGTGCCAAGGGCCGAAAATATCTGGTCTATGGTAATTACCGCGCCTTAATGCACTGGCAAGCGGTGAATTATTTAGGCGAGGGCGATTATTTTGGCATCTCTGTGGTGCATTTATCGGAGAGAATTAAGACTCCCCAGTAAATTGGTGTAAAATGGCCCGCATTAAGCGGGTTTTTTATTATGAAGATAAGCGTAAACATGGCATTTTGGCAGAATAAAGCGTTAACCGAGTTGACATCGCAGGAGTGGGAGTCCCTCTGCGATGGTTGTGGTAAGTGTTGTTTAAACAAGTTGATCGATGATGAAACTGAAGAGTTGTATTACACCAATGCGGCTTGCCTATTGCTCGATCATCAAAGTGCCAGCTGCAAGCATTATAGTGACCGTTTTAGCCATGTTCCCCAATGTACAGTGATCACACCGCAAAACGTCCATGAACTGACGTGGTTACCCGATAGCTGTGCCTATCGTCGTTTAGCCGCCGGTCGAGAATTGCCAAGCTGGCATCCATTACTTACGGGGTCTAAAGAAGCTATGCACCTTGCGGGTATGTCGATTCAAGGCAAAGTGGTGGATGAGCGCAGGGTGAAAGATATTGAAGATCATATCGTGCTGTGGCCACTGAAAGATCTAGATTAACGCCATTGCAGCAGCTTTTGTCTCTAATAACTGACGTTAATAAACAAAAAGGAGCAACTAACCATTGGGTTGAGTGCTCCTTTTTTCTCTCTAGGCTTTAAAACCAAAGCCTTATCTATCAATGTATGTTGGCGGGATAGCTGTACCACAGCTAAGTAACACCACACTATTCCTCGATTAGATAAAGTAACTTATTCAACCAGAATGACTATTTTTCAACGATAATCACTATTTTTCAACGATAGTTACTTTTTCGATAATAATCGGCTCACGGGGCACGTCCTCATGGCCTGCAACACGGGTGGTTTTTACGCCTTCAATTTGCAGCACGACCTCGAGTCCCGCGGTGACTTTACCAAATACCGCATAACCCCAACCGTTGTTCGTGGTTGCTGTGTGGTCGAGGAACTCATTGTTGGCCGTATTAATAAAAAACTGCGCGGTCGCCGAGTGCGGTGCATCGGTACGGGCCATAGCGATAGTGCCAAACACATTCGATAGGCCTTTGTTGGCTTCGTTGACAATCGGTTCGTGGGTGGGCTTTTCCTTCATTTTGGCGGTAAAACCACCGCCTTGGATCATAAAGCCTTTGATCACTCGATGGAAAATCGTGTGCTCATAAAAACCTTCTTGGCAGTAGCGGATAAAGTTTTTGGCGGTAACGGGCGCGCGCTCCAGATCGAGTTCGATACTGATATCACCGAGGTTGGTTGTAAAAATAATCGTCATATTTGCTTCTGCTATTTTGAGTTAATTCGTTAATACGCTGCTAATTCACTTAGTGCTTTTGTACCAAGGATTTGCTTGGGGTTCGTTATCCCCCTGCGACTTGATGCTGTTTTGCCATGGATTAGCTTGCAGTGGATTCGCAGGGCGGCTATCAGAACGAGTACCTGAGCGACTATCCGTCCCTGTCTTTGGGGCTTTAGGCGCAGGAGTTGCTTTGGCACTGCGATGCTTCTTGGCTTGTGTCGCCTCAAAGGTGCCCGGCTTGCCACTCGAATAGGGGCGGGGTTGAGCACTTGTGTCGGCGGGTTTATGGGGTTTACGCTCTGTTGTCGATGCCGATTTAGGCACAAAATCGAGTATGGAAATCGGCACGACTTTTTTCGGCTCAAAGCCTGCTATCTCCCTGCGTACGATAACATGACCTAAGCGACGTTCGATGGCACATAGGTTTCTGAAATCATCCTTAGAAACAAAGGAAATCGCTTCACCTTGGTTACCCGCACGTCCGGTACGACCAATGCGGTGAATATAGTCGTCGGCTTCATCGGGTAAGTCGTAGTTAATCACCCGCGCTAAGGCATCGATATCAATACCGCGTGAGGCCACGCCTGTGGCGACCAAGAAGGAGACTTTACCCGCTTTAAAATCGATAAGCAGTTGCTCGCGTACCGCTTGGCTACGACCACTGTGAAAAGCCTCCGCAACAATGCCACGCTTTTCTAACTGGCTAACCAATTTGGCTGCGCCGTGTTTGGTTTGGATAAAAATTAATGCCTGTGACCAGTTATTTTCTTGGATCAAATGACTCAGCAGCGCCGACTTTTTATCTTTATCGACCGTGGTCAACCATTGGTCAATATGAGTCGACGCCGCGCTCTTACGGCTGATTTCAATTTCGATGGCGTCCGGAATAGCGGATTTCGCCAGCGCTTTCACCTGTTTTGATAAAGTGGCAGAAAATAAGAGGTTTTGTCTCTGCTCGGGCAGCTTTTCGATGATGCTATTAATGTCTTCGATAAAGCCCATATCGAGCATGCGGTCGGCTTCGTCGAGCACCAATACTGAGACTTCATCGAAACGGATGGCCCTTTGGGTATACATGTCGAGCAAACGCCCAGGCGTGGCCACCAGTAAATCCACGCCTTCAATCAGTCGTTTCTTTTGCGGCGCGGCGTCGACACCACCGTACATGGCCATGGCTGTTAAAGGTAAATACTTGGCGTATTGGTTGATATTTTCTTCGACCTGAAGCGCTAACTCACGTGTCGGGGTGAGTATGATGGCGCGCACTCGCTTAGGGCGGATCTTGGGGGCATCGGCGAATCTGTGTAGCAGCGGCAGCACAAAACTGGCGGTTTTACCTGTGCCCGTTTGCGCTGCGGCAAGCACATTCTTGCCCGCTAAAATGCTGGGTATGGCCTTTGTCTGTATCGGCGTGGGGTTCGTGTAACCCAGTTCAGTCACCGCTTTGACAAGCGCGCTGTGTAATCCAAGTTGGGAGAATGGCATTGAGAGTCTCAACTAAATGATTTATTGGCAAACTGTAGGCCTGAGGCGAACAGCGAAGCAGGTCGCTATTATAGCAGTAGCAATAGTGGAATAGGGGATTATCTCACGCAGGTTGATAGCTGAGCGCTATCGGCACTCGAGCTTACAAATTTGTAACTGGGCATGTATTCGCTTGCAACACAGCTGCAATTAGGCGGCTGATATGATTAACTTAAGTCCTTTTATTGGCGTCTGATGAGTTAAGTTTTTAGACGCTTACGGTCGCCTCGAGGCACTGGAATTAACGCATAAATATAAAAAGGACGAAAAAGAATGAAGAAAACCGCCATCTCTCTTGCGATCTTGTTATCGCTCGCAGGCCTTGCGGGTTGCCAATCGCAATCAACTCAAGCGTCAGCCGATACCGCCAAATCAAGCGTGGTCGGTGCTGATGTGAAGACCAGCGCCTTTGCACAATTTAGCCAGACTTTTATCGATGATCTGTGGCAATTAGCGCCAACTTGGGCGCTCTACAGCGGCAAACACGTTAATGATGGCTATTTAGAAATCCCCAATGAAGCCAGCCGTGTTAAGACGCTTGCCTTTGTAAAAGCCCAGCAGGCAAAGCTGAAACAGTTTGAACTTAAGTCTCTGAGCTCTAACGAAACCATCGATTATCACTTGATTGATAATCTGCTAAACAGCATGGCGTGGGAAATCACCGACTTTAAATCATGGCAATGGGATCCCTCGAGCTATAACGTGGCGGGCGGTTTTGCACAAATCATCAATGAAAACTTTGCGCCACTGGATGACAGATTACGTTCCGTATTGGCCAGAATGGAAAATATCCCTGCTTATTACGCCGCGGCGCGCAGCAATATTCAGCAGCCAACCCTAGAACACACTGAATTGGCTGTGATGCAAAACCAAGGTGCGTTTTCGGTCTTCTCCGATGATTTATTGAAGCAAGTGGCGGATTCTGGTCTGTCAGATGCGGAAAAATCGCTGTTTAAATCCCGTTTCGATACGGCAACCAAAGCGATTAACGAACATATTACTTGGTTAAATGCACAGGTTAGCCAACTGAAAAAAGACGGTGCTCGCAGCTTTAGAATTGGTGAAGAATTATACGAGCAAAAGTTTGCCTTTGATATCCAAGCGGGCATGACAGCAAAACAGCTCTATCAAAAAGCCATGGCGGATAAAGAAAGAGTGCAAGGTGAAATGGCGAAGATCACCGACAAGCTGTGGCCAAAATATTTCACTACGCCAAAACCAAGTGATAATAAAATCGCCATTCGCCAATTGATTGATAAATTATCGACAGAGCACGTTAAACGTGATGACTTTGTGAGCGAAGTCCGTAAACAAATTCCTGAGTTGATTGAATTTGTAAATCAAAAAGACTTAGTGACCTTAGATCCTAAAAAACCATTAGTCGTGCGTGAAACCCCGGAGTATATGCGTGGTTATGCGGGAGCTTCGATTAGTGCGCCTGGCCCCTATGATAAATTAGGCAATACCTATTATAACGTCACGCCACTCGATGGTATGAGTGATGAATCCGCAGAAAGCTATTTACGCGAATATAACCACTGGATATTACAGATTTTAAATATCCATGAGGCGATTCCTGGACACTACACCCAATTAGTTTATTCCAATGAGTCACCAAGCTTAGTGAAAAGCTTATTTGGTAATGGCGCTATGGTTGAAGGTTGGGCCGTTTATACCGAACGCATGATGCTTGAAGAGGGCTATGGTAATTTCGAGCCTGAAATGTGGTTGATGTATTACAAGTGGAATTTACGTGTTATCTGTAACACCATCTTAGACTACAGCATTCATGTTAAAGGCATGACTGAAGAGCAAGCCATTAGTCTGATGATGGATGAAGCGTTCCAGCAACGTGCTGAGGCGGAAGGTAAATGGCGCCGTGCCACCCTAAGCCAAGTGCAGCTGACAAGTTACTACTCGGGATACCGCGAAATTTACGATTTCCGCGAAGAATATAAGCAGCTCAAAGGCAAGGATTTTGACCTAAAAGCATTCCATGAGAAGTTTTTAAGTTATGGCAGTGCACCGGTGAAATATATTCGCCAATTAATGTTAGAGCAGTAATCCATCACCCAGATATAAGGCGCTAACTGAGCGCCTTATATCTGTTCTCTAAACGCCATTCGCTAACATCATGCATTAATCATGAATGATATTTCATGATGTCCTTAAGACCGCCAAAATCACTCAAGCAAAAATCCTGATATTCCGTACTGAATCGAGATGTTCGCGGAAAGGGTAAGAAGTGCTGATTATCGAAGAGGGTTATTTCTTAGTGCTAGACTCTGCCATGATGGCTAAAACTTCTTCGTAGGAAAGGTTTAATTCGCGAGAGAGGTTGATGATTTTGGTTTTATAGGTTTGAATGTTTTCTTGTTGTGCGAGCTGATGTTTCTTTTCTTCTACTAATTCGTTAACAGTTTCTTGCAATATCAATAATCGACGTAAACTGTAGTCTAGGGATTTGATATATTTCCCCATTTGTTGTTTATTACGGGCTTGCTCAAGATCCGTTGAGGCTTTTTTCTCATATCCATATTCATCCAGCGCGGCAATAGCGCTTTGCAAATCAAGATCTGTTGTCATTTGGTGTTCACTTTATTACAAGAAGTTGAGAAGCTAAATAATGAATTAACGTACCCAAGCGGGTGTCATAGGAGGTTAACTATCGCAGATTATCATGTTTATGCCAATGCTCATAAACTATTTAAAGTGTAAACCTCATTAAAAAGTCGAGTTTCGCATTAGGCTTGTAGGGGTCTACAATAATGGTTAGTCTAAACTTTTCACTTCGCGGAGATCCAAATGCTTGATCTATTGCCTGATTTGTTCGATCACTACCCTACAAAACTGTCGCTGTTACCGCTCGAATTTCGCAGTTTTGGTGGTAAGCGTTTGTTTTGGGGTGAAGTTGTAACGGTCAAATGTTTTGAAGATAACTCCAAAGTGAAAGAAGTGCTGGCCCAGCCCGGTCATGGAAAAGTATTGGTCGTTGATGGTGGCGGCTCACCCCGGCGGGCGTTATTAGGGGATTTGATTGCGCAAAGTGCTCTCGATAACGGTTGGCAAGGTGTGGTGATTAATGGCTATGTCCGTGATGTGGCAAGACTTTCTACTTTTAATCTTGGCGTCTATGCCTTAGGGGCTATGCCCATCAAGACCGAAAAATTAAACCAAGGTCAAATCGATGTGCCGATTGAGTTTGGCGCTGTGACAGTAAAACCCGGCATGATGCTTTATGCCGATGAGAATGGCATTGCCATTAGCGAGGCGTCATTAAACTTTGCCTTTCTAAGTTAAGTGTTATCAAAAATTCAAGATGTTATTGATAAGGATGTTTCTATGAAATTCATTAAGTGGCTTTTAGCTCTTCTGGTGACCTTAGTGGTTGCAGTCACCTTATATCTCACCGTATTTTTCGACCCTAATGATTTTAAACCAGAAATAGTCAACGCCGTTAAAAAGCAGACAGGGCGTGAGCTTGTCATCGGTGATGATTTGTCGTGGACATTTTTCCCGACGGTAGGGATTAATCTTGGGGGGATTTCACTCTCTAATCCCGATGGATTTACACCCAAATCTATGCTTGAAGTGAATAAGGCTGTGGCAGAAGTAGAGCTTATGCCACTGTTTAGCAAGCAAATTGAAATTGCGCAGCTAAGCCTTGATGGTGCAAAAATCAATCTGGTCACCCGTAAAAATGGCAGTTCGAGCCTCGATGGCTTAACGGGCAAGGGCGCTGAAAAACCAGCAACGCCTGCCGAGCCAAGCGCCAAAGCACAATTAACGAGCATTGATGTGGGCGGCGTTTCGATTACCAACACCGAAATCAATTTGATTGATGAAGCCAAGGGACAAACCCAAACCTTAACCTTGAAGCAATTTACGCTGGGGGCATTTTCACTCGATAAATTTGCGCCTATGGCCTACGAATTTGCCGCGACCCTGCCGGATATGACTGTGAGCAGCAAAGGCGAAGGACAAATCAATTTAAGCCATGATTTTAATCAGCTGGTGATTGAGAAGCTGGATATTGAGACTCAAGTTGAAGGCGAGGGGATCCCCAATAAAAAATTGACTGCTGAGGTTAGCCTAAACAGCCAAATCGCATTAGATAAAAAGCAGCTGTCGGCAGACATCAGTAAATTAACGGCGATGGATATTAATGCAGCGGGTAAGTTGGCGGTGAATTACGGCGGTAAAGTGCCGCAAATTAACGCGGATTTCCAACTGGGTGACATTGACCTCGATGCCTTATTGCCAAAATCTGATACGGCGGAAAAGCAAGCTGCTGCCACGCCTTCACAGGCTCAGGCGGTAGAGCCCGACCTTACCGCGCTCAATGGCTTAGATGCCAAACTGACATTAGCGGTCAAATCCATCAAGGTGGCGAACTTATCAACGCAAAACTGGTTGATGGATTTAGGCATTAAGAATGGTGTGGTTGATCTTAAGCAACTGACTGCGGATCTTTACCAAGGTAAGTTGATGCTAAATGCGCAGGTTGATGCCCGCTCAAAAGTTGCCAGTTATCAATTTGATAAGCAAATCTCGGGTGTTCAGATCCGTCCATTACTCAAGGATGCCGCCGAGCTGGAAATTCTGGCCGGTACAGCCAATTTCAACGTTAAGGGTAAAGGTAAGAGTTTAATTCCCGAGCAGTTGAAGAAAAACCTACTTGCTAATGGCCGTTTTGATATTACCGACGGTGCCCTTTACGGGGTGAATATTCCGCAAATGATCCGTAGCGCGCAGGCCAAGTTAAAGGGGGATATGTCCGCCGACACCAAAGAAGAGCGTAAAACCGACTTCTCGAGCCTGACGGGTAACTTCAGCCTAGAGAACGGTGTGGCGACAAATCCTGATCTTGCCATGTCATCACCGCTATTACGGGTGGCGGGTAAGGGCAGTGCAAACCTGCTGACCGAAGGCTTGGATTACCGATTGACCACGACCTTAGTGAACTCCCTCAAAGGTCAGGGCGGTAGCGAGAAAAATGCCTTGGCTGGCATTGATATTCCACTTGCGATCACCGGCACCTTCCAAAAACCTGAATATGCTTTAGATACCCAAGCGCTGCTGAACAATCAGTTGAAGGAAGAAACGGATAAAGCCAAAGATAAATTAAAGGACTCCCTACTGAAAAAACTCGGTGGTTTTTAGGCATGGGAAAACACACCGCTAAGCAAGTGTCAGGGAGTAAGCTTCAACCTAAGCAGGCATTAACGCGTATTGCGCGCCCGCTTGGGATGGCATTGGTGGCGGGGCAGCTGTTTGGCTGCTTTGCCCCGCAAGCCCAGACTAATGTGCCAAAAACCGATATTCGTACCGAGGCAGCTAAACAACCTGAAGTGGTACAGACCGCCGATTTAGCGGCGAAACTACAGGGAATTGAAGCAAAATCCAGCTTAAAAGTGGAACAGGTATCGAACAAACCGTCTCAGGCTTTACTCACGGGGACGCTTTCCCTCGATACTTTTGTGGATTTTAAACAACCGCTTAAGGCGACATTAACGGTTCGCAATCCCTCGACTCAGGCGGTTGCACTGCGTTATCACTCGGGCATGACTGCCGATTTGTTACTGACCACAGTGCAAGGAAAGCGTCTTTGGGCTTGGTCTGACGATATGATGTTTACTCAAGCTCTGCGTGATACTCAGTTAGCCTCCGGTGAGGAGCTGGTGGTCAAGTTTGCGATCCCGCCAAAAGCCTTGGCAGGGATCCCAAATGAAGGAGCCCATCTTGAGGCGCAATTTGCCGCTAAGGCGCTGGAAAGCGAATTGCCAGCAATGGCGCCCGTCGTGTACTTGCTAACCCTTGAGTAATGCGAGTTAAAGATTGCGTGATTCTTGTAAACTGCAGTGTATTTAAGATTGCAGATTGAAAGACAGCGGGCTACAAGGGCGAGTACCGAGGCTATTTAGGACGATTTTTTTGCGAATAAAAAAGGCAGTAACCCAGGGTTACTGCCTTTTTGTTTGCCTTATAAGAACAGGCTTAAATGTGAATGCTTGTGGCTCTTTCGCCGATAAGTCGGGCTTTACTCAATATCTAAGCCGTTTTCAAACTCGGCATTAGGCATTTAAATTGCTTTCATCCACCACCAGCTTTAACACTTGGCCGGGTTGAATGTATTGCGATGAAGTTAAGCTGTTCCACTCGAGCAGCTCTGCAACCGTCACTTTAAATTTGCTAGCAATACGCGCTAAGGAGTCGCCTGATTTCACCTTGTAGCTGACGGTGCGAATTTGCTCCACTTCCGCTTGGGTTGGCGGCGCAACTATGGTCAGTTTTTGGCCCATCTGCAATTTACTGTCTTTGCTTAAATGGTTCCAAGCGGTGAGCTGTTTCACCGATACCTTATGATTTTGTGCGATTTGCCACAGGGTATCGCCGGATTTCACTTGGTAAGTCAACTTATTACCGGAGGTCGAAGTTGCCGCTTTTTTAGGTAACTTCTGGCTGGTTGACATCGCATACAGCTGTTTATCGTCGGCAGAGACCGGAATAATCAGGTGTCTACCCGCAACGATAGTGTTATTTTTCATACCATTAGCCGCACGGATCGCATTGACCGTGGTATGGTGTTTCTTGGCAATGGCGCCGATACTATCACCGGATTTAATGGTGTATCTGAGCCAACTTACACGGGCTTCACTCTCGGTTTCGGCCAGTGCTTTTTTAAACTCTTCTGACTTATCAATCGGCAATACCAGCGTATGGGGTCCCGTCGGTGCAGTGGCCCAGCGGTTGTATCCAGGATTGAGTTTTAATAGCTCATGGGTCGTCATATTGGCGAGCCCTGCCGCCATGGCCAAGTCAATTTGGCTATCGATATCAACCACTTCGATAGAAGGGCTGTTTTCAATTGGCGCTAGCGTAATGCCGTACTCGTCGGCATGTTTGATCACTTCGGCGAGGGCCAATAATTGTGGCACATAACGCTCTGTCTCTTTTGGCAGATCCAGTGACCAAAAGTCGGTTTTAAGGCCTTTATCTTCATTGCGTTTAATCGCATTGAGGACGCGAGACTCGCCCGAGTTATAGGCTGCAATCGCATAAAGCCAATTATTATTGGTTTTGTCGTACAGGTATTCGAGCATGTCCAACGCGGCCACCGTGGAGGCGGGCACATCACGACGGCCGTCGTACCACCAGTTCATCTCTAACCCAAAATGGCTGGCCATTGGGGTTGTAAATTGCCAAAGCCCGGAGGCGGCACTGGCAGAAGATGCACTGGGATCGAAAGCGCTTTCGATAATCGGCAGCAACGCGATCTCGATCGGCAGATGGCGCTTTTCAAGCTCTTCGACGATCAAATACATGTAAGGTGCCGCACGCTCAGAAATTACTTCGAGGTGTTTAGGGTTCTTGATGTACCAATCGCGATAATAATTAACTAATTTTTTGTCAGGAACGGGGAGTTGCATTCCTTGACGAATTCGCTCCCACACATCAGTAATTTGCGCCGTCTCGGGTTCGGTTGCGAGATAATACTGTGGGACGGTATTTTCGGTTGTGACGGTTTCAGCTTCAGGTTTGGTCACCTGATGGTTGTCTAAAGTCTGACAACCTGTGAGTAGGGCAAATCCCCCTACTACAACATAAAGTGATACTCTCATGGAAAACGATAGTCCTCTGTTAGTGCATTGCCACTGCACAATCTCATCTAGCTATAATGAGCTAACGAATTGATTATTATGTAAATAGTGGCAACACAGAGCGCAAAGTATTCACGCAAAAACGAGCCATTCTATGGGATCTTTTTGATCTTGTCCCTAAATTATCGTACATCTTGTAGGGTCACTTTTGATTTACATCATCAAAAATGGAAAAAACTGTATAAATTTCAGCCATAAATAGATCGTTTTTTACTAAAAAATATCTTTCCACTGCCTGAGTAGGGTAAAACAGGTCAGTTCGTCTGCTTTAGTCAGATCTTGATCACAAAACTGATTTTTTATGCTGTTGACTATGGCGGGCGCCAACGGCCTGAGGAAGGGATTTATGGCTCGCTCTAATCCGATCGTGGAGGGAATGGTGGCTTTGCCTTGCGCGCGAAGGTTGTTTGCCTGCTCCACATAGGCGTTGAGCGCTTCATTATCCGCATCGACTGCTTGGGCAAATTTCAGGTTGGCGAGGGTGTACTCATGGGCGCAATACACTCGGGTTTTATCGGGCAGCGCCGCGAGCTGGCTTAAGGATTGCCACATTTGGCTTGGCGTGCCCTCAAATAAGCGGCCGCAGCCTGCGCTAAAAAGCGTATCACCGCAAAATAGTGCGTCATCTACTAGATAGGCGATATGCCCAGCGGTATGCCCGGGAACGGACAGGATACGTACGGGCGATTCAACAAAAGGCAGGACGAGTGTATCACTCAGCGTTGGGTCAATTGGCAGATTGATGCCTTGAATATCTTCACTTCGTGGACCATAAACGGTTAAGTCATGGCCTGTGGTCTGCTTAACATGGGCCGCGAGGGCGGGGATCCCACCTGTGTGATCCTTATGGTGATGGGTGATCAAAATACCCGCTAGTGAGAGTTGCTGGGCGCGCAAGTAGTCGAGCATGACATTGGCATCGCCCGGGTCAACCACATACACGGCTTCCTGGGAGTCTTGTCGCAACACCCAGATATAATTGTCATTAAAGGCATTAATCGCTGATATAGTGAGCATAGCACCGCCGATCGCTGTATTTCGTTTTGAAGATAAGGTTATTATCCATAAGAGGGGCTCACTTGGCGACAGTGCATGATAATTGCTCATGACAAACATTAGGGACAACGCTAAGGCGGCAAAGGGTAAGATGGGTGATTGTATCCACCATTAAGTTAAGAGTAACGGGAAGGGAGGAGACTTGTGTCGTATAACAGTGCTATGCGCAAACCCGAACAATGGGACGATTTGCCCAATGGTCCTGCACTCCAACAAGCCGTTGCCGATAAGCTTGCCGATTGGTGGCCAAGGGTGTTTGGCTACCACTTACTCAAACTCGGCCCTTTAAGCGCCGATCTCTCGAGTATGGCATCCCCCGTTGCGCACCATTTCTCTCTGTGCTCAGAACCTAATGCCTCGTTAATTGGCGATTTTTGCCATTTACCCCTACAGAATGGGGTGATCGATGCCGTGCTGATGAGTCTGTTGCTCGAATTTGAAGCCGATCCTTACCGTATCCTGCGGGAAACCGACAGGGTGCTGATCGCTGGCGGATACTTATTTATTGTAGGTTTTAATCCCTTAAGCCCAGTGTTTCTCGGTAAGTTATGGCCAAAGTATCAGGATAATCTACCCTGGTGTGGGCGTTTTTTCATGCCCTCTCGAGTACGAGACTGGTTAGGATTATTGGGCTATCAAGTGGTCAGCGATGAACGTTTAGTCTACCACCCGTTAATTGGTGAGTTTAATGACGGCCGTTTTATGCAGCAAACCTTGGCCTCATGGCTACCCAGTGCAGGCAGCTTATATTTAATTGTAGCGCGTAAATTAGAGTCGCCATTAACGCCCATCCGCGACAAACGTAAAGTGTTACAGCCGAATTGGACCACGGCCCCGAGCGCGGGTCGAACTGGGCATTTATCCGAACATACCAAATAATTTCATTCATTGATGAGTCTGTTATGCGAATAACCTTAAGGCAACTTGCGGTATTTGAAGCCGTTGCACGCAGTGGACAAGTGGCAAAAGCGGCGGAGCAAGTTAATCTGTCGCCGCCTGCGACCTCCATGGCCTTGGCCGAATTAGAAAAGCAGCTCAACGCCCGTTTATTTGAGCGGATTGGCAATCGATTACAGCTCAACTCCCAAGGGAATTTGTTACTGCCACTGGCGACGGACTTGTTACATCGAGTCGAGCAAATCGAGCAAGCGTTCACGCGCCAAGACGGCGATTTAGTCGGGCATTTAAGCGTGAGCGCCAGTTCCACGATTGGTAACTATTTGTTAGCAAAAGCGGCGGTGGCCTTTTGTCAGCAACATACGCAGACCCATGTGGATGTGGCCATTACCAATACCCAAGAAGTGATCCAATCGGTCGCGCAATTTCGCGCCGAAATGGGGTTTATCGAAGGACATTGCACCGATAACCGCTTGAATATTGAGCCTTGGCATAAGGACAGACTATTAGTCTTTTGTCATCCGGCGCATCCCCTCGCGGGGCAGACGGTTAAACCCGCAGCGGTCAAAGGCCAATCTTGGGTATTAAGGGAAGAAGGCTCCGGCACGCGTGAATATTTTGTCAATGCAGCCAATGAATTAGGTATGCAGCCCGAGGCAAAATTTTGTTTTACCACGCCCGATGCCATTAAGCTTGCGGTTAAACAAGGCGCTGGATTGGGTGTGCTCTCTGAACTGGCACTGGATAAAGACATCAGCCGAAAAGAGCTGGCCCTAGTCACCATTGAAGGCCTTGTGCTGGAGCGACAGTTTTATCGCATTACCCACAAGAGCCGCCAAGCCACATCATTAGGTCTAGCCTTTGTGCAGTTTTGCGGTAATTTTTTCCATTTATCTCGGGAATAAACGGCGCAACGTTAAGCGGCGAAATGAGCGCCGAAGTGGCTACAGGTATTAGGACTCTGCCTGATAGCCTTCATCGACTTGGGTAGGGCTTGCTTCAGCGGCGGCGCGGGCGAGTTGATCGCAGCGCTCGTTTTCGGCGTGTCCGGCGTGGCCTTTAACCCAACGCCAATCAATTTGATGCAGCTGGGCGGCTTTGTCTAACCGTTTCCAGAGGTCAACATTTTTCACCGGTGTACGATTCGAGGTCATCCAGCCTTTTTTCTTCCAACCATGGATCCAAGTGGTGATCCCTTGGCGCATATATTGGCTATCGCTGGTTAAAATAACCTTGCAAGGTTCTTTTAACGCCTCGAGGGCAACGATGGGGGCTAATAATTCCATGCGATTATTGGTCGTCAAGGCAAAACCATCGGACATCTCCTTTGTATGGCCCTTATAATTCATTACAATGCCATAGCCACCGGGGCCAGGGTTGCCTAAGCAAGAGCCATCGGTGAAGATGTGGATCAGTTTTAGTTCAGTCATCAAATGGTTATCCGCAGCGTAAATACTGGCGAGTATAACCAAAAAATGTCATAAGAAGCGCATAAAAGTATGAATATTATCTCAAACGCAAGCCGTCAGGTTATTTTGGATACTGAAACCACGGGTATGAACCAAGGCAGTGGTGCAGTGTATTTAGGCCACAGAATTATTGAGATAGGGTGTGTTGAGGTGATCAACCGCCGTTTAACGGGCCGTTATTTCCATCAATATATTAATCCCGGCCAAGCGATTGACCCAGAAGCGATTGCGGTTCACGGCATCACCGATGAGCGCGTTGCCAATGAGCCTAGGTTCCATCAGATAGCGCAAGAGTTTATCGATTTTATCAGTGGCGCCGAAATTGTGGCCCATAACGCAAACTTCGACGTGAGCTTTATGGACCATGAATTTTCGCTGTTGCAGCCATTAGGGCCAAAGACCAGTGAAATCTGTGAGATCTTAGACTCCCTCGATATCGCAAAATTTTTGCATCCCGGGCAAAAGAACAACTTAGACGCGCTGTGTAAGCGCTACGGTATCGATAACTCCCGCCGTCTGTACCACGGGGCATTACTCGACGCCGAGATCTTAGCCGATGTGTATTTGGCGATGACAGGCGGACAAACCAAGTTCAATCTCTCTAATGATGAAGTCGGTCAAGAGGCGGGGGGGATCCAACGCTTTGATCCCGCATCACTTAATCTTAAAGTGATCAGCGCATCGGCCGATGAACTCGTTATGCATGAAAAGCGTCTTGATTTAGTCGCAAAATCAGGAAAATGCCTCTGGAGAGGATAATTTATTGCCTATGACGATGTCGCTGCGAAAATCCCTACGAAATACCACGTTAGTGCTCGGCGGCCTCTGCTTGAGCACCTCTTTGCTGGCGGCCGATACCGAACCTGCCGTTAATACCGCTCAGCCGCCCGCCACTATGGCGCCAAAGGCCCAAGAGGCGCAGCCCAGTGCCGTAAAACCCGATGATGCTCAAGTCAGTGCGTCTAAGGTCAGTGAGCCCAAAGTCAGTGAGCCCAAAGTCAGTGAGCCAAAAGTCACTGAGGCTAGAGCGAATGCAGATAAGCCGGCTGACGTGAAAGCGAGCGCCGAAAAGCCAGTTGATGCCAAGCCGAGTCAAACCACTCAAGCCAAGCCAACCAAGCCTGCTACTCGAAAAGTAGTCCCTGTCGATACCGCCTCTGAGCTTAAAAATCGCTTTCGGGTGGATCATATGGTCAGCAGCATGACGCTGTTGATCCAGCGGGAGTACGGTTCTGCGCCTGTGGTCATCGTATTGCCCGACGGCAGCAAGTGGTACGCCAACCGTCATCCTGAAACGGTTAAATGGGTCGATGGCATTACAGGCGACATTATATATATCGAATCGCCTCAGCCTGGCCCTTGGCAATTGGTGGGTAAGGTGGTTCCAGGTTCGCAACTCAAACGTGTCTCTAAACTTGAGATTGAAGTGCAGCAACTGCCGCAGCCGTTATTCCAAGGTGAAGAAACCAAAGTCGTTGCTCAATTGATGGGGGATGCGGAGCGGGTGCGCATGCCGGGGCTCGATTATCTTGTTGAGTGGACCGCGCATTTTGTGAGTAAACATCGCGCCGGGGATGAAAACTTTGCCGCCGGTGACATTATTGTTGGCTCTTACAAAGATAATGGCGAAAAGTTTGATGAAAGACCCGACGATGGCATGTTTACCAGCGACATCAATCTAAAACAGCCCTGGGGCGAGTACGACTTTGTGGTCCAAGCCCGTAATAATGTGTTTGAACGACAGGTTTCTTTTCCCTTTACCTTATCGCCACGCCCAGTGAATGCCGAAGTGATCACCCCAGATGATCCGTTAACGGGGCGATGGAAAATAATGTTGCACGCCGATAGCAATGTGCTGCAATTGGCTGAAACCCATTTTTCATTCGAGCTTGTTGGACCAGCTGGTTTGCAACTTCCCCTCGTCGTTCATGGGCTTAAAGAGAGCGACACTGAACTGCCAATACCGCCTGTGACCGAGTTTGGCAGTTATCGAATTAAAGGCACTGTGGCGACCACCACAGTCACAGGCCGTGAAATCCTGCTCGATTTGCCAGAACTCTTCTTTAACTTAGTGCAGCCACCCGAACCGCCGCCGAGTGCCGAGGAGTTAGCCGCCGTTGCAGCGCAAAAGGCCGCTGAAGAAGAAGCCGTGGCAAAACAGGATGCACTGTTTTGGATCATCACCATCAATGCTGTGTTACTACTGCTTGGGGTTGTGGGGCTGATAGTCTGGCGTAAGCGTCAAAGTCTCGCGCAGGCACTGGCCGCCGCAGAGCAACGGATGTTAGACGAAGCAGGGCAGAGTAAGGCAGAGGCGCCATCGCTCGATGAGATTGATTTGACCATGCCAGACGAGCCGGATCATCGTCGCTAAATCAATGGCCAACAGTCAGGCATTTTAGACGCCAGTTTGAAGATATTTTGTTCATTTATCATGGGGTTTTGTTAAGTTTGGCGAAATTTTAACTAAACGATGCAAATGAGTGAAAAAAACGGTTGACGCTTCGAACGCTCAACCGTATTATTCACCGCAACTTGAGTGGAGCGGTAGTTCAGTTGGTTAGAATACCGGCCTGTCACGCCGGGGGTCGCGGGTTCGAGTCCCGTCCGCTCCGCCAGTCAAGTTGTTGAAAGTTAAAATTATAGTGCTGTAGTAGCGGTATAATAAAAAAGTTTGGAGCGGTAGTTCAGTTGGTTAGAATACCGGCCTGTCACGCCGGGGGTCGCGGGTTCGAGTCCCGTCCGCTCCGCCAAATAGAATAAGCCTCATCGAAAGATGGGGCTTTTTTCTATCTATTGTCTCGTCCTGAAATACGTTGACATAAAGAGGATTTCTTTATGACAACATCAATTAACTCAAGCCGTAAGCGCACACAACGAGATTACACCTTAGCCTTTAAATTAGG
>NZ_JAKILE010000024.1:0-24996 GCF_023283775.1 Shewanella seohaensis
TGACGGTCCAATGCCACAAACTCGTGAGCACATCCTGCTGTCTCGCCAGGTAGGCGTACCATTCATCATCGTATTCATGAACAAGTGTGACATGGTTGACGATGCTGAACTATTAGAATTAGTAGAAATGGAAGTACGTGAACTGTTATCAGAATACGACTTCCCAGGTGATGACTTACCAGTTATCCAAGGTTCAGCTCTGAAAGCGCTAGAAGGCGAGCCAGAGTGGGAAGCTAAGATCATCGAATTAGCAGCGGCGCTGGATTCTTACATTCCAGAACCAGAGCGTGATATCGATAAGCCATTCCTGATGCCAATCGAAGACGTATTCTCAATCTCTGGTCGTGGTACAGTAGTAACTGGCCGTGTTGAGCGTGGTATCGTACGTGTTGGTGACGAAGTAGAAATCGTTGGTATCCGTACAACGACTAAGACAACCTGTACAGGTGTTGAAATGTTCCGTAAGCTGCTTGACGAAGGTCGTGCAGGTGAGAACTGTGGTATCCTGTTACGTGGTACTAAGCGTGATGACGTAGAACGTGGTCAAGTATTATCTAAGCCAGGTTCAATCAACCCACACACTACTTTTGAATCAGAAGTATACGTTCTGTCAAAAGAAGAAGGTGGTCGTCACACTCCATTCTTCAAAGGCTACCGTCCACAGTTCTACTTCCGTACAACTGACGTGACTGGTACTATCGAACTGCCAGAAGGCGTAGAGATGGTAATGCCAGGCGACAACATCAAGATGGTTGTTACGCTGATCTGCCCAATCGCGATGGACGAAGGTTTACGCTTCGCAATCCGTGAAGGTGGCCGTACAGTAGGTGCTGGTGTTGTAGCTAAGATCATCGCTTAATCGCGAACTTAGATATAGTACTGAAAAAGGAAGCTTAGGCTTCCTTTTTTATTTTGGGCTGGCGTTATTCTGAAATTTGTGTAAAATGCTCGCCACTCTGAAGTTGAATAGTCTTTTTGATGACTATTTACACAGCGGGCTTGAAATCTAATTTTAGATAAGTATAATGGCCCCCTCGTTAACCTAGGTTAGCGAATAAAATGATGAGCCAATACGCTCGTCATTATCATAGCGGCTCCGATTGGGAGTCGAACGGTTAAATCATCTCGCTCTGCTTTTCCAGTTAGGAAGAAGCTAGAGGGTGATTTTTTATGTGTCCATTTTAGGAGCTCTGGTCAATGCAGAACCAAAGAATCCGTATCCGCTTAAAAGGATTTGATCATCGCTTAATTGATCAGTCTACAGCGGAAATCGTTGAAACTGCTAAGCGTACAGGCGCCCAGGTACGTGGTCCTATCCCACTGCCAACGCGCAAAGAGCGTTATACCGTTTTGATCTCTCCGCACGTTAATAAAGATGCTCGTGACCAGTACGAATTACGTACTCACAAGCGCCTGGTTGACATCGTAGAGCCAACTGAAAAGACTGTAGACGCTCTAATGCGTTTAGATCTTGCGGCTGGTGTCGACGTACAGATTAGCTTGGGTTAATTGAGATCCTTAGAAGAGGTTTGAGAGATGGCTATCGGTCTTATTGGTCGTAAAGTTGGTATGACTCGCATCTTCACTGAAGATGGTGTTTCTATACCTGTTACAGTAATTGAAGTTGCTGGCAACCGTGTTACTCAAGTGAAAACTTTAGAAACTGACGGCTACCGCGCACTTCAAGTTACTACTGGTACCAAAAAAGCCAATCGCATCACTAAACCAGAAGCAGGTCACTTTGCCAAGAGCGGTGTTGAAGCCGGTCGTGGACTGTGGGAATTGCGTCTGGCAGACGGTGAAGGCGAAGGCATTGAAGTTGGTGCTGAGCTAAACGTAGGTATCTTCGCTGATGTAGCGAAAGTTGACGTTACTGGTCAATCTAAAGGTAAAGGCTTCCAAGGCGGCGTTAAGCGTTGGAACTTCCGTACTCAAGATATGACTCACGGTAACTCTTTGTCGCACCGTTCGAACGGTTCTATCGGTCAGAACCAAACGCCTGGTCGCGTATTTAAAGGCAAGAAAATGTCAGGCCACATGGGTGCCGAGCGTGTTACTACTCAAAATCTAGACGTTGTACGTGTAGATGTTGAACGTAACCTGCTACTGGTTAAAGGTGCTGTTCCGGGCGCAACTAACGGCGACCTGATCATCAAGCCTGCAGTTAAAGCTTAAGGTCTGAGGAGATAGTAATGGAATTGGTATTGAAAGACGCGCAAAGCGCTCTTGAAGTTTCCGAAACTACCTTCGGCCGTGACTTTAACGAGGCACTGGTTCATCAGGTAGTTGTAGCATACGCTGCAAACGCACGTCAGGGCACTCGTGCTCAAAAGACTCGTGCGGAAGTAACTGGCTCTGGCAAAAAGCCATGGCGCCAAAAAGGCACTGGCCGCGCTCGTGCGGGTGGTGTTAAGGGCCCAATCTGGCGTGGCGGTGGCGTAACTTTCGCTGCTAAAACTCAAGATCACAGCCAAAAAGTTAACAAGAAGATGTACCGCGGCGCGCTGAAAAGCATTCTGTCTGAGCTGGTACGTCAAGACCGTCTGGTTGTTGTTGAATCATTCAGCGTTGAAGCTCCTAAAACCAAAGAGCTGAAAGCTAAACTGAAAGCAATGAACTTAGAAGACGTGTTAATTGTGACTTCAGAAGTTGACGAGAATTTATTCTTAGCAGCTCGCAACCTGTACAAGGTTGACGTTCGTGACGTTGCAGGTCTAGACCCAGTAAGTCTGATCGCGTTCAACACAGTGCTTGTGACTGCTGATGCAGTTAAGCAAATCGAGGAGATGCTAGCATGATGATCCGCGAAGAACGTTTGCTAAAAGTAATTCTAGCACCTCACATCTCTGAAAAGAGCACTGTGAATGCTGAGAAGCACAACACTGTTGTTTTCCGCGTAGCTATCGATGCAACTAAAGCTGAAATCAAAGCTGCTGTTGCTAAGCTATTTGAAGTTGAAGTCGAATCAGTTCGCACTTTAGTGAGCAAAGGCAAAACTAAACGTACTGGTGGCCGTACTGGCCGTCGTAGCGATTGGAAAAAAGCCTACGTGACTTTAGCTGCTGGTGCTGACATCGATTTCGTCGGCGGCGCTGAGTAAGCAAAGGAGAATTATCATGGCAGTTATTAAGTGTAAGCCAACCTCTCCAGGTCGTCGCCACGTTGTTAAAGTGGTGAACTCTGACCTGCACAAGGGTAAACCTTTTGCTGGCCTGTTGGCGAAAAAATCTAAAAGTGGTGGCCGTAACAACACTGGCCGTATCACTGTTCGTCACGTTGGTGGCGGTCACAAGCAGCATTACCGTTTAATCGACTTCAAACGCGATAAAGACGGTATCCCTGCAAAAATCGAGCGTCTGGAATACGATCCAAACCGTACTGCGCACATCGCTCTAGTACTGTATGCGGATGGTGAGCGTCGTTACATCCTTGCTGCTAAAGGCATGCAAGCTGGCGACAAGATCCAGTCTGGTGTTGAAGCCGAAATCAAAACCGGTAACGCAATGCCACTGCGCAACATTCCAGTAGGTTCTGTTGTGCACGCTGTAGAAATGAAGCCTGGTAAAGGTGCTCAGATCGCGCGTTCAGCGGGTGCTTATGTACAAGTTGTTGCTCGTGATGGCGCATATGCCACTTTACGTCTTCGCTCTGGCGAAATGCGCAAAGTGCCAGTTGATTGCCGCGCAACATTTGGTGAAGTTGGTAATGCCGAACACATGCTACGCCAGTTAGGTAAAGCAGGTGCTAAGCGCTGGAGAGGCGTTCGCCCAACAGTTCGCGGTGTTGCAATGAACCCAGTAGACCACCCACACGGTGGTGGTGAAGGCCGTACTTCTGGTGGTCGTCACCCAGTGACTCCATGGGGTGTGCCAACTAAGGGTTATAAGACTCGTAGTAACAAGCGCACTGACAAGTACATCGTACGTCGTCGTAATAAATAGTAAGAGGATTCGCCATGCCACGTTCTCTCAAGAAAGGTCCCTTCATTGACCTGCACTTGCTGAAGAAGGTAGAGAAAGCGATGGAAGCCGGTGACAAAAAGCCTATTAAGACTTGGTCACGTCGCTCAATGATCATTCCAAACATGATTGGTTTGACCATCGCTGTCCATAATGGTCGTCAGCACGTTCCTGTGTTCGTAACTGACGAAATGATCGGCCACAAACTTGGTGAATTCTCACCAACTCGCACTTATCGCGGCCATGCTGCTGATAAGAAAGCGAAGAAGCGTTAATACGGGAGGAATAAGATGGAAGTTTTAGCTAAACATCGTTTTGCCCGTACGTCTGCGCAGAAGGCTCGTCTGGTTGCCGATCAAATTCGTGGTTTGCCTGTTGCTAAGGCCCTCGAAATTTTGACTTTCAGCCCAAAGAAAGCCGCCGTACTGGTTAAAAAAGTACTTGACTCAGCTATCGCAAACGCCGAACACAACGAAGGCGCTGACATTGATGAGCTAAAAGTAGGCGCCGTCTTCGTTGACGAGGGTCCAACTATGAAGCGTATCATGCCACGTGCTAAAGGCCGCGCTGATCGTATCATGAAGCGTACCAGCCACATCACTGTGGTTGTATCAGATCGCTAGGAGAGAGCAATGGGACAGAAAGTACATCCTAATGGTATCCGTCTGGGTATCACCAAGCCTTGGATCTCTACCTGGTACGCAGATAAGTCAGATTATGCAAATAACCTGAACAGCGACTGGGAAGTGCGTAAGTATCTTGCAGACAAACTGCAAGCTGCATCAGTATCTAAGATTGTTATTGAACGCCCAGCGAAAAGCATCCGCGTTACTATTCACACTGCCCGTCCAGGCGTTGTGATCGGTAAGAAAGGTGAAGACGTTGAAGTATTGCGTGCTGCAGTTTCAAAACTGGCTGGCACTCCTGCTCAAATTAACATCGCTGAGATCCGTAAACCTGAGCTAGATGCCAAGTTAGTTGCTGACTCAATTGCACAGCAATTAGAGCGTCGTGTTATGTTCCGTCGCGCTATGAAGCGTGCGGTTCAAAACGCAATGCGTATTGGTGCTCAAGGTATCAAAGTTGAAGTTAGTGGCCGTTTAGGCGGTGCTGAGATTGCGCGCTCTGAGTGGTACCGTGAAGGTCGTGTACCTTTGCATACACTGCGTGCTGATATCGACTATTCAACCTCTGAAAGTCACACTCAATACGGTGTGATTGGTATTAAAGTTTGGATCTTCAAAGGTGAAGTTCTGGACGGAATGCTGCCACAGATTGAAGAGCCGAAACAGCAGCAACCTAAGCGCAAGCCTCGTGGTAAATAGGAGAGCCGGCAATGCTGCAACCTAAACGTATGAAGTTTCGCAAGATGTTCAAAGGCCGCAACCGCGGTCTAGCGAACGGTACCGAAGTTAGCTTTGGTACTTTTGGTCTGAAAGCAGTCGGCCGTGGTCGTTTAACTGCTCGTCAGATCGAATCTGCACGTCGTGCCATGACACGTCACATTAAGCGTCAGGGACAAATTTGGATTCGAGTTTTCCCGGACAAGCCAATTACCTCTAAGCCTCTTGAAGTGCGTATGGGTAAAGGTAAAGGTAACGTTGAATACTGGGTATGTCAGATTCAACCTGGTAAGGTTCTTTATGAGATGAATGGTGTTTCTGAAGTGATCGCTCGTGAAGCGTTTGCTTTAGCTGCTGCCAAGCTTCCAATTAAGACTACCTTCGTAACTAAGACGGTGATGTAATGAAAGCGAGCGAACTAAGAGAAAAGAGCGTTGAAGAATTGAACGCTGAACTACTTGGTCTGCTGCGTGAGCAGTTCAACCTGCGTATGCAACACGCCACTGGTCAGTTGACTCAGACTCATCAACTGAAATTAGTGCGCCGTAACATTGCGCGCGTTAAGACCATTATTACTTCTAAGGCGGGTGCATAATGTCTGATAAAATCCGTACTTTGCAAGGTCGTGTGACAAGCAACAAAATGGATAAAACCATTACTGTAGCTATCGAACGCCAAGTGAAACACCCAATCTATGGGAAGTACATTAAGCGTACGACTAAGATCCATGCACACGATGAAGCTAATCAGTGCAACGAAGGCGATGTAGTGGCTATCCGCGAATGTCGTCCTCTGTCTAAGACTAAATCTTGGACTCTGGTTGAAGTAGTATCAAAGGCCTAATTGTATTAGGTATTTAGGTAAACGGCTCCAGTATTTGGGGCCGTTTGTTTTTTAATACTATACATTCCATATTTATGGTGTTATATTTGCGCGCCATTTTTGACTAAATTCAAAGCAAAAATGGTGTTTATAGTCCCAATTGTGGGAATTGTGTAGTAACGATAGCGGAGCACTTAAAATGATCCAAATGCAATCGACTCTTGACGTCGCATGTAACAGCGGCGCACGCAGAGTTCAGTGTATTAAGGTCTTGGGTGGCTCTCATCGTCGTTATGCCGGTATCGGCGACATCATCAAGGTTTCTGTTAAAGAAGCAATTCCTCGCGCTAAAGCGAAGAAAGGTGATGTGTATAACGCGGTGGTAGTCCGTACTAAGAAAGGCGTACGTCGTCCAGACGGTTCTGTCATTCGCTTCGATCGGAATGCAGCTGTTCTTTTGAACAACAACCTGCAGCCGATTGGTACTCGTATCTTTGGACCAGTGACACGTGAATTGCGTAATGAGCAATTTATGAAAATTGTCTCGCTGGCACCAGAAGTACTGTAAGGAGCTTCAAAATGGCAGCTAAAATCCGTCGTCAAGACGAAGTAATCGTATTAGCAGGTAAAGACAAGGGCAAACGCGCTAAAGTTGCTCAAGTATTACCTACTGGTAAGTTAATTGTTGAAGGCATCAATCTTGTCAAGAAACACCAAAAGCCAAACCCACAACTGGGTGTAGCCGGTGGTATTGTTGAGAAAGAAGCACCGATTCAAGCATCAAATGTTGCGATCTTTAACCCTGTCACTGGCAAGGCGGATCGTGTTGGTTTCCGATTTGAAGACGGCAAAAAAGTTCGTTTCTTTAAATCGAACAGTGAACTCGTTAAGTAACTGGAGTAAACGATGGCGAAACTGCATGATAAATATCAAGAGACTGTTGTCGCTGAACTGACTAAAAAGTTCGGTTATACCAGTGTCATGCAAGTCCCTCGGATTGAGAAAATCACCCTGAACATGGGTGTTGGCGAAGCCGTTGCAGACAAAAAAGTTATGGAACATGCTGTTCGTGACATGACTGCAATCGCTGGTCAAAAACCAGTAGTAACTGTTGCTCGTAAATCAGTTGCTGGTTTTAAAATCCGTGAAGGCTACCCTATTGGCTGTAAAGTGACCCTGCGCGGTGAGCGTATGTGGGAATTCTTAGAGCGTTTAGTTGACATCGCAATCCCACGTATTCGTGACTTCCGTGGTCTGAGCGCTAAAGCGTTCGACGGCCGTGGTAACTACGCAATGGGCGTGCGTGAGCAGATCATTTTCCCAGAAATCGATTACGATAAAATCGATAAAATTCGCGGTATGGATATTGTTATCACTACCTCTGCGAATTCTGATGAAGAAGGTCGTGCTTTGTTAGACGCTTTTAACTTCCCATTCAAGAAATAAGGGTAGCGTAATGGCAAAAACATCAATGAAAGCACGTGAAGCAAAGCGTGCACAGCTCGTAGCTAAGTTCGCTGAAAAGCGCGCTGCTCTGAAAGCAATTATTGCAAATCCAGCTTCTTCTGACGAAGACCGTTGGGATGCAGTATTAAAGCTGCAAGCTCTACCACGTGATTCCAGCGCATCGCGTCAACGCAATCGTTGTAATCAAACTGGTCGCCCACATGGTTTCCTGCGTAAGTTCGGTTTAAGCCGTATCAAGTTACGTGAAGCTACCATGCGTGGTGAAGTTCCTGGCCTGCGTAAGGCTAGCTGGTAAGCACTTGTCACGGAGTAAGCTAATATGAGCATGCAAGATCCTATTGCGGATATGTTAACCCGTATTCGTAACGGCCAAGCTGCTAACAAAGTATCTGTGAAGATGCCTTCTGCTAAGCTGAAAGTCGCTATCGCGAAACTGCTTAAAGAAGAAGGTTACATCGCTGATTACGCCGTAGCAGATGAAGCCAAGCCTGAACTGGAAATTACTTTAAAGTATTTCCAAGGCCAACCAGTCGTTGAGACTATCCAGCGCGTAAGCCGTCCTGGTCTTCGTATTTACAAAGGTAAAAACGAATTGCCAAAAGTGATGGGCGGACTGGGTGTCGCAATTGTGTCCACTTCTAAAGGCCTGATGACTGATCGTGCCGCCCGCCTTGCAGGCATGGGTGGCGAGGTTATCTGCTACGTAGCATAAGGAGCTAGGAATGTCTCGTGTAGCAAAAGCACCAGTATCTATTCCAGCTGGCGTAGAGGTGACCTTAAACGAACAGACCCTGACCGTCAAAGGCGCGAAAGGAAGTCTGACTCGAGTGATCAACAATGCGGTCAATGTTGTTATTGAAGATGGCGTGATCAAGTTCCTACCTGTTGAAGGCGCTGTTGGCGCTTGGGCACAGGCTGGTACCACACGTGCATTAGTAAACAACATGGTTGTTGGTGTATCTCAAGGTTTTGAGCGTAAGTTAAAGTTAGTTGGCGTTGGTTACCGTGCGAAGCTCGTCGGTGCTGACATTGACCTGACTTTAGGTTTCTCTCATCCGTTAGTACACAAACTGCCCGCAGGCGTTACTGCAGAGTGTCCAAGCCAAACTGACATCGTCCTACGTGGCGTTGATAAGCAGTTAATTGGCCAAGTCGCTGCTGAGATTCGCGGATACCGTCCACCAGAGCCATACAAAGGCAAGGGTGTTCGCTATGACGACGAAGAAGTACGCCGTAAAGAGGCTAAGAAGAAGTAGGTAACGCGATATGGATAAGAAAACATCTCGCTTACGTCGCGCTATTCGCGCTCGTAAGAAGATCCAAGAGCTGGGCGTGAACCGTCTGGTTGTACATCGTACACCGCGTCACATTTATGCTCAGGTGATCAATCCTGAAGCTCAGGTGGTGGCAGCTGCTTCAACCGTGGAAAAAGCGGTTAAAGAGCAACTGAAGAGTACCGGTAACGTAGACGCGGCTAAAGCAGTAGGTAAATTTGTTGCTGAGCGCGCGATCGAGAAAGGCGTAACGACTGTTGCGTTCGATCGTTCTGGTTTCAAGTATCACGGTCGTGTAGCTGCTCTGGCAGATGCTGCTCGTGAAGCTGGCCTCCAGTTCTAAGGGGTTATAAAAATGGCTAAATTAGAAGCTCAGCAAAAAGACGATCTGCAAGAGAAATTGATTGCAGTTAATCGTGTTTCTAAAGTAGTTAAGGGCGGTCGTATCTTTAGCTTCACAGCACTAACAGTAGTGGGTGATGGTAATGGTAAGGTCGGCTATGGCTATGGTAAAGCGCGCGAAGTTCCAGCAGCGATTCAAAAAGCTATGGAAAAAGCCCGTCGTAACATGGTGACCGTTGAGTTGAATGCAGGCACTCTGCATCACCCAGTTAAAGGTCGTCATACTGGTTCACGTGTATACATGCAACCAGCATCACAGGGTACCGGTATTATCGCCGGTGGCGCAATGCGTGCCGTATTAGAAGTTGCAGGCGTTCATAACGTTCTGTCAAAAGCATACGGTTCTACTAACCCGATCAACATCGTTCGCGCGACTGTAGATGCTCTGGTGCACATGAAGTCACCTTCGCAAATCGCAGCTAAGCGTGGCCTGAATGTTGACGAAATTCGGGGGTAATGCACCATGGCAACTAAAACTGTAAAAGTTACTCAGACTAAAAGTGCTATCGGTCGTTTACCAAAGCACCGTGCGACCTTAACTGGTCTTGGTCTGCGTCGCATTGGTCACACTGTTGAATTAGAAGATACTCCTTCAGTTCGCGGTATGATCAACAAGGTCTACTACATGGTTAAGGTGGAGGATTAATAGATGCGTTTAAATACTCTATCTCCAGCTGCAGGCGCTAAGCATGCACCAAAGCGTGTAGGCCGTGGTATGGGTTCAGGCTTAGGTAAAACTGCGGGTCGTGGTCATAAAGGCCAAAAATCTCGTAGCGGTGGCGGTGTACGCCCAGGCTTCGAGGGTGGTCAAATGCCACTTAAGATCCGTTTACCTAAATTTGGTTTTACCTCGCGTCGCGCTATGGTAACAGCTGAAGTTCGTGTACTCGAACTAGCTAAAGTTAACGGTGATGTTATCGACTTAAACGCTCTGAAAGATGCGAACGTTATTACTCGCAACATCCAGTTTGCGAAAATCGTTCTTTCAGGTACCATTGAGCGCCCAGTGACCGTAAAAGGTCTGAAGGTAACCAAAGGTGCACGTGCAGCGATTGAAGCTGCTGGCGGTAAGATCGAGGAATAATACGTCGATGGCAAAACCAGGACTTGATTTAAAAAGCGCGAAAGGTGGACTTTCTGAGTTGAAAGCTCGCCTCCTGTTCGTGATTGGTGCGATTATCGTCTTTAGAGCCGGTTCGTTTGTGCCAATTCCTGGTATTGACGCAGCTGTATTAGCAGAGCTGTTTGCTCAGCAAAAAGGTACCATCCTTGGCATGTTTAACATGTTCTCGGGTGGTGCTCTTTCCCGTGCTTCTATCTTTGCATTAGGTATCATGCCGTACATTTCGGCATCGATTATCATGCAGTTATTGACTGTTGTGCATCCTGCACTCGCTGAATTGAAAAAAGAAGGCGAGTCTGGACGTAAAAAAATCAGTCAGTATACACGTTGGGGTACGTTGGTGCTGGGTACATTCCAGTCGATCGGTATTGCAACAGGGTTACCAAACTTAGTCCCTGGCCTTGTGGTCAACATTGGATTCGGTTTCTACTTTGTAGCGGTTGTGAGCTTAGTAACAGGAACTATGTTCCTCATGTGGCTAGGTGAGCAAATTACCGAACGAGGTATAGGTAACGGTATCTCGATTTTAATTTTCGCAGGTATTGTTGCTGGATTACCTTCCGCTATCGGCCAAACGGCTGAGCAGGCGCGTCAAGGTGACCTGAATGTGTTAGTATTGTTGTTGCTCGCGGTAATTATTTTTGCTGTGACTTATTTCGTGGTGTTTGTAGAGCGTGGTCAACGTCGTATCGTCGTTAACTACGCTAAGCGCCAGCAAGGCCGTAAGGTGTTCGCTGCGCAATCTACTCACTTGCCGCTGAAAATAAACATGGCGGGTGTAATTCCCCCAATTTTTGCGTCAAGCATCATTTTGTTCCCAGGCACACTGGCTCAGTGGTTTGGTCAAAATGAGTCTATGTCATGGTTAAGTGATTTTTCACTGGCTGTGTCACCAGGACAACCGCTTTACTCATTATTGTATGCAGCAGCGATTATCTTCTTCTGTTTCTTCTATACTGCGTTGGTATTTAACCCACGTGAAACAGCAGATAACCTGAAGAAGAGTGGTGCATTCATCCCTGGGATCCGTCCTGGAGAACAGACTTCGCGTTACATTGATAAAGTAATGACTCGCCTGACATTAGCTGGCGCGTTATACATTACCTTTATCTGTTTAATTCCGGAGTTCATGTTAATTGCGTGGAAAGTACAGTTCTATTTTGGCGGTACTTCACTACTAATTATGGTAGTCGTAATCATGGACTTCATGGCTCAGGTTCAGACCCATATGATGTCACATCAGTATGAGTCTGTGATGAAGAAAGCTAACCTAGTAAACAAAGCGAACTTAGATCGCTTTGGTCGCTAAGTAGCTTTACGGAGTGATGAAATGAAAGTTCGAGCTTCCGTGAAGAAGATCTGCCGTAACTGCAAGATCGTCAAGCGTAGTGGCGTTGTACGCGTTATCTGTGTTGAACCAAAACACAAACAGCGTCAAGGCTAATAGAAAGATTGTTCAGCCCAATGTTGGGCTGAACAAAATATTGTTTGCAAATCTGTCAACTGTCGAGTATCCTTTCGGGCTTTTCGCAGTTGGCCTTTAACTTAAGGAGTGCATAGTGGCCCGTATCGCTGGCATTAACATTCCTGATCAAAAGCATACAGTCATCGCATTGACTGCAATTTTCGGCATCGGCCGTACTCGCGCTAGAGCAATCTGCGCGGCTACAGCAATTGCTGAAACTGCTAAGATCAAGGAATTGAGCGAAGCTCAAATCGACACCCTACGCGAAGAAGTTGCCAAATACTTAGTAGAAGGTGACTTACGTCGTGAGATTTCTATGAACATCAAGCGTCTTATGGATCTTGGTTGTTATCGTGGTCTCCGCCATCGTCGTAGCCTGCCTCTTCGTGGGCAACGTACTAAGACCAATGCGCGTACGCGTAAAGGTCCACGTAAACCAATCAAGAAGTAACGGGAAGGTAGACAATGGCTAAAGTTCCGTCACGTTCTCCGCGTAAGCGCGTACGTAAACAGGTTGCAGATGGCATGGCTCATATCCATGCTTCTTTCAACAACACAATTGTCACCATTACAGATCGCCAAGGTAATGCGTTGTCATGGGCTACTTCAGGTGGTTCAGGTTTCCGTGGTTCACGTAAATCTACTCCATTTGCTGCACAGGTAGCTGCTGAGCGTGCAGGTGCTGCTGCTCAAGACTACGGTTTAAAAAACCTTGAAGTGTTTGTGAAGGGTCCAGGTCCAGGTCGTGAATCAGCCATTCGTGCGCTGAACGCTGTTGGTTACAAAATTACCAACATTACCGATGTGACGCCGATCCCTCATAATGGTTGTCGTCCTCCTAAAAAGCGTCGTGTATAACGCGTTTCATTAGGATAGTTGGAGAAAGATCATGGCAAGATACTTGGGTCCCAAGCTCAAGCTCAGCCGCCGAGAAGGTACTGACCTTTTCTTAAAAAGCGGTGTGAGAGCAATCGATTCAAAGTGTAAACTGGAATCAGCACCTGGACAGCATGGCGCTCGTAAGCCACGTCTGTCAGAGTACGGTTTACAGTTACGCGAAAAACAAAAAGTTCGTCGTATTTACGGTGTGTTAGAAAAACAATTCCGTAACTACTACAAAGAGGCTGCACGTCTGAAAGGCAACACTGGTGAGAACCTGTTGCAACTTTTAGAAACTCGTTTAGATAACGTTGTTTATCGTATGGGTTTCGGTGCGACTCGTGCAGAATCACGTCAGCTAGTGAGCCATAAGTCAGTTATGGTTAACGGTCGTGTTGTTAACATTCCGTCATTCAAAGTGTCTGCGAATGATGTTGTAAGCATCCGTGAAAAGTCACGTACTCAAGCTCGTATCAAAGCAGCTTTAGAAGTGGCAGCTCAACGCGAGAAGCCTACATGGGTTGAAGTCGACAGCGCGAAAATGGAAGGTGCTTTCAAGCGTATTCCAGAACGTAGCGATTTGTCTGCGGAAATTAACGAACAGCTGATCGTCGAGCTTTACTCTAAGTAAGGCTAACAAACAAGAGAGGACACAATGCAGGGTTCTGTTACAGAATTTCTTAAACCGCGTCTCGTTGATATCGAGCAGGTTAACTCAACACGTGCCAAGGTTACTTTGGAACCGCTTGAGCGTGGTTTCGGCCACACTTTAGGTAACGCGTTGCGTCGCATCCTATTGTCGTCTATGCCCGGCTGCGCGGTTACCGAAGTCGAGATTGACGGCGTACTGCACGAATACAGCAGTAAGGAAGGCGTACAAGAAGATATCCTTGAAATCTTGCTGAACCTGAAAGGGTTAGCAGTGACTATCGAGGGTAAAGACGAGGCTATGCTTACATTAAGCAAGTCCGGCGCAGGCCCTGTCATCGCAGCAGATATCACGCATGATGGTGATGTCACTATCGTGAATCCTGATCATGTTATCTGTCATTTAACAGGTAACAATGATATCAGCATGCGTATTCGCGTTGAGCGTGGTCGTGGTTATGTGCCAGCATCAGCTCGTGCACAGACTGAAGACGATGATCGCCCAATCGGCCGCTTGCTGGTTGATGCTTCTTTCTCGCCAGTTGCACGTATTGCCTACAATGTAGAAGCAGCTCGTGTGGAACAGCGTACTGACTTGGATAAACTCGTTATCGATATGACCACTAACGGTACTATCGATCCTGAGGAAGCTATCCGTCGTTCTGCAACCATCTTAGCTGAACAGCTGGATGCGTTTGTTGAGCTGCGCGACGTGACTGAGCCAGAAATGAAAGAAGAGAAGCCGGAGTTCGATCCGATTCTGTTGCGTCCTGTCGACGATTTAGAGCTAACTGTACGTTCGGCTAACTGTTTGAAAGCCGAAGCGATTCATTACATCGGAGATCTGGTACAGCGTACTGAAGTTGAGCTGCTGAAGACCCCTAACTTAGGTAAGAAATCTCTTACTGAAATTAAGGACGTTTTAGCTTCTCGCGGACTGTCGTTAGGTATGCGTCTGGAAAACTGGCCTCCAGCTAGTTTAGCAGACGACCTATAAGTCTCAGGTTTGTACAGATTTAGGTTATAAGGATTAGGTCATGCGCCATCGTAAGAGTGGTCGTCAACTTAACCGCAACAGCAGCCACCGCCAAGCTATGTTCCGTAACATGGCAAGCTCACTGGTTCGTCATGAGATCATCAAGACAACCGTAGCTAAAGCGAAAGAACTGCGTCGCGTAGTTGAGCCTCTGATAACACTTGCTAAGAGTGACAGCGTTGCAAACCGTCGTTTAGCGTTTGCACGTACTCGCGACGCTGAAGTCGTAGGTAAGTTATTCACTGAATTGGGTCCACGTTACCAGGAACGTCCTGGTGGCTACACCCGTATCCTTAAGTGCGGTTTACGTGCTGGTGATAAAGCCCCAATGGCTTACATCGAGCTAGTAGGTCGTCCAGAAGCTGCTCAAGCTGTTGAAGTTGAAGCTGCTGAGTAATTAAGGCTACAAAGTTTGAAAAACCGGGCTCTAAGCCCGGTTTTTTGTTTTTAGCGCTTTTTAGTTAATCCACCCAAGTCGTCTGTTTTTCAATTTCCTTCGGCAATGCCAATTGCCATTTCTTCATTCCTGTACGGCTAAATCGATATTGCCCAAGATCGTCTGTGACGGGGAAGATGCTCTCAGGCTTTTCCCCGGCGAGAATGCGCTTTGCCATGTCAGCTGCGATGCTGCCGTGATGATAACCATCGAGCACATAACCACCGATATTACCGTTGGCATTAATACTAAATCCCCAGAAGCCAAAATTAGGCACTGGCGTATTACTTTCTATCCACTCTAATAATTGGTCGGCATTAACCGACTGATCCTGCTCATTTCTCACCGCATGATATAGGGCAACGACAATAGCGCTATAGCCATTATCTTTGGCAGATAACACCTGTTGCTGCCAGTCTTTTAGGCTTGCCAATTTCAGTATATGGATCTCGATATCACTTAAATGGCTCCTTGGGTGGTTGCTGATATAGTCTGCGGCGAGCTTAGAAGTATTGCTGTCATCGAATAACACTAAAATTTTCCGGTGCTTTTGTGATGGTAGGACGCGCTGTAGTAATAACAGTGAGCGTTTCAGTAAGGGTCTCTCGAGTACGCCTGTAAAGCGCTTATAGTTGTTTAAATGGTATTGCCTAGGATTCATATTTACTCCTAGATAAACCACTGGAATTTGACTGGCATTGAGTCGTTCATGGAGATAATTGACGGCATTGTCGTCGGCAAGAATAACGAGTTGAGGTTGTTGCTGCACAATGAACTGCCAGGCTAACTCGGCGCGTTCGCCATAGCGCTCCTTAGGTAGCCGCTTGGTGTCCATCTCGAAATGCGTGACTCGATGTTCAGGCGTGAGTTTATCGAGTATGGCCTGATAATATTCCCTATCCCAAAGATAGCTCTGGTGATAGCTCTCAATCACCACCACCTTTGCCGCATAGAGCGTGGGAGAGATGCAGGCGAGTAGTAAGATAAGGAGTTGTCGCCATCTTCTTTGTTGTGGCTTTATTGGTTGCATACACAGTTTCCTGTGGGAATACTGTGTTAATTATAGTTCAGTCTCTGACGGTGCTTGGCCAATAAAAAAGCCTCCGAAGAGGCCCTTTTAGGTATTAACAGAGACGGGATAACAGCTATTGTGTTGCCGATTTCTGCTGGCTGTAATCTAGCTTCTCATGTTTTTGGCCCATGGCTTCGGCCACTTCTGGCGGCATGTAGTTTTCATCATGCTTTGCCAGGACCTCGGTCGCGGCCAACTTGCCGTCTTCACCTAGTACGCCTTGCGCCACGATGCCTTGTCCTTCACGGAACAGATCGGGCAGCAGATCGTCGTAGGTCACCATGATTTCGCCGCCTAATGAATCGTGAACGGCAAACTGTACATGCAGGCTGTTTGGATCGCGTACCATAGAGCCGACCGTTACCATGCCGCCTACACGAATACGCTGACCCGCTTCGGGTTTAACGCCGGTATCAGCCTTACCGTTAACGATTTCAGACGGTGTATAGAATAAGTTCAAGTTGGAGTTCAGCGCATACAGCAGTAGCGAAGCAATCGCGGCTACGCCACCGATCAATGCTATGGCTAACGTCAGTCTCTTTTTGCGTCTTGGGTTCACGATTTGGTACTCCTAGTTTCTTTGAGGCGCTCTTCGCGGTTCATCTTCTTCGCTATTTCAATTAGCACTTTGCGCTTTTGGCGCGCGCTGGTGATGATCAGCGTCGATAAACAGAAGAAAGTCACGCCATAGGCAAGCCACACATAAAAGGCATAGCCACCCATGTTAAAAAAATCACTGATAGAATCGAATTGCATTATTTGACCTCCTCAGCTTTGGCAAGTTCACGCACCCAAGGGCGCATGCCGTTTCTTGCTAAGATTTCTGCTCTAAATCTCACAATAGTGATAGCCCCTATCATAAGGCCGAAACCTAAAATATTGATTAAAAGTGGGTACAACATTTCACTCGACATAGTCGATTTAGAGGTAATTTTAATGGTGGACGGTTGGTGCAGTGAGCTCCACCATTCAACAGAGTATTTGATGATCGGAATATTGATCACGCCAACGATCGCTAAGATCCCTGCTGCACGCGCGGCGAGTACTTTATCCTCAAAGGAAGCGTAGAGGGAAATCACACCTAAATAGAGGAATAACAGCACCAATTCAGAGGTTAAGCGTGCATCCCATACCCACCAAGTTCCCCACATGGGTTTACCCCAAGCGGCGCCAGTAAACAGTGCGATAAAGGTAATTACCGCGCCAATGGGTGCAATAGAAGCCGCTGCCCAGTCAGCCAGTTTAACTTGCCAGACTAAACCGATAAATGCAGCCGTTGCCATACCCATATAAGCCGCCATCGACATTGAAGCCGCTGGCACATGGATAAAGATAATCCGGTAGCTGTCGCCCTGTTGGTAATCTGTTGGGGCAAACATCAATCCCCAAACGGTGCCTACGGTAATGAAAAGACAGGCTAAGGTAGCAAACCATGGAAATAACGTTCCTGATAATTTGTAAGCGCGTTCAGGATCCGCGTAAGGGTGTAACCATTTCCACATTTTAGTTAGTACTCACTCGCAGAGATGCACCAATAGCAAAGGGTGCTAAGGTTAACGAACCGATCAACATGGCGCCAATTATAGCGAGCTGACCATCATAGGGTAAATTCATTCCTGCAGCATCTATGGCGCTGGTCGCGAAAATCAGCACAGGAATATAAAGCGGTAGGATCAGTAAACTCAGTAACACGCCGCCTTTACGTAAACCAACGGTTAAAGCCACACCAATGGCGCCGAGGAGCGACAATACCGGAGTTCCTAACGCCAGAGTCGCGACCAGCGCGCCATAGCTGTTGGCTTCTAAGTTGAGTAATACCGCGAGCAGGGGCGCGATAATAATTAATGGCACGCCAGTCAGTAGCCAATGGGCTAGCACTTTGGCCAATACTAATACTGAGAGTGGCTGTGGGCTGAGCAGCATTTGCTCTAAGCTACCGTCACTGAAGTCGGCTTTAAATAGGCGCTCGAGTGACAACATGGATGCCAGCAGGGCTGCAACCCAAATAATCCCAGGGGCAATTCGCGCTAACATTTGTGGTTCAGGGCCAATACCGAGTGGGAATAAGGTCACGACCATGATGAAGAATAACAATGGATTAAAGATATCACCGCGATGACGAATGGCGATTTTTAGATCCCGCTGCAGTAACGTGAAAAACGCTGTAGTAAAGCTGATGCCTCTTTTCATTATGCCAAACCTTATACGAAGCGATAATCTAGACGAATTTTACGAAGCCTATCATCTTTGATAATGCCCATATCTTGGTGGGTGGTGAGTACCACACAGCCACCATTATCCGCATGTTGAATAAATAATTGCTCAAGCTCTTCGACACCTTTTTTATCAATGGCAGTAAAAGGTTCATCGAGGATCCACACTTTACAATCGTTATGCCAAAGTCTTGCTAATGCGGTGCGGCGATGTTGACCTGCGGATAAATGTCCAGCCAGCGCTTCTTCGAATCCAGCTAAATTCACTTTAGCTAAAATAGCTGCAGTATCAAAATCATCATAGCCACTGATTCTTAAATTGAAGTTAAGGTTTTCTTCCGCAGTTAATTCGGATTTCACCCCCGCAAGGTGGCCTAAATACAATAAATCTTCGTTATATTCATCGCGGCAACGATTGATATCTTCGTTGAGATAAAAGGTTTGCCCAGCGTAAGGGCGAGATAAGCCTGCCAATATACGTAATAAGCTGGTTTTGCCGGCGCCATTTGGGCCTTCAATCTGGACGATATCGCCAGCATTTATATCAAAACTTAATTCATCAAATAGGATGCGTTCTTCGCGGATACATGTCAGCTTGCTCGCCGATACCAGTGTGTTTACTGAAGTTATATTTGTCACTGAACCCTCTATCTCAAGCCGGAAGGAAACACAAGTGATTCTAACACAAACGATATTGCGGGGTTTACACTTGCTTAATACTAGATGTCAGCAATTTGATGTGGTTCCAATAACCGCAATATTTCTCGTACAAATCGAACTTTTTTAATACTTGCTAATATATTAACGAATTTGTCACGCTTGTCGCCTCATATCATTTGCGCTGAGATTCTAATCACAAAAAGATGAGATTTATTGAAGTTTGTAGTAATCTTAACTCGCTATAATGAGTCTGCCTCAAAGGGCAGCGAGAGCTTTGTACGTATTTGCATTAGGAACATTGAACATGAAAAAACTGTTAGCAATGACTGCAGTCGCTGCTTTGACTATGTCAGTCAACGTTTCAGCTCAAGATGCTGAAGCTATTTTCAACAAGGCATGTACCGTATGCCACAGCATGGGTGTTGCTGGTGCTCCAAAGGCGCACAATGCTGCTGAGTGGGAACCACGCTTAGCAAAAGGTATGGACACTCTGTTACACAGTGTGAAAACAGGTTTAAACGCAATGCCACCAGGTGGTATGTGTACTGATTGTACTGACGAAGATTACAAAGCAGCTATCGAGTTTATGTCTAAAGCTCAGTAATTTTTTCAGTGTTAATAAAAAACCGGCATCAGCCGGTTTTTTTATGTCTGCGCTAAGCCGAAGCTTAGCGCTTGAGGTCGGTCATTATTGGACTTGAGTATCCAATACTAAGCTTGCAGTATCACCCACATTCACTTTGCTGACCTTACCTTGAATGTCACCCGCTTGAGGCTTGATGTTGCCATGTTTAGACAACACTGCAATCACTTCAACACTCGCAGTTTGGCTCAGTTTCATATCGCCGCCCATACCCGTGCTGTCATCGAGTGTCACTGTCACAGGTAAAGATTTTGCGCTGACCTTAGTCGCAGCTAATGGCACTTTAGGGCCTTCAGTTGCACGGGCGAATACGAAGATAGTGTCTTCAGGGCTTGCTTGTGCTGCTAGCTCAGGTGAAATTGAAATCGCAATGCTCACCGATTTTGTCGCAACTTTTGCCTGCTTGTGTACGTCATCGTTAGGCATGCCAGCAGTTTCGCCTTGCATGCGCAGGTTGGCTGTTTCAATCGCATTCATCAGTGCGGCGCGGTCTACATCGGTGCGGTCGCTGCTTAGAATGGTCTGCCATGAATCAATGGCTTTTTGATAGTTAGCCGTGAAGAAAGCATCCATACCTACGAGCAGTAAGGTCGATGGATCCTGTGGATCTAATGCTAAGGATTCATCGATCAGGGCTTGAATCTGTGGCGTCATTTGCTGACCGGCTTTGTAGTACAGTGCGGTCGCTTTCGGGCCTAACAGTTCTGCATGCTTACCGACTAAGTCGATGACTTTATCGAATGCAGCAACGGCTTTATCGAACTGGTTAGCTGAAATATAAGCATGACCCAGACTGAACCAAGCTTGGCTATTTTCAGGCTCGGCTTGTACTTGAGCTTCCATCATCTGTACGCGCTGCGCCATGATTTGCGCTGCGTCCATACCCGCATGTGGATTCGCTGGCTGAGTATTACCAATATTCTCAAAGGCGCCCAAGTGCTGATAGAGATAACCTGAGATCGCAATCAAGCAGACGGACATGACGGATGGCCACAGTATGCTCTTAGGTTTGATCTGGTTGACGAGTGAATCATCGCTCGCTTGTTTGATGTCTTGGAGTAGGCTGATTTCTAGCTCTTTCTTCAGTGCATCAAATTCAGCTTGGTCGAGCAGTTCTTCATTGAGTTCTTTCTCAAGAGTGGCAAGACGTTCATTGAACAATTCAAGGTTAGTTTGTCTGCGAACGCCGGCTTCTTCAGTGCGTAACAACTTTTGCTGTCTGAAATGCGGGATCCAGATCAGCAGTAAGCTGACCAACACAACAAGCGCAATAAAAATCCAAAATGTCGTCATTGTTTCTATATTCACTTTAGTTTGCATAAAAGCGGTTGTTACCGCCGGCTTGGAAGCAAGATTATACGTAAAGATTATTCATTGAACAGTAATATAAGACCATCATTGCAGTGAAAACTGAGAGTTGGGCACTGGTTCACAAATTGATCCATCTAGTAAATTTTGTATGAAACTTAAGGCTCATTTATCTGTCACATGCAAAACTGTAGGCCTGCGGTGGCTCCATTTAGTCAAAAACTGAGAATGAGACAAGTCACCCAGTTTTGTATGAAATAGGCAGACAGGAACAATAGCAAATACTAAAATGAACCAAATTTCGTGCATTTGTGTGAACAGCATGTTGTGCGTTGGTCTAGAGTCTTTCTAAATCAACATATTATTAGAGACTGAGGAAAACCCATGATCCCAGAACTTGGACACTTTTCGCTGATTATAGGAGTGGCATTCGCCTTCTTATTAGTCAGCGTTCCCCTTATAGGTGTTGCCCGTAAAGACCAATATCTAGTGAGGTATGCTTGGCCGTTAACCTACGGAATGTTCTTCTTTATCGCTTTATCCGTAGTATCTCTTGGTTACAGCTTTGCCGTTGATGATTTCTCCGTTGCCTATGTGGCACATCACTCGAATTCCCAGTTACCTATCTTTTTTAAGATTGCGGCCGTATGGGGCGGTCATGAAGGGTCACTGCTGTTTTGGGTGTTTGCACTATCGACTTGGGCGGCTTCAGTTGCCTTATTCAGTAAAGGCTTAGAAGAAGTGTTCACCGCGAGGGTACTGGCGGTACTGGCACTGATTGTGATTGGCTTCAGCTTATTTATGCTGCTCACATCAAGCCCATTTGAACGCCTATTCCCAATGCCTGCCGAAGGTCGCGACTTAAACCCAATGCTGCAGGACGTGGGCTTAATCTTCCACCCTCCAATGCTGTACTTAGGTTATGTTGGTTTCTCGGTGAGCTTTGCCTTCGCGATTGCCGCTCTTATGAGTGGTCACCTTGACTCTGCGTGGGCGCGTTGGTCACGTCCTTGGACCTTAGCCGCTTGGATTTTCCTCACGGGCGGTATTGCTTTAGGTTCTTGGTGGGCATACTACGAATTAGGCTGGGGTGGCTGGTGGTTCTGGGATCCCGTCGAAAACGCCTCCTTTATGCCTTGGTTAGTGGGTACGGCATTAGTGCATTCGCTGATCGTGACCGAAAAACGTGGTGCGTTCCGTAACTGGACCGTATTACTGTCTATCTTCGCTTTCTCATTAAGCTTACTCGGTACCTTTATCGTACGTTCGGGTGTACTGACCTCTGTACACTCCTTCGCAGCCGATCCAAGCCGCGGTATGTTTATTCTGTTGCTGCTTGGTTTAGCCATCGGCGGCTCGCTCACGCTGTTTGCCTTCCGTGCCAGTGAAATGAGCAGCCCAGCACGTTTCGAACTGAAATCAAAAGAAACCATGCTGTTAGTCTGTAACGTGTTACTCACGGTTGCAGCGGGTACTGTGTTATTAGGTACTTTATATCCACTGCTGATCGATGCATTAGGCATGGGTAAGATTTCTGTTGGACCTCCATACTTCAACGCTGTGTTTGTACCAATTGTCCTCGTACTGTTTGGCTTTATGGGTGTCGGTCCAATCATCCGTTGGAAGAAATCCAAAGCAGGTGAGCTCAAGCGCCAATTGCTGGTGCCAGCTTTAGTCTCGGCAGCGATTGGTATCGTGACACCGTTTATTGTGGATGGTGCGTTCAATGCTTGGGTTGCCTTTGGTATCGCCGCAGCTTCTTGGATCGTGTTAGCGACGGCAAGAGCCGCTTATAACATCGTTAAGCCAAAAGAAGGCGAAGTGAGCGTGGCACGTATGGGCCGCAGCGAGCTAGGGATGATCTTAGCCCACTTAGGTATTGCCGTGTCGGTGATCGGTGCCACTATGGTATCGAACTACTCGGTTGAGAAGAGTGTGCGTATGGGACCCGGCGTGAGCCAAGAGCTTGCGGGTTACACCTTTAAGTATCTCGAGACTAAGAACGTTGTCGGTCCTAACTACACCGCACAACAAGGTCAAATTGAGATTTATAAAGGCGATAAACTGCTGACCTTACTCAAGCCCGATCGTCGCCAATACAATGTGCGTACCATGGATATGACCGAAGCCGGTATCGATTGGGGTCTGTTCCGTGACTTATATGTCACCATGGGCGATCCAATCAGCAGCACTGAGTTTGCTGTGCGCTTGAACTACAAACCTTTTGTTCGTTGGTTATGGTTTGGAGCAATATTCATGATGGTCGGTGGTTTCTTTGCCGCATCGGATAAACGCTATCGCTCAAAAGTGGCCGCTACGGTTAAGCCACAAGCTGAAAAAGCGAAATTAGCTACCGCGCAATAATTGGGGAATGTATGAAGAAGTTGGTTCTGTTTATCCCATTAGTCATCTTTCTTGGCATGGGGGTATTTTTATACAAAGGATTGTTTTTAAATCCACAGAAACTGGATTCAGCTCTGGAAGGAAAGCCGATCCCGGCTTTCCAACTGGAACGTCTCGAAACACCAAGCGAGATGATTACCAATGAGCAACTGAAAGGTAAAGTGTCACTACTTAACGTATGGGCCACTTGGTGCCCATCTTGTAAGTATGAGCATCCTTTCTTAGTCATGCTGAAACGCCAAAATATTCTGCCTATCTATGGGATTAACTACCGCGATGAGCGTATTCCCGCACTGGAAGAATTGAAACGTCAAGGCGATCCATACCATATCAACATCTTCGATAAGGATGGACGCTTAGGGTTAGATTTGGGGGTGTATGGCGCGCCAGAAAGCTTTATTGTCGATCATAAAGGTATTATTCGCTTCCGTTACGCGGGTCCAATCGACCAACGCGTGTGGAGCGAAACTCTGTACCCCATGATCCAACAATTACAAGCTGAAGCGGCGAAGGATGGTGCAGCGTGAAAACTCTGACAAAAATCATCGGTGGTTTAGTGTTGTTGCTGAGTATGGCAACAACGGCGATGGCGACACCTGTCGATACCTACGAGTTTAAATCGCCAGAAAACCAAAAACGCGGTCTATCACTGGCCCATGAGTTGCGTTGCCCGCAATGTCAAAACCAAAACCTGATCGACTCTAACTCACCCGTTGCCCGAGATCTGCGTCTTGAAGTCTACAAGATGGTTGATGAAGGCAAGGGCGATGATGAGATCATCGAGTTTATGACCAGCCGTTATGGTGAGTTCGTCCTCTACAAACCGAAAATGGAAACCAAAACCTATATTCTTTGGTTAGGTCCAGTGGGTTTGTTGCTGCTCGGTCTTATCATTGGTTTCATCTTTATCCGCAAGCAACGCATCGGTGGCACGACCGAGCCTGAAATCAGCGCCGAAGATCAAAAAGCGCTTGATGCTCTATTAAAGCGTGATAATAAATGAAGTCATTTGCCTTAGCTGCAATCCTAGCGAGTCTGTCTGTTGCCTTTGCTGGTGGCGCCCAAGCGTACCCCGGCATGCAGCAGGCAAATAAGCCGATAGAGTCGACAGTCGATCTGATTAACGTTTTGCCAAAAACTTATCCTATCGAACCCGTTGCCTTTAGTGACGTCGATGGCAAGGCTATCGATTTCAGCCAATACAAAGGCAAAGTCGTGATGGTGAACATGTGGGCGACTTGGTGTCCTCCCTGTGTCAGAGAGTTACCAGCGATTGAACGATTGGCGACAAAGTTTAAAGCGGAAGAGTTTGCACTATTACCTATCTCTATCGATGCGGATGGCAAGCAGCAAGTTCAGCCGTTTCTAACCTCATTAGGAATGGCGAACTTTAACTCCTACTACGATCCTGAACAAAACCTCGGGCAAGTGTTTCCATTAGATACTATCCCTGCGACCTTTATTCTCGATCAAAACGGCCAATTGATCGCGTTTGTGCGATCATTTGTCGACTGGGATGACGCAAAAGCCGTATCGCTGATCCAAGGTTTTATCGATAAAGGCGCGAAAAAGCTGAATTAAGCAGCAGATTGCACGTAAATAGAACGCCATTGTAGAAAAGATCGCCATGCGATCTTTTTTCTTTTAAAAAGCCCTTGCACAAAAAGTTCTGCTGCCTATAATGCGCATCCACTGACACGGCAGACAGCGAAAGCAAGCGCGGTGACAGTGTGAATCGAATGCAAAATGTGCAGTTGATTCGAAAGCGCCAAGAAGTTTGCAAAAACGCCTTGACGCGACAAGGGAAATGCGTAGAATACGCAGCCCTGACCCGCTGAGCGGT
>NZ_JAKILE010000025.1:0-18626 GCF_023283775.1 Shewanella seohaensis
AACGCCAGTAAACATGTGATGAACTTCTGTAATCGCCCATGTTTCTCGTTTCCTCTTACTTGTGGTGAATAAGAAGGTCTCTTTTAACATGGGCGTTATTCAGGCTATAGCTTTAAGGGACAATCACCACCGCCAGAGGCGGTGGTTTTGGGATGACAATAAAAAAGGAAGCCTAAGCTTCCTTTTTTAACGAAAATAATGGCTTACTTATATTTACGCATCACTAATGTTGCGTTAGTGCCACCAAAACCAAAGCTGTTGCTCATCACAGTGTTTAGCTCTGCATCGCGGTATTCACGCACGATTGGCATGTCTTTCGCGGCTTCATCTAAGTTATCGATGTTGATGCTTGGAGCAATAAAGCTGTTTTCCATCATGATCAAGCTGTAGATGGCTTCGTGTACACCCGCCGCGCCTAAGGCATGGCCAGTCATAGACTTAGTCGATGCAACTGGTGGGCACTTGTCTTTAAAGACTTCACGCAGAGCTTCTAACTCACGCACGTCACCAACTGGGGTAGAAGTACCGTGGGTGTTGATGTAATCAATTGGCGTGTCCACATCGGCCAGAGCCATTTGCATACAACGCACCGCACCTTCGCCAGACGGAGCAACCATGTCGTAACCGTCTGATGATGCGCCATAACCAATCACTTCAGCGTAAATCTTCGCGCCACGAGCCAGAGCGTGCTCTAACTCTTCAACGATTAAGATACCGCCACCGCCAGAGATCACGAAACCATCACGGTCCGCATCATAGGTACGAGAAGCTTTTTCTGGAGTCTCGTTGTATTTAGTCGACAGTGCGCCCATCGCATCGAAGCCCATAGTCAGGGTCCAATCCACTTCTTCTGAACCGCCCGCAAACACCATATCTTGCTTACCCATTTGGATAAGTTCAACGGCGTGACCGATACAGTGAGCACTGGTCGCACAAGCAGAACTGATTGAGTAGTTCATGCCTTTGATTTTGAAGGGGGTAGCCAAACACGCGCTGGCTGTGCTCGACATAATGCGCGGCACGATATAAGGACCGACGCGTTTTACGCCTTTTTCGCGCAGAATATCCGCCGCTTGAACTTGGTTAGAAGACGAAGCGCCGCCTGTGCCCACAATCAAACCTACACGAGGATTTGAATACTGCTCTTCAGTTAACTGAGCATCCTTAATGGCTTCTTGCATTGCAATGTAAGCATATGCCGCAGCATCGCCCATAAAACGCAGCGCTTTACGGTCAATCAGCTCAGAAGGATCTAATTTGATATTGCCCCATACATGACTGCGTAGTTGCATTTCTTCAAACTGAGCGGAATGTGTAATACCACTACGGCCCGCTTTAAGTGACTCAGTCACTTCTTGCTTGTTATTACCGATACTTGAAACAACACCCATTCCGGTGATCACGACTCTTTTCATTTTATTGCTATCCATTGTGTACATGTCAGTACCTACTTTTTGCTGAGCCAATAGTATCTGTTTTGCTTCAATTAAGTGGTCAGCTTTCCATAAAGGCGGGTAAAATAATGCCCAATATGAGACTGAGAGTATATTTCTTTGACTGCTAAGCCCCAAAAATCTTGCCAATTTAAGCGTGATTACCCGCAATTGATCAACCTTTATCCCCCATGCGCGTTGACTACTGCACAGTCTCTGGACAATTTAACTCGCCTTCGACTCTCCCGCTTAACGACGTCATCAGTTGAACTCGGTCAGGAACTGTGCGTCATGGGGCAATGGGGATTGGGCGATGGACTCGAGCTGCTCTCTCTACTACAACACTGGCAAACGCAGACTCAAAGCAACACACGGCTGTTAGTCAAAGTGTTTGAGCCCAATCCCATTAACGATTACGAACTTAAATTACTTTGGGATCAATCGCAAAGCTTAATTTCCACGCCTCATTTACAACCCATTGCCAATGCCTTACTTAAGGCAAAACCTGCGCGCATTATAGGGTGCCAGAGATTAATTTTTGATGACGGCCGCATCACGGTCGATTTGCATTTTGGCGACCTACACACTGCACTCAGTCAACTGCCCCACAGCGCTGCTCATCCCATTCAGCAATGGCTGGTTTTACCGCATTTGGCGGCGCAGTTTAATGGCAAGCAAGTCTGGCAAATGGCTCGTTTGAGTACCGATGATGCCCTGCTGATTGGGGTCAATTTGGCTGAAACCGTGCAACAGCTTGCCCACAGCAGTGGCTTTAGCACACTTAACGTCAGCCAAGATGCCTTGAATGGTGATGCAAGTGATGCGCTGCCAAGCCATATTATCACCGATGAGATTTTACTCCATGAGCGCAAACTGCTGCGCCAGCAAGCCGATACCGCGCAGGCATTTACCCCAAAACCTGCAGCGCTCGCCACAAAAGAGCACCCTGTTGCCATCGTCGGTGGCGGACTGGCATCAGCGAACCTAATGCTATCCCTTGCCGAACGAGGCCAAAGTAGCACATTGTTTTGTAAGGATAATGAGTTAGGTCAAGGCGCATCCGGCAATCGCCAAGGGGCGATTTACCCCTTACTCACGCCCGAAAATGATGAGCTGAGTCGTTTTTTCCAACAGGCATTTTTGTTCAGCCGCCGCCGTATCGAGGCGCTGAGCCATGCGTCGATGATGGAGACAGACGCCGCTCCTGCTGTTACCGCGATTTCCCATGACTTTTGTGGGGTACTGCAAACGGGTCATGATGAGCGCAGCCAACAACGGTTGAATAAAATCATCCAGAGTCAGGACTGGCCAGCGGAAATCGCCTACGCCGTGGATGCGAATGAAGCCAACGAGATTGCTCAAATAGGGATTGATAAGGCTGGATTTTTTTATCCCCTCGGGGGCTGGGTATGCCCATTTGAATACGCCAAAGCCGCGGTAGATAAGGCCTCGCAGCTTGCCAATGTGCAGTGCCATTTCAATACCGAGATCACCGAAATTGAGTGTGATGCAAAGGCTTGGTATCTCCACAATCAAGGCCAACGTTTTGGACCATTCCGCCAACTCGTGCTCGCCAATGGCGCGCAGCTCACCCAATTTTCGGCCAGTGAGCGGTTACAGATAAGTCCGTTTCGCGGCCAAGTGAGCCACGTCCCCGCCCAATTTAAGCTGAGCCAATTGGCGACAGTGTTATGCGCCAACGGTTACCTCACGCCAAGTCATCAAGGCTTGCATTGCCTCGGCGCCAGTTATGTCAAAGCGGCGGAGCACTTCGATTTTTGCCCGCAGGAGCAACGGGAAAACCTCGGAAAAATGCAAGAAAGCTACCCCAACCAAGCCTGGGTTGACGATATCGACATCAGCGGCAATAGCGCCCGTGTCGGCGTGCGGATGGTGACGCGGGATCATTTCCCCATGATGGGCTGTGCGCCCGATGTGGCTGAAATATTGGCGCGCTATGAACAGCATCAACTCAATCAGCTGCAGGCCGAACAAAGCAAGCATTATTGGCAAACGACCCCAGCTCCGATCCTCGATGGCCTTTATATCCTGGGTGGCTTAGGGTCGCGGGGATTAAGCTCTGGCCCCTTGGCAGCCGAATGTTTAGCGGCACAATTAACCGGTGAGCCGCTGCCACTGGATTGGCCAACCTTAAATAAACTCAACCCCAATCGGATGTGGCTACGCAAATTACTAAAGGGTAAAGCACTTTAGTAAAGAACGCTTTAATAAAGAGCGGCTTGAGTGAATACTGGTTAATCAAAACAAAGGCTTATCATTGATATGTTAATCAGGCTTTTATCTTAATCCCCCAATGATTGGCACCCAAAACAAAAAGGATTAAGCAGTGCTTAATCCTTTTTTGTATTTCGAATGGGCATTGATCGTTAACCCTAGAGCGAAGAACCCTGCTTAGTGGTTTTTACTCGGGTGCGATTATTGTTGTCGCGGCTTTGACGGATCAAGGCATCACCGTCAAACTCGGTTTGAGCTGATAGCTGCTCGCGATGGGCTTTCGCCAATCTATCGTAAAGCAGTACGTTCACCGAAGCCGCCAGATTCATGCACCCAACAGTTGGCACATACACTACTTCATCGGCTCTATCGATAATCTCTTGGCCAATGGTGCCATCCTCTGGGCCAAACACATAAAAGGCTTTCTCGGGATGCACAAACTCAGGTAAGGGTGTCGCCCCTAGGACTAAATCCACGCACACCAGCTTAGTGTCAGAGGGGAGCGCATCGAGTAAGGAGGCCACCCCAGTTAACGGAATGCGCTCGGCGGCGCTCTGCGTATCGGCGTTATATTGCTGCGGCCCACGGGCAGCATACTCATAGCGTTTGCCCGTGTAGAACACCGCATCGACACCATAACAACCCGAAGCGCGCATAATGCCGCCTACGTTCGTCGGAGTTTTCGGATTGACTAGACCGATATAAACCGCTTGCTGCGCCTCAGGTTTTGCCATGGACTCTACCGAAGTCGTCGTGGATGAACTCATCAATTACGCCGCTAAATGACTAACAATCTTGCCATGTAATTGTGTCCACGCCGCTTCCACTAATGCAAAATCGGCATCATTTAATTCTTGGCGCGCGAGGGCTAAACAGTCGGTCATTTTTTCGAGCAAGGCTGCTAGCGTGCTCTCGCCTTGGTCTTCGAGTTGCGATAACACCACCGCCACATGGCCTTGCAGATAGCCACAGGCAAATAAGGCGTCGTCATCACCATGACTCACTACAGACTCAATCCACTGTTCTAGTGCTTCTTCATACTGCTCTAACATCGGGTCAAACTCTCCAATAACGTATTTCGCCCAAATGGCCGCTGGCCCCTCGGTGCTATAAATCTGAATAGTCGGGGTTGGCCACCTGATACATTACATAATCATGGTAACCCGTCGTCACTTTGTAATAGCCACAAAGCTCACGATCTAATTGAGGGTCGCCACTATCCACAATTAAGGGGCGTCCTTCAAGTGCTTTTAGCTTAGTTTTTGTGGCGAGGATAATAATATTGTCCTTACCGAGGCGGCGGATCAGCTCTGGCGACAACTGCTGGTTGCCACGACCGAGAATATGCCCCTGCCCGCCAATCAAGGTAATAATAAGTTTTGCCGGCTTGTCTTGGGTAAAGTCGAGTAACTGCTTGGCGGTTAAATCACTCGCCACTAAGGCTTTATCTTGGATAAGATCAACCCCCAACAGGGTGTTATCGAGGCCAAGCTCTTCCATTACAAAGGCGACCGTGCTGCCCGAGCCCATAATGTACAGCTCGTCTTCCATCTGCTGGATAACATCGGCGGCAATGTCGGCGAGCACGAGCTCATCAACTTCTTTTCCGCCCATCTTCACCGCTTGCACATAACGCGGTTCTGCAGGCACTAATAGCTCACCAAACCGTTTGGCGCGCACCGTGCCTTGGCGAAAGGCCACTTCATCAATATCCATCACATCGGCGCTCATCAGGCTGACTAACTCACCCTCGAGCAGCATTTTCACCACCATGCCCGCAGCATGGGGTGTGATACCGTAAACGCCCGAATGGATTTTTACCCCAGCAGGAACACCAAGCACGGGTAATTTATCGTCGATAACGGCTTGTTCAAACACGCTATACACATCGCGCGCGGTGCCATCGCCCCCCGCAAACAGTAATAAATCTAACGGTTCATCAAGCAAGGTACGCACAACGGCTTGGGTGTCAACGGCTTGAGTTTTATCCGGAGTTTGATACACCACACGGGTATTAAAACCTAAGGCGTTGGCGGCATCCTCCCCCATCACACCTGAGGCGGTAATGATTTCGATATCATTGGCAAAAGGGGCAATCACTTCTAAGGCTTGCATCATACGCTTTATCGCCTTGGGCTCGGCACCTAAGGCGAGTGCCTGCTCGGCCACGCCATCGCTGCCTTTAAGACCCACACTACCACCTAAACCCGCCAGTGGATTGATGACTAAGCCTAAACGAAACCGGATCACCTTAACCTCTCTTGTTAATTATTTTAGTTTTTACAATGAGTTATTTTTCACAATAAAATATAAGCTTATGAAGCAACCGCTCGCGCCCTATCCTTAGGGATCAAAAATACCGCTAACATGGCAGCAAAGGCACAGGTCGCCGCAAATACCCAAGACCATACAGCACCGCTACCATCACCCCAGATATAACCGCAAATCCACGTTCCGAGTGCGCCGCCAACCCCAAAGCTTAAGCTGGCATACAAGGCTTGTCCTTGACTGCGATGACTGGCATCAAAATGACGGTGCACAAACTGAATCGAGGCCGCATGGGTCAAACCGAAGGTGAACGCATGTAGCACTTGGCTTAAGCCCAGCAATAACATGCTCTCAACGCCAAAGGCGACCAGCAACCAGCGCACGGCGGTCATAGCGATACTGACGACAAGCAAGGTATTGACGCCATAACGTCCAAGCAAGCGAGGCGCAAACATAAACATCACGATTTCGGCCATTGCCCCGAGGGCGACAAAAATCCCCGCGGCCGCTTCGGTGTATCCCGCCTGCTTAAGATAGAGCACAAAGAAACCGTAAAAAGGCCCAGCGCTCATCTGTAATAACATCGCCGACACCATGAACCACAGAATGGGCTTAGTCCAGTTGAGCGGCTGCCGCTCCTGCCCTTGAGGGCGGACGGCACGATTCGCAGGCAACGGCAAAGCGCTGACCAGCATCCCAGTAAACAAGGCTAAACCAATATAAGGCAACACCTCAGTACCCCATTGGCCGATGGCAAAACCGGCACCGACCACCAAGCAGATATAGCCAATGCTGCCAAAGCTGCGGATTTGCCCATAGCGGCTGGCATTTTCACCTAAGGTTTCGAGGGTGATCACCTCAAGCTGTGCCAAAATCGCGTTCCAAAAGAAGGTATACAGCGCAAGGCTCAGCGCCATATACACAAAGCCACCGTGGTAGAAGAAACTCAAATACGCCAGCATCGCGGCGCCAGCGCCCATCTTCACCAATTCGGAGCGCATGCCAGTGCGATCGGCCACCTTAGCCCACACATTGGGTGCCACGATACGGGTCGCCATTAAAATCGCCAGCAAAAAACCGATTTCTTGAGGGTTAAATCCACGGTTTTCGAAGAAGACCCCAAGATAAGGGATCATAGTGCCGAGAATTGAAAAGAAGAAAAAATAACAGGCACATAGCCAGCGTAACTGCTGGCTTGTGCTAGAGATTGTTGGCATTAACGCATTCCATTTATTACACAGCCGCTATGCATCTTTATTCCATGCAGACTGTCTCATTCATCGCACCTATCTCATGCCGAGAATCGGTGTATGACTGCGAACATCCTGATTTTGAGCTCTGTGTCTTAACAGATGATCCATCAACACAATCGCCAGCATAGCTTCGGCGATCGGTACCGCGCGGATCCCGACACAGGGATCGTGACGACCTTTAGTCACCACTTCCGCCATTTCCCCTTGGGCCGTCATGCTTTGGCCCGGCACACTGATACTCGAGGTCGGTTTTAATGCAATATGGGCGACAATGGGTTGGCCCGATGAAATGCCGCCAAGTATGCCACCGGCATGATTTGATTCAAAACCCAGTGGCGACATTAAATCGCGCCCTTCCGAGCCCTTTTGAGTCACAACGCCAAAGCCATCGCCAATTTCAACGCCTTTTACCGCGTTTATACCCATTAAGGCATGGGCGATGTCGGCATCTAGCCTATCGAACACGGGTTCGCCCAGTCCAACGGGAACGCCAGTCGCTACCACAGAGATTTTGGCCCCTATCGAATCACCGGATTTTTTCAGCTCACGCATATACTCATCTAGCGCCTCGAGCTTACTCGCATCGGGGAAGAAAAAGGCATTCTGCTCGATTTGACTAAAATCGAGGGTCTCGGCACTAATCGGCCCAAGTTGAGACATATAGCCTTGGATATTAATGCCATGCACTTGTTTTAAATACTTTTTCGCCACAGCACCCGCAGCGACCCGCATAGCGGTTTCGCGGGCCGATGAGCGGCCACCGCCACGGTAATCACGCAGGCCATACTTTTGCTGATAGGTGTAATCGGCGTGTCCTGGACGGAATAAATCTTTGATATTGGAGTAATCTTGGCTGCGCTGATCGGTGTTTTCGATCAGAAGTCCAATGGAGGTGCCTGTGGTTTTGCCTTCAAACACACCGGATAAGATCCGTACTTCATCAGGCTCACGGCGCGCGGTGGTATAACGGGATGTGCCAGGACGACGGCGGTCTAAATCATGCTGCAGATCGGCTTCGGTGAGTTCGAGCCCTGGTGGGCAACCATCAATAATACAACCGAGCGCCACACCGTGACTTTCACCAAAGGTAGTCACCACAAAATTTTGACCAATACTGTTTCCAGACATCCGCTTTTTACACCTTAAATGATTTGCTTATCGCTCCGCGCCCAGCAATGGCTGGACAATTCTTTTTCCCGCTGCAAGCCTAACTGGCAGCGGGAAAAGACTCAACCTAATTTATGTGCTTATTGTGATTATTGCGCGTCGCGATAAATAGCAAAAAGCGATTGATGTTCGACCAGTTGATCGCGAGTCAGCACAAACACACCGTCACCGCCGTGTTCAAAACTAACCCAAGTAAAAGGCACTTCAGGGAATTGCTCCATCAGATGCACCATAGAGTTACCCACCTCAACCACTAAAATCCCTGTTGGTGTCAGGTACTGGGCTGCATTCGCTAAAATACGTTTGGTTAAATCGAGGCCGTCACGACCCGAAGCTAAACCAATCGCAGGCTCATGGTGGTATTCATCTGGCATATCGCCGATATCTTCTTCATCCACATAGGGCGGATTAGAGACAATCAAATCATATTGTGGACCTTCAGGAATGGCTGAAAACAGATCCGATTGCATCGGGAAAACTCTGTCCATCACCCCTAAGGTTTCAACGTTGATTTGCGCCACATCGAGGGCATCTTCACTGATATCCAGCGCATCAACCTCGGCCTCATCAAATTCGTAGGCACAGGCAATCGCGATACAACCACTGCCAGTACATAAATCTAAAATACGATTAACGGGTTTGCCGTATAACCAGGGAGCAAAGCGATTGGCAATCATCTCTGCGATAGGTGAACGTGGTACCAATACGCGCTCATCCACATAGAACTCAAGCCCTGCAAAGCGCGCTTTATTGGTTAAATAAGGCACTGGCAAACGTTCACGTACGCGGCGAATGATCAGCTCGACGATTTTGTGTTTTTCGCTGCTGGTTAAGTTACTTAAAATCACCTGTTGGCCGATTTCTTCGGGCAAGTGCAGCGCATGAAACACTAAGGCGATGGCCTCATCCCACGCGTTATCTGTCCCGTGGCCATAGTACACATTGGCATCATTAAAGCGGCTCACCGCCCAACGCAACATGTCACCAATGGTGCGTAACTCTGTCACAGCTTCATCTACAAAGATCTTATCCAAAACGCTCTCCCGCTTGTTTGTTCGCAAACATTGTAACTGAACTCTATTCAGAAACCATAGGATTCAATAGAATACCCACCATGAATAAAGACGATGATAAAGAAGGCATGGCGATGTTTTCGGCGCTGATCGAGGGGATAAAACCTATCGCCCAAGATAAGCGGCATTTTCGCACGCCCCTAAAAACCAAACAGGAAATTGAACTGAAAGAGCAGCAACTGCATGCTAACAGTTATTTCTCAGATACTTATCAACCTCTGCTGCCCGTTCAGGGGCCAATGCGTTGGCTCGATGAGGGGGTCGATAGTCTCGAGCTTAAACGCTTAAGACGCGGCGATTACCAACCGGATTTATTGCTGGACTTACACGGTTACCGCCAATCCGAGGCTAAACTCGAACTCGCGGCGCTCATTCAAGCTTGCGTAAAACAGCAAAGCCAATGTTGTTGTGTGATGCACGGTTACGGCACTGGCATACTAAAACAGCAGGTGCCTATGTGGTTGGTGCAACATCCGATGGTAAAAGCGTTTCATCAGGCCCCTAAAGAATGGGGTGGCGATGCGGCGCTGCTGGTACTTATCGATATTGGCGATCAACCACATCGACGTTAACGGACGTATTTATCCTCTAAAAACAAAGGGCCCACTAATGTGAGCCCTTTGTTTTATCGAATGAATTAACTAATGCTGTGGGGCGCATGTTGCCAAACAATGCTGGCCTGCTCGGCATGTTTATCTATCAGAGTAATTCCTGAGGTGGCAAACAAGGGCGGCTCAACACCCGCGACTAGCTCGCTAACCAAATAGCCTAAGAGCGGCATATGGGAAATCACCAGCACTTTATCGGCCTTATACAATTCGGCATAGGCAACAATTAAAGCGGCCACATTAGCGGGATCGCCTGACGGCACTAAATCATCCACGACCAGCCATTTGCGAGGCTCGGGGAAATGTTGACTCAATTCCTGCCAGGTTTGCTGCGCACGTAAATAAGGGCTGACCAAAACAAGATCAAAATCGCTGACACTTCGGGCTAACCAGTTACTCATTAAGACAGTATGGTGTCTTCCTAAATCGGTAAGCGTTCTGTCCCTATCCGACTGAGCATTAAATCCAGCGTCACCATGTCGCATCAAAAATAGCTGCATACTTCTCTCGCTACCCACACTTGTTTTTGTTTTATCCCAATTGTAGCCCTAAAATGGATTTCAACAAACCTTGTAAGGGTTAATCTTTAGTCGATAAACACAAGAGATATTTGCCAAAAACCATTAAGACTATCAATATATAACAAGCCATCGTTACCGGAGTGTCTCTTTGCAAGCCTCTCAGTCTATTTACAAAAGTCCAAACGATCATCGTCAGTACCGTTATCTCGTGTTAGATAATGCCCTGCGGGTATTATTGGTCGAAGATTTGGACGCCAGCCAAGCCGCCGCTTCCATGGCGGTGGCCGTAGGACATTTTGATGATCCTGTGGATAGACCCGGTATGGCACATTTTTTAGAGCACATGCTCTTTTTAGGCACTGAAAAATTCCCTGACTCCGGTGAGTATCATGCCTTTATCAATCAGCACGGTGGCAGTAATAATGCGTGGACCGGCACAGAGCACACCAATTTCTTTTTTACCATCAACGCCGACGTATTTGCCGACTCCCTAGACAGATTTAGCCAATTCTTTATCGCCCCCAAGTTTGACCTCGACCTGGTCGATAGGGAGCGCCAAGCGATTGAATCTGAATTTAGTTTAAAGCTGAAGGACGATATCCGCCGCACCTATCAAGTGCTTAAAGAAACCGTCAATCAACAGCATCCGTTTTCGAAATTTTCTGTCGGCAATTTAGTCACCCTTGGCGGAGAGCAGGCGCAGGTCAGAAGCGAGCTATTGGCGTTTTATCAAAGCCATTACAGTGCCAATTTAATGACGCTCTGTTTAGTCGCCCCGATGCCGTTAGATGAGCTTCAGGCGCTTGCGGCCCAATATTTCAGTGCGGTCCGCAACTTAAACTTAGTCAAACAGTATCCTGATGTGCCGCTGTTTTCAGAAAATGAACTGCTTAAGCAAATCAATATTGTCCCCTTAAAGGAACAAAAGCGTTTAAGTATCAGTTTTAACTTCCCTGGCATCGACCACTACTACAAACGTAAGCCGCTGACTTACATTAGCCATATCCTCGGCAATGAGAGTAAGGGTAGCCTGCTGTCGTATCTTAAAGAACAGGGGTTAGTGAATAATCTCTCCGCGGGCGGCGGAGTCAATGGCTATAACTTCAAGGACTACAGCATAGGTCTGCAACTGACCGACAAAGGCGTGGCCAATATTGACGATATTGTGTGCAGCTGCTTTGAGTATATCGAGCTGATAAAAAACCAAGGCCTTGAGGATTGGCGCTATTTAGAACGAGCCAATCTGCTCAAGATGGCATTTCGCTATCAGGAGCAGGTGAAATCCCTCGATTTAGCCAGCCACTTAAGCATCAACATGCACCACTACGAAGTGGAAGACTTAGTCTTTGGTGACTATCGCATGGATGGCTTAGATATTAACGAAACCCTTGAGCTATTGAACTTAATGACGCCGCAAAATATGCGCTTACAACTCATAGCACAGTCCGTTAAGACCGACCGTAAAGCCAATTGGTACCATACACCGTATCAAGTCTTACCGATAAAACCCGAATCCCTTGCCCGTTGGCAAGTGACACAAATTCGCCCTGAGTTGCAATTGCCCGCAGCCAATCCCTTTATCGTGGCCGACTCCATCGCTCGCCCCGATAAAAGTGAAGTCGCCGTGCCTGTGATTGTTGCAGAATCAACGGGATACCGGATTTGGCATAAAAAAGACGATGAGTTTAATGTCCCGAAAGGCCATATGTATCTATCCCTCGATTCGGAGCAGGCGAGTAAAACCCCAAAACATGCTGCCCTCACCCGCTTATACGTTGAGATGCTGCTCGATTACTTGACTGAGCCCACTTACCAAGCGGAAGTCGCTGGACTTAGTTATAACATTTACCCTCATCAGGGGGGGATCACACTGCATCTATCTGGCTTTACGGGTAATCAAGAAACGCTGTTAGCCCTGCTGATCCAAAAGGCGAGAGAACGTAATTTTACCGAAGAACGGTTTGCGTTAATTAAATCTCAGCTGCTGCGTAGCTGGCAAAACCTAGCGCAAGCCAAACCGATTTCACAGCTATTTACGAGCCTGACGGCAACACTGCAAAAACGCAGTTACGAGCCAGCTCGAATGGCGCAGATGCTGGAAAATATCACCTTAAATGATCTGCATAACCATGTACGCGCCTTTTACGAGAAGATTTACCTCGAAGGGCTGATTTACGGCGATTGGCTTGTATCAGAGGCGCAAGCCTTAGGAAAACGACTGGAACATATCTTGTCCCTAGTCTCTAGCCCAAGCGCAGAGTCGACCCGCGAATTAATCAACTTAACCGGGCAAGGCACTCTCCTTCGGGAATTGGCGATAGACCATCAAGACAGTGCGATTATTGTTTATTATCAATCAGCTATAGCAACACCTGAAAAAATGGCGCTGTTTAGCTTGCTCAACCACACTATGTCTTCGACCTTCTTCCATGAGTTACGTACCGAAAAACAATTGGGCTACATGGTCGGCACAGGCTATCTGCCACTCAATCGCCATCCGGGACTCATTTTCTATATTCAATCCCCGACAACGGGACCGCTGCATTTATTAGAGGCTATCGATGAATTTATCGCGGACTTTAATTATGCCGTCATGCAAATTACCAATGAAGAATGGGAAAGCACCAAACAGGGACTCATCAATCAAGTGATGGAGCACGATGCTAACCTAAAAACCCGTGGCCAGCGTTATTGGGTGAGCGTAGGCAATCGTGATTATCAGTTTAATCAGCGTGAATTAGTGGTCGCAGAAATCAACAAACTCACTCGCCCCGATCTTATTAAGTTTATGATGCGAAAAATGCGCACTAAGCATAGCGATAGACTGGTGCTTTTTAGCACTGGTTCTGCCCATGCGGCGCAGTCAGCGCTCAAATCAGAGAATATGATTACCGATCTTAAACTCTTTAAACAAAACACTGAAAAGTTCAATTTTTAGGCTGTAATCTTAAATCAGATCATGAATTGAAAATTTGAACTAAACAAACAAAAGCACTGTGTTACGGGTTTTACCTAGTCGTATCTCTTGTCTTTGTATAAAAATTTGATGCAAAACGCGGCCAATCCTCTTGGTAGATGAAAAAGGATGCAAAATCCAACGCCATCTATCTGCAATCAAAAGGATTTTTTACATTCTCACTTTTGACAAAAGCAAGTATTTCTGGAAAAGTGATGTAACACAATTGTTTCATGGCATCCTCGGACAATACTAAGAACAACACTATGCCAAAAGCACTATTACAAATAATCCTACTTAGTTGCTTATTTTTAAGCACGTTGATTTCATCTTTCTCTGCTTCAGCATTTTCGAGTGAACCCTCTCCCATAGTGGTTTTACAGTCACAGTCATTTGGTGTCGAACAAGGTCTTTCACAAGGTACTGTAACTTCAATAGTACAAGATAACGATGGCTATCTCTGGATAGGTACGCTTAACGGACTTAACCGGTTTGATGGAAGAAATTTCAAACATTTTTATGCAAATGGAACAAACTCGGGGTTGCCAAGTTCATTTATTAGAAGTTTACAATTAGATAAGAATGGTGATCTTTACGTTGGTACTGATAATGGCTTAGCAATATATGATAAAAGTAAAGACTCCTTCATAAAATACGGCCCTCCACTTGAAAACAAACCTATTTGGAGCATAAATTTATCAATAAATAGCATCATTATTGGCACTGACAACTCAATAATAGAAATAACTGAAAAAAATAACTTTAATACATTAGCACCAAAAGGAGTAGGAGAAATAAAGAAGTCCATAAAAATAGGTGATACTTACTTATTTAAGGACTACTCAGGAAAACTGTATGAATTAAAGAACGGGAACTTAGTTCTCATTAAAGAAAATATTATAGATATTGAACAAAAAGATACCAACACGCTCATACTATCTTCAAAGAATGGTCTTTTTGAATACGATGGTAACCTTGTAAAAAAAATAGATGACCGTGCATTTTCACAATTAGCCAAAAACAATGAGCTTATATATGGAATTTCCGAAAACAGTATCGTTAACATTCTTACAAGAAAAATAATAGGGTCAATATCTGAATACTCTCAAGACAAAGCAACTTACTTTTATGTGAATAAAAATTACTTTTCGATCGGTAGTGTTGACCAAGGATTTTCAATTATAAAAAGTCAAAGTAACTTAGTGAAACACACTACACTCGCTAACAACAGCACTTGGCATATAACTAAAAACAAAAGCGGCTTCCTTGTATCATCAGATTCAGAATATATCTCTCTTTTCAACAATAACTTTCAAAAAACAGTTGATTTCAACACTCATACAAAGGGATACAAATATGCGGTAATGAACGAAGGAAAACTTTTTTACGGAACTAGCTCTGGCTTATTCGCTTTAGAAAACGAATCAGCGACTATGCTGAGTCAAGAAACTATTTCATCATTATCTAGTAATGATGATGGCTCAATCTTATCTGCTGGGACTCCAGATGGGAAAGTATTAATAATTAAAGATTCTAGTATAATAAATACCTTTGACACAAAAAGAGGGGAGCCGATTTTCGATATTGAAATAATATCTGAAAACCTGTTTTACGTGGCAAGTCAAGGTGGTTTAAGAAAATATGAGAATGGAAACGAAACTCTTATCAGTGAACAATTAACTTACAGCATTGAAAAAGATAATAACAATATATTATTTGGAACTTCGACGGCCTTAATGCGTTATAACACATTAACGGGTGCAACAGAAAAAATATTATCTAACAATAAAGAAATATATTCAATTGTTAGTAACACAGACTTCATTACGGTATCGTCGTTAGGCGAAGTTATTGTTTACAATAAGAAAAACCACGCTTCATATACATTAAATACATCAAATGGAAGTCAATATGAATATAACTCTCCTAGCGCTATAAGAGTTAACGAATTTGTTCTACTGGCAGGAATAGATGGGGTAAGTATTGTTTCTCCAGAAGAAGTTAATGAATACATAAAAAACCAAAAAGTCAGCAAAACTGAGATAACTAACTTTTCGGTCTTCAATATTGTACAAGAAAAAAATGGCAAATACTTAAGCCAACCAATTGATGTTACTAATGAAATAAAACTAAAATATTCTGAATATCCATTCTCTTTCGATTTCATATCTCCAATGTCAGATGAATTTGCTACAAGCTATTACTATAGAATGCAAGGGCTTTCTGATACTTGGATTTATTCTAATGGAACTAACTCTGCCACTTACACGAACTTATCACCAGGGAAATACATTTTTCAAGTTTATGCTATTAATAAACTTTCAGGAGATAAATCCCCTGAAAAAGAAGTGAATATTATAATAACTCCACCTTGGTGGTCATCAACTCAAGCCAAAGTATTTTATTTCATTATTTTAATGCTTTTCTCCCTCTTTATCTTCAAAGCAATCCTACGTAAACGAGAAATCCAACGCCAAATTGCATTAAGCGAAGAACGACTAAAGCTTTCTTTATGGGGAAGTGGCGATGAAATGTGGGACTGGGATATTGAGACCGGCAATATTTTCCGTTCGAATATTTGGGGGGCATTGGAATTTCCGAGGGATGGTCACCGTTCTGGCAACACTGATGAAGAAAGTAATATTCATCCCATGGATCAAGAACGTGTAAGAGAAGCGCTTAACAAACACTTCTACGGTGAAACAGATCATTTTGAAGCAGCATATAGAGTTAAAGGCAAAGATGATAGTTGGATCTGGATCCTAGACCGAGCGAAAATCGTAGAAAGAGACGATAAAGACAATGCGCTACGGATGACGGGTACAATTAAAAACATCAGCCAGTTCAAACAAAAGGAAGAACAATTAAAACTGTTCGAAAAAGCCATTGAAAATATTTCCGAAGGTATGTTTATTCTCGACAGTGAATATCGATTTGTTGAGGTGAACGAAGCGTGCTGTAGAATTTCTCAGCGTAATCGAACTGATTTTATTGGTAATCTGCTTACCTTCGATTTGTATCCGGAGTCCTTTACTAATCAAATTCGTACCATGTTAAAACAACAAGGTCGTTGGGCCAGCGAAGTTGAAGCTAGCCGTGGTGACAAGAGCCATTTCCATATGGAACTCACAATTGACGCCATTTACGATGAATTAGGTGAGTTATCGCATTACGTTGGAGTATTTTCTGATATATCAAGACGTAAACAGCAAGAAGAAGAGCTTCGTAAACTCACCAACAATGACCTATTAACGGGTCTGCCTAATCGATCAAACTTGCAAGTCACGTTAGGGAACTTAGTTAATAAAGAAATTACCCATGCCTTAATGGTACTCGACCTCGACAATTTTAAGCGTATCAATGACTCATTAGGCCATCAAATTGGTGATCAGTTACTCAAACTCGTGTCCGTCAGAATTAAGTCTGTTGTACCTAAAAACACCAGCATCTATCGCCTCGGTGGCGATGAGTTTGCGATTGTACTCGATAAAACATCTGACATTAGCGCCTGTGCTGCGATTGCAGGACGTGTCATTGAAGCCTTTAAAACCATGTTTGAAATCGGCCATGAGCAGCTGGTTTTGGGCGTGAGTATTGGTATTGTTTTCTACCCTGAAGATGAACAGAGTGAGCAAGCACTACTGAGAAAAGCGGATATTGCCATGTATCATGCTAAATCTGCCGGCGGTAATTGTTACCAATTCTACTCAGAATCCCTTAACCAACATGCGATTAAACAATTAGAAATTGAAAACCTAATTCGTGAAGGATTAAAAGAAGATTTATTTGAGGTGTATTATCAACCCAAAGTCGATCTTAAAAGTGGTCACGTCGCGGGAATGGAGGCCTTAGTCCGTTTAAATCATCCCACCCGGGGACTGGTCCCACCAAATGATTTTATTCCCCTTGCAGAAGAAAATGGTCTCATTATCGAAATCGGTGAAATTGTGCTTAGGAAAGCCTGTTTTGCTGCGCAGAAATGGCGTGAACAAGGGCTCTTTAAAGGAAGAGTCGCCGTCAATTTATCATCGCGTCAGTTTGCCCTACCTGATCTACAGCAAAGAATAGAATCTATTTTGCGCTTGACACAATTACCAGCCTCCCACTTGGAACTTGAAATCACCGAGGGGACCGTTATCAAGCAGCCAGAGATGGCCATAACCGTTATGCAGCAATTAGCGAAGATGGGGGTTAGTCTAGCGTTAGATGACTTCGGTACGGGTTATTCCTCACTGTCTTACTTAAAACGGTTCCCAATTCATACGCTAAAAATCGATAAAGCCTTTGTCGATGATATAGATAAATCAGACCGAGATTTGAAGATGGTCGATTCGATCATTACCATCGCTCACAATATGGGTCTGTCGGTTGTCGGTGAAGGTGTTGAGCAAGCCGCGCAGCTAAATATCCTACGAGCCCTTAATTGCGAAGAAATACAAGGTTATATCTTTAGCAAAGCGATAAATGAAACCGAATTTACTCAGTTGCTGCAAGATGATCGGAGTAAATTCATGCCCCACCACAACATTATCTGATCATTACATTATCTCTCAACCGGTAGTTTGAAACATTGGCACAACATCTGCATTGAGGTGTTCAGTGTCAAAAAATAAAACATTATCAACTACCCTGAGAGATAAAATGATGAAAGGAATTCTAACTGCTGCAGCATTACTGTCTACTATCGGCTTTGTAACAACCACATCAGCCATTGAAACAACTGTAGAGAATAGCCTCTCTCAAACTGTTGTATCATCTGAAGCAACTAAAGAAGTTAATCAAGAAGTTGCTGGCCATCCATATGTGAAATTCAAACCTCTTGAAGTCGCTGGCCATCCATATGTGAAGTTCAAACCTCTTGAAGTCGCTGGCCATCCATATGTGAAGTTCAAGCCACTGGAAGTCGCTGGCCATCCATATGTGAAGTTCAAGCCACTGGAAGTCGCTGGCCATCCATATGTGAAATTCAAGCCATTAGAAGTCGCTGGCCATCCATATGTAAAATTCAAGCCATTAGAAGTCGCTGGCCATCCATATGTGAAATTCAAGCCATTAGAAGTCGCTGGCCATCCATATGTGAAATTCAAGCCATTAGAAGTCGCTGGCCATCCA
>NZ_JAKILE010000026.1:0-16440 GCF_023283775.1 Shewanella seohaensis
CGCTCGACTTGCATGTGTTAGGCCTGCCGCCAGCGTTCAATCTGAGCCATGATCAAACTCTTCAATTAAAAGTTTTTTGTTTAACTCGCGTTAAACGACTCAATGAATTCTACTGTTTTGATTCGCTTTGCTCACTAAGAAGCATCGCGTTTCAATTCATACATTACTGTATGTACATATTGCTATGAACACTCATTCATTGATTTAAATTTTGATTACTCGCCAAACGGCAGAGTAATTTCGATTAACTCAACACCTGTGAGTGTCCACACAGATTTGCTTGATAAATTTTTAAAGAGCGTTGACCATCGCCTTATCGCAAGTGATTTCAGCGGGTCAGGGCTGCGTATTCTACGCATTCCCGTTTTTGCGTCAAGTAGTTTTTGCAACTTTCTTTTCGCTCATCGAGGAGTGAATCACTCGATGAACTGGCACTTGAAACTGCGTATCGCTATCTGCCGTGTCAGTGGATGCGCATTATAGGGAGCAGAACTTTTTACGCAAGGGCTTTTTTCGCTTCTTCAAATCGTACGCCGATATTTTAAACATCATGTCTATTTTTTATCTATTTCTGCTTTGTTATTCGATTTTAAAACGAATTTTTATCTGAGAAATGATAATTCACGCTCAATTTTTCGGCAGTGGTCTAGTGTAAAAGTAAATAATTCATTACCATATGACTTGCTGTTAACAGTTATTTATCATTTTCTATTTCATTCAGAGAGCATTTATATGCAAAAGTCATTTCTTATTGTTTTGGTTATTGCCATTCTCGGCGCAATCGCGCTATCTCAATTTGCAACTACATTACCTGCGTACATCGCTTTTGTTGCTGGCGTTATCATTACTACTCTCGTTTTTAAATTTGTCCCTGAGACAAACCAAGCTCAAGGTGCAGATGAGCAATATGTTGGCCCGACTATGACACTCTATGTAGGCAACTTGCCTTATCGTGTCCATGAGGGTGAAGTAAAGGTTCTGTTTGGTGAGTTCGGCCCCGTCAACTCAGTACGTTTAGTACGTGATCGCAAAACGGGACGTCGTAAAGGGTTCGGCTTTGTGGAAATGTCCGAAGCGGGAGCTCAAAAGGCGATGGTCAAATTGAACGATTTTAACTTCCAAGAAAGAACCTTGAAGGTTAGAGAAGCGAAGACTCAAGATTCGGAAGCTGCCGACCGTACAGGTACCGATGAATAATCCGCGTTAATTTATCCGTTTGAGTTGATTGTGGTGATTCGCTCTAGGGTTGAAAAGCCACAATCGACTAACGTAGCCGCTAATCCCTTACTGATTTCTGCTTTAGTATAAAACGCCTGCATAAGTAAATTACTATGCGCGTCTTCCTGAACTTGCTCCTCACTCTTAGTCTCAGCCAACAAGGTTTTGACTCGCTTGGCGATAGCCTCTCCAGAATCGAGCAAGGTGACACCTTTACCTAATACCTGTTGCAGTTCATCACGCAGCATGGGGAAGTGAGTACATCCAAGCACCAGTACATCTAAGTCCGCTTCGACGATGGGCGATAGCACCTGTGTTAACCGCGCCATATCTAATTGGCCGGTGGCAATCTTCTGTTCGGCCATCAGCACTAATTCGGAAGATCCGAACAGCTCAACGTGGCAATCATCGGCAAATTGACTAATGAGTTCGTAGGTATAGTGACGCTTGACCGTACCAGGAGTGGCCAGCAAACCGATACGCTTACTTTTAGATAACTGCGCCGCGGGTTTAATGGCAGGGACAACACCCACCACAGGAATAGATAGAGTGGCACGCAGCGCGGGCAGCACAACAGTACTCGCGGTATTGCAAGCTACGACAACAATGGCGGCGTGGGTACACTCGACGACTTGGTCGATGAGCGCAACACAACCCGAGATAAGTTCCTGCTCTTCCAATTCGCCATAGGGCAATCTGGCATTATCGAATAAATAGCAGTAATCGTGATGTGGGAGCAGTTTGCGAATTTCGGCCAATACGGATAGACCGCCGATGCCAGAATCGAATACTAATATTGGTTGCGACAAGCCCGTCTCCAGTTAATTCGTTGCCCCATGCGCGGGCGGATTTTCCCACAGCTTTGCTCAAACCGCAAAACCAAGATGCTGGACATTCGTGTCACCTAGTATAAAATTTGCGCCCCAATTTACAGCCACGGTGAATCGACAATGAACTTAGCAGCAATGGATCCCACGACCTATGATGCGCAACTAACGGCAAAGCGTATCAAGCTAGAGCAGGCCTTTGCCCAATTTGAGACACCGAGTGTTGAAGTGTTTGCCTCAGAACCTGCCCACTATCGGATGCGTGCCGAGTTTCGCGTATGGCACGAGGGCGACGATTTATACTATTACATGTTCGATAAAGTATTGAACGACAAAGTTCGTTGCGATCAATACTTACCCGCAAGTGCCTTAATCAATCAGATGATGGCGGCGCTGATCGCCGAGTTAAAACCAAACCACAGCCTACGTCATAAACTCTTCCAAGTTGATTTTTTATCAACGCTCAGTGGTGAGATTTTAGTGTCACTGCTGTATCACAGACAGCTTGATGACCAATGGCGCAGCGAAGCCGCCGCACTTAAAGCCAGATTGAGCAGCCAATTTAAGGTCAATATCATTGGCCGTGCGCGCAAACAGAAAATCGATTTAGATAAAGACTTTGTGGTTGAGTCACTGCAAGTGAATGACAGAGTTTTCCATTACAAACAAATCGAAAACAGCTTTACCCAGCCAAATGCTAAGGTAGCGATCAAGATGTTGGAGTGGGCTATCGATGTGACTCAACACAGCCAAGGCGATTTACTCGAACTTTACTGTGGTAATGGCAACTTCTCCATCACGCTGGCACAAAACTTTAATCGCGTGCTCGCGACCGAGTTGGCTAAACCTTCAGTCGATGCTGCCCAGTACAATATTGAAGTCAACAATATCGATAATCTGCAGATTATCCGTATGTCGGCGGAAGAATTTAGCGATGCCATGGCGAAAAAGCGCAGCTTTAGACGCTTAGAAGGCATAGATTTGGATAGCTATGTCTGCAACACCATTTTTGTCGACCCACCTCGAGCAGGTATTGACCCTGCGACGTTGGAGTTAGTGCAAGGTTATGAGCGGATCCTGTATATCTCTTGTAATCCCGACACCTTGAAAGACAATTTGCAGCAATTAAATCAGACCCATAAAGTCACCCGTTTTGCCCTGTTTGATCAGTTCCCTTATACCGATCATATGGAAACAGGTGTACTGCTTGAGCGTCGTTAAGCGACTCTATGTATCTAAAAATAAAGGAGCCATTGGCTCCTTTATTTTTAGACTAAATCACAATTTAACTTAACGATGCTCAACCTTATGTTGTAAGGCTTCGGCGCCCTTCGCCACCATACGTAATTGCATCACCAGTTGATCGGCGAGCACTTTACGATCGGCGCGCTTCATATCCAGTGCCGACGCTCCGGCGTTAAACACTAAGGTCACTAACGCTTCAGCCTGTGCTCTAGCCAACATAGGCGTACGGCCCGCCGTCGCTTCGGTGTAATGGGCCAGTTCAGAGATAAAATGTTCAATCTCACGGGCTACCGCCGCGCGGAAGGCCGCCGAAGTCCCTGAACGCTCATGTAATAAGATTCTGAAAACGTTTGGATTAGAATCAAGTACTTCCATAAAGGTATCCACAGAAATGCGGATCACACTGCCCCCGGCTTCGGCACGTTGTCGCCCCTTTCGCATCATCTGTCTTAGGGTGAGCCCGCCTTCGTCGACCATGGTCAACCCAAGCTCATTCATATCCTTAAAATGACGATAAAAGGATGTGGGCGCAATGTTGGCTTCCCTCGCCACCTCTCGCAAGCTTAAGCTAGAGAAACTTCGCTCAGCACTGAGCTGGTTAAACGCCGCATCGACCAATGCCCGCCGAGTTTTCTCTTTTTGCTGTGCACGAATACCCATTCTTCAATCCGCTAACTGAATGTAATGACGCGATAATACCGCTTTTGCGTCTGAAACACAGCCCCACCCACCTTGACCAAACAAGATTGCTAGGCTAAATTAGCTTACAGTTGTACGCTCAAATGCGGATATTGGAAACTATAATGAATAAACCCCCTATCATCTGGCTAAATGTCATCCTCTTTAGCCTCACCTTCCTCAGTGCAGTTATCCTCGTTCCTTGGTATGGCCTAACCCAGGGTTTCGGCGCCAGCGAATGGATTGCTTTTGTAGTGTTAGCCTTTGCAAGTGGTCTGTCGATCACAGCCGGTTACCATAGACTCTGGTCGCACAAGGCCTATAAAGCTCACCCTGCGGTACGTTTCCTCTACGCGCTTGGCGGTGCATTAGCATTACAAAACAGTGCATTACATTGGGCATCCGATCATCGTGTGCACCATAAGCATGTTGATGACAATGATAAAGACCCCTACTCGGCTAACATGGGTTTCTGGTACAGCCATATCGGTTGGATGCTGCGCGAATACCAAGCCCAACGCTACCATGACTACCAAAACGTGCGTGATTTGCAGAACGACCGTATCGTGATGTGGCAACACAAGCACTATCTCGCCCTCGTCATTCTGATGAACATTGGTTTGCCCGCGCTACTCGGCTGGTTCACTGGTAATATCGCTGGCATGTTGCTGATGGCTGGATTACTGCGCTTAGTCGTTGTGCATCACTGCACCTTCTTCATCAACTCCCTCGCCCACGTGTGGGGTAGCCAACCTTATACCGATAAAAACACCGCCCGTGACAACGGTTTTCTGGCGATGTTGACCTACGGTGAGGGTTACCATAATTTCCACCATATCTTCGAAAACGATTACCGTAACGGCATTAAGTGGTGGCATTACGATCCGACTAAGTGGTTGATTAAGGCGTTATCTTGGGTTGGATTAGCCAAAGACTTACGCACCAGTCCACAGGAACGGATTGAGAGCGCACGCTTACAGATGCAACTGCTGAATGCCAAAAATAAAGTGATCCATCTGCCCAATGCCGATGAAGTGATTGAGAAAATCCAACAGGAATACGAGTTAATGAAGGAACATTTACTCGAATACTATCAGGCGAAAAAGGCGCTGTTAGAAGCCAAACGTAAGCAACTGGTCGATCAACAGTTGTTACTGCAAGTCGAAGAATTGAAGACACGATTCCTGACTCAGCAAAAAAGCTGGAAGAGCCTCACGGCAAGTTATAGCTAGACCACAATTCTCGGTAAAAATCATACGGCCGCCTTGCATGGTGGCCGTATCCTATTATGATGATGCCTCAATCACTTTTTACAGGATGTAGGGCTCATGTCGAATTCCGCTGTATCTTCCGCCGATAGCATTAAACTCACAGAATATAGTCATGGTGCCGGCTGCGGCTGTAAAATTTCCCCTAAAGTACTGACTACGATTCTTGCCTCGCAGCTGCCTGTATTTACCGATCCTAACCTGTTGGTTGGCAATCAAAGCCGTGATGATGCAGCCGTTTATAAGCTCAATGATGAAATCGGCATTATCAGTACCACCGACTTTTTTATGCCAATCGTAGATGACCCCTTTACCTTTGGCCGTATCGCCGCCACCAATGCCATTAGCGATATCTATGCCATGGGTGGTACGCCCATGATGGCGATTGCGATATTAGGCTGGCCAGTGAACAAACTCCCCGCCGAGATCGCACAGCAAGTAGTCGATGGTGGCCGTCAAGCCTGTATGGAAGCTGGGATAATGCTGGCCGGTGGTCACAGTATCGATGCGCCTGAGCCAATCTTTGGCCTTGCGGTCACAGGGCAAATCGCCCTGACGGATTTAAAACAAAACGATACAGCAAAAGCGGGCGATCGTTTGTATCTCACTAAACCAATCGGTATTGGCATTCTCACCACGGCACAAAAGCAGAAGAAGCTCAAAGATGAAGATAGCCAAATTGCAGTCAATGCCATGTGCCAGCTCAATAGCATAGGCGCCAAAATCGCTAAAATTAAAGGCGTGAATGCCCTCACCGATGTCACAGGTTTTGGGCTTGCGGGCCACCTACTGGAAGTATGCCAAGGCGCTAAACTCACCGCTAAACTTGACCTCGATTTGGTACCACTCTTGCCGCGTGCCCTCGACTATCTAGCGCAAGGCTGTATACCCGGTGGAACCCATCGTAACTACGACAGTTGTGGCGAACACTTGCCCGCACTTACCGATCATCAAAAAGCCATTTTGTGTGACCCACAAACCAGTGGCGGCTTGTTAGTGGCTGTGTCGAGTGAAGCCGAAGCGGAACTGGTGGCACTGCTGAATACCCATCAGATTGAGCCTATCTGTATTGGTTCGCTAGAAACGCCCACCTCCACCGCCAATGTGGTGCTGTGTTAATGACAACTAAGCTCATCCCCGCCCAGCAATATCACGATATCTTTATCGCTGGGCAGCCATTAATCGACTTAAGAGCGCCAATCGAGTTTGACCGCGGTGCTTTTCCTTCCTCGGTAAATCTGCCGTTAATGGTTGATAAGGAAAGGGAAAAAGTCGGCACTTGCTACAAAGAGCAAGGACAGCAAGCCGCGATAGCCCTGGGCCATTCCCTCGTGCATGGCGTGGTAAAACAACAGCGTATTGATGCTTGGTTAAACTTTTTATCGGCCCACCCCCAAGCTTATCTTTACTGCTTTCGCGGCGGGCTACGCTCACAGTTAACTCAGCAATGGCTGCAAAAAGCAGGCGTTACCGTGCCTTATGTGCAGGGCGGCTACAAAGGCATGCGCCAATATTTAATTGGTGTAATTGAGGCGGCGCCAAGTCTGCAACCCTTGCTAAGCCTGAGCGGTATGACGGGAAGCGGTAAAACCGATTTTTTAAAACGACGTAAAGAAGCAATCGATCTCGAAGGCATAGCAAATCACAGAGGCTCGAGCTTTGGAAAAAACATCGACCCACAACCAACACAAATTAACTTTGAAAATCGGCTCGCCATTGCCCTGTTACACCATCAATTAGGTAATCACGCCTGTTTGTTGCTCGAGGATGAAAGCTTTTTGATTGGCCGCTCGGCGCTGCCGCAAAGCTTTTATAGCGCCATGCAGACGGCCGATATTGTAGTACTCGAAGAAGACGATGACATCAGGCTCACTCGCTTACTCGATGAGTACGTTCATAAAATGCACCGAGGATTTATCGAGCGTCTCGGCTTAGAGGCAGGTTTCGAAGCCTTTAGCCACTACCTATTACAGAGTCTTGGCAGCATTCGCAAACGTCTTGGCGGTAAGCAATATCAAGAGTTGCAAGACATCATGCAGCAAGCACTGTCTCAGCAACTTAATCAAAACCAAACCTCACAGCATTTGGCTTGGATAAGCCTGCTACTGCACAAGTATTACGACCCCATGTACGAATACCAGTTGCAGAAAAAAGCCGGCAATATTCTGTTTAGAGGGAGTCACCAAGCCACGCATGAGTGGCTGGATAACTATCAGCGAGATAACTATCAGCGGAATAACGATCCGTTGAATAGCCACCACTCAAAAGGCTAAAAACAAGAAAACCGTGTGCTAACTGCCACGGTTTTCTTTATCTATCTCGTCAAGTTAGGACTTATTGAGTAGATTCGCGACACTATCCCTGAGCGAGTGCCGATCAGCCTTTTGCCCATCCACCACATCCGTTAAGCTCACCGATACCTTGGACCAAAAGCGTTTCGGCATTGTGGTCAATGCATGGCCATCCTTATGACTAAAGTAAGAACCCCACAGACCATTGAGTGCCATAGGGATCACGGGCACGGGATCGCGGGCCAAGATTTTATCGATACCGGGACGGAACTCACCAAGTTCACCATCGGGGGTTAAACGACCTTCAGGGAAGATACACACCAACTCGCCATTCGCTAACGCTTCATGAATTGATTCAAAAGCTTGATTGTAAGTGGTCTCACTCTGGCGCGGCGAACAAATCGGGATCACCCCAGCATGGCGGAACAGGTATTTCAGCACCGGAATTTCACTGATCGATTTATCCATCACAAAACGAATCGGCCGGGTCGAGGCTCCCATAATGATTAACGCATCCACATAGCTCACATGGTTACAGACTATGATGCCAGCGCCTTCTTTAGGGATCTTTTCTCGTCCAGTCACAGTCACTCGATACATCACATGGCTGAGTAAGTAACTGATAAATCGTTGTGTGAACTCAGGCACCTGCGAATACACGTAAAGTGCAACCACAAAGTTCATCACCGCCAGCAGTAAGAATAACTGTGGAATACTCAAGCCAGCCACCCCGAGTAACAGCATAGACAACAACGCCGACGCCACCATAAACAGCGAGTTCATAATGTTATTCGCGGCAATCGCTTGCGCACATTCTCCCTTAGCGGAACGCGCTTGAATAAAGGCATACAGAGGCACGATAAATAGACCGCCGCTGACACCAATCATAAAGAAGTCCAACATCACTCGATAATGCTTCTGCTCGGCAATAAAGGAGTGTAAGCCATAGACAAACTGCGCATCCGCAGGTGCAGGGGGAATCGCCCAAAGCAAGTCCACACCAAATACAGTTAACCCAAGCACCCCAAAGGGCAGCAAGCCTAACTCCACATGGCCAAAGGAAAAACGCTCACAGACAAAGGAGCCCACCGCAATCCCGATAGAGAACATCCCCAGCAGCAGCGACACCACGGTCGCGCCAGAATGCAAATGCAGCTTAGCAAAGTTAGGGAATTGGGTCAGATATGTGGCCCCCAAGAACCAGAACCAGCTAATGGCGAGGATAGCCATCCAAATCGAAGGCGTTTGACGCGCCTTCTTTATGGTGCGCCAAGTGCCTGATAATGGGCGAAATTGGATTTTTTCTACTGTGCCCTGCGGCGGTAAAGCAGGGATCGCGCGGCTAGATAGATACCCCGCCAAGGCAAGGCTCGCGACCGTGATGGCCGACCATAGGGTGGCATTGTTTTCAGATACTAAAATCCCGGCACTCAAGGTACCAATCAAGATAGACAGAAACGTCCCCATCTCAACCCAGGCATTGCCCGTCACTAACTCATCCTCTTTTAAGGCTTGAGGTAATAGGGAATATTTGACTGGGCCAAAATAGGCTGACTGACTACCAGTTAAAAACAACAGTAATAACATCATCATGTAATTTTCGCTCACGATGGCCGCGGCGGCGCTGAACATAATGATGACTTCGAGCAGTTTTAAGCGACGGATAAGTTTGGCCTTATCCATATTGTCGGCCACCACGCCTGCATGGGCCGAAAACAGGAAAAACGGCAGAATAAATACCCCCGCCGCCAAATTGACAAACATATCGACACTAATTGGTAAATCGTTGACTTGGCTGAAGGTAACCAGCAGCAACAACACATTTTTATAGATATTGTCGTTAAGAGCCCCAAGGCATTGGGTAGCAAAATACGGTAAAAAACGTTTTGTTAGCAGCATGATGCTTCCCTCTGATAACCCATTCCCTGTAAATACCCAGTCACATGACTTTCTAACAAAGCGGGTAAAGATGCCGTATCGGCAAACAATTTATTATCCAGTGATAAGGCGGTGAGGCCGTGAATGCCGCCCCAGAGTACTCGACTCATTTGGAGTTGCTGCTCGACAGTCTTATTGGGGAACAACAGGGCTAACTCACGTTCAATTAAACTAAATAAACCCGCGATAAGTTGGCCTTGGGATTCGGGCAAAGGTTCACTGTCGAGTAACTGCAGTTCAAATACCAACTTAAAACATTGGCGCTGTGCATGAGCAAACTCAGCGTATTTTTGCGCCATGCTGATGATTTGATTGCGACTACTCTCTGCATTTACCTCGGAGAGCTCATGCATCAGCGCCTGCAACGTTGCCTCAGAAACGGCTAACAGTAGGTAGTTATAACTACCAAAGATATTGATTAAGGTACTCGGCACATAGCCAATCTGGCTAGCAATCTTGCGTAAACTCAGTTCTTGTGTCCCTTGCTGCTGCAGCAGTGCCATTGCCGCCTCTATTGCCATAGCACGAATCTCATCATGACTATGTTCTTTGCGTCTCGCCATAGGTCTCACTCCCTGTTGAATGCTGTGAGACTAACAGCCTCAAAAATAAAAAACAACGTTCAAAATAAGTTTATTTTGCGTACAGCATGAAATAAAAGGCATAAAAATGAGGGAAGAAGGGCTAATTCTGAGGTATTCACTCGATGGGAACCTTGGAGAAATTTAACTTTTAGCGCATAAAAAAACGGCGGCCTCAATCGAGGACACCGTTTCGACATTGAACTTTTACCTAGCGGCAGTGATAACTCATTACGACCCTATCGGCCCCGGCGCCAAAATAGTCCGTTTCGAAGTCGGTATCGACAAATCCTAAACGTTGGTATAAACCATGGGCAGGATTATGGGGATCGACGGTTAAATCCACCCGCTTCACCTGAGGTGGTAGTTGGCTTAAACATTGTTGGATTAATTGTTTACCAATGCCTTGGCCGCGGGCTTGCTCACTCACCGCCACGGATAGAATCCACATACAGGCAGGGTCGCTACTTTGAGCGCAGAGCAAATAGCCTAAAAGCTCCCCGCCATCATCTAGGGCAACCAGAAACTGCTCAGGCCAACAATCAAACCCTTGGCGGAAGAAAAAATCGGGATAACAATGATCGCCAAAGATAGCCTGCTCAAGTTGAAAAACATCGGCTAACTCTGACTTTAATACTGGACGGATAGACTGCATGTAAAACTATTCACCAATTAAAATCTTATCCCACTCTAAATTGGGCGCACCAACAACAATAAAGTTAGGATTTTCAAGCGTTTCACGCTCGTTATAGGTTAAAGGCTGCAGCTCGGTATCCATGAGCTGGCCACCCGCCTCCTCAATAATAATCTGCGCGGCGCCAGTGTCCCACTCACCTGTCGGCCCGACTCGCACATAACAATCGGCGCGTCCTTCGGCAACCAGACAGCTCTTCAGGGCCGCACCGCCCATGACCACCAGCTCACAGTGCTTAGGCTGATTGAACAGGGTCAACACAGATTGAGGGTCCTGACGACGACTCACCGCTAACCTTAGGGAAACTTGCTCACGGTGCTCAATTTGCCGACTACTAATACGCACTTCTTGCTTATCGGTCCGTTTATAGGCACCTAATCCCGCGATAGCGTAGTAGCACACCTGCGTCATCGGCACATACACCACACCCATCACCGGACGATTGTGTTCCACCAGCGCGATGATCACCGAAAAGTCACCACTACCGGCAATAAACTCCCCCGTGCCATCGAGAGGGTCGACTAACCAATAACGTTTCCAGCCTTCACGCACGCTTAGGGGAATATCGGCAGCCTCTTCAGACAGGATAGGAATATCGGGCGTCAATGCGGCTAAGCGTTCACAGATCAGCTTATTCGCCGCTAGGTCCGCCGAGGTGACAGGGGTATTATCAGACTTGGTTTCTCGCTCAAAATTACCCTTGAGGTAAATCTCACGAATAGTGCGACCCGCATCCGTTGCTATCGCAATCACCTCGTCGATTAACTCTTCTGGCTTCATAACCACTCCAATCGCAAACTTCGCGAATGATTTACAAGCACTCAGTTGCTGAACGCTTTAACGAAAAAGATTATTTAAGTTGTAGGTGTTTCTGCGCTAAAAACAATGCGCTCACACTACGAGATTCGGAAAAATCGCTATTATCGAGTAACGCTTCCCACTCGGCCAACGCCCAAGGCACGACATCTATGGGTTCTGGCTCATCGCCTTCGAGCCGGCTTTCATATAAATCTTCTGCTATGAAAATTTGCATCTTGCTAGAGAAATAACCCGGCGCAAGGCTAAGTTCTTTCAACAATGTCAGCTTACGCGCCCCAAAACCGATTTCTTCCTGCAATTCTCGATTGGCCGCTTCGATAGCTTGCTCACCTGGGTCTATTAATCCCTTAGGAAAACCTAGCTCGTAATTGTCGGTGCCAGCGGCATATTCACGGGCTAACAGCATGTTACCTTGATGAATGGGCACCACCATCACAGCACCACGACTACCACCTTTCATCCGCTCATACTGGCGCTCGACACCGTTGGAGAATTTAAGATGGACCTGTTCAATTTGAAACAAGCGGCTCTTAGCGACAACTTCGGTATGTAAGATTTCCGGCTTATGGTGCCGCTGCGACATAACTGCCCCTGGATAAAAATAGCAACAAACAAACTAGGATAAGTGACAATCTTACTATCCTGTCTTTAATCTACAACCTGAATTTAGTGCGGCTATTCCAAAGACCACCATCCAAGCCATGGGATTTAAATCACATACTCAGCCACGACAAAGGAGAAGCGGTTAAAATTTTCTGCTTTTTATCGCGAAAATTCACCAACAAAAAAGGGGCTAAGCCCCTTTTAATGTCGACATAAACTAAAACTGATAACGCAGATTGAGTTGATAGCTCAATAGGTCATTCGGTTCAATATCAATGTATTGATAACCTAAGCCTACAGACCAAGCATCACTAAATTGGTAACTGAAACGCACTCCCGCATACCAATCTGTGCCATCTAAGTCGGTCTTGATCGTGGTATTGCCCATGCTACTACTAATATCCGCTTGCCAATGGAACAAGCCAACGGGCACCTCAAAACGCCAGCCTTGATGCTGCAGCAAGGTAAATCTCAAGCCCAACGTAACCCCATCGGCAAGGACTGGAGTGACGGCTTTCACCAACTCATGGTATTGCTCCGGCGTTAGCGTTGCGCCCTTAATTCTCGCACTTCCTTCACCAAAATCGGCATAGCCCAGTTCTAACGCTACGGTCGGCGTCCATTGATAACCCAGACTCACCCCAAAAGCAGTATCCGAGTCATCGACGTTGAGGAGCTGTCCCTCTCCCACTTGGATATTCAACTCAGGCAGTGTTTTATCGGCCTGAGCTTGGCCAATAAAACCCTCAACATACCAGTCTGTTGCCTGCGCCTGTTGCGTCACACTGAGCAATAACAGGCAGCCTAAGGCCAATCGCTGTAACTCACGGCGACGCAACATCGCGCATACCAAAATAAATGCCAACGCCCATAAGGTCATACTACCTCCTCCCGATTTATTATCGATAATGACCTCTTGATAGGCTTTCACCGTGATAAGCACTTGCCCCGTCGCTTCACCACCTTGGCCGTCGCTAATCCTATAGGTCACGGTATCCACACCATCGAATCCTGTTTTAGGGATATAGCGCAGTTTATTCGCCTCAATAGTCACAGTGCCTTGTTGAGCCGTCGCACTTAGCAGGGTCAACGTATTACCATCCACATCAGTGTCATTACTTAGCACATCGATAAGCAGGCTGGTACGATCATCGGTGGCGGCGCTGTCGTCGACAGTCACAGGTGCAGTGTTGCCATTCACCACTATCGTCAGCTCACTACTTGCCGTACCACCTTTGCCATCGGTAATGCTATACACCAACACATCGGTGCCGATAAAGTCTGCCGCCGGCATGTAACTGATCCGTTGATCCGCTAACACTGTGACGGTGCCAAACTCACTAATCACTTGTGTGACGCTCAAACTATCCCCATCGCTATCCGTATCGTTGGCAAGCACATTCACATCAATACTCTGGTTCCAAGCAATTGCTGCGGAGTCGGGATTGGCGACAGGTAAGTGGTTACCATTGAGCATCACAGCAACACCACTTGGGTCAACAATAGTACGGTTAGCCACACCATCATCATCGTTAGGGCCGCCATCTTCGATGGTCAACTGCACACACCAATGGCCTTCAGTTAATCCCGGCGTCCAACGGCTATCCCCCGGTGGCGGGCAGAAACCACGCTCACCCTCGGTACTGGCGACAATGTTGTTTGCATCAATCACAAAGTCTCGCCAGCCCGCTTGAGCATTGAACTTGCGATAGACGGCATTCGCAGGAACGGGCGAACGTTGTGGCAATACCAAGCTATAGCTTTGACCCTGTTGTGGTAGGCCCGTGGCGATAAAGTCGAAAATACCGCCAACATTGGCTGCTAAAGCATCTTCAGCCACGGCTTCTGGCTGTAGCTGCACGCCGCTCTGTCCACGGCTTAGGGCAATATTCCCCAAACGTAAACAGACGCCCGCCTGCCCTTCGGCCAAGAAGTAGACTGGCTGCAATTCACCTTCAGGCATCACATTACAGTCGTTATTTGCATCCAAATAATCTGGGATGCCATCACGATCGTTGTCGCTATAGCCTTCTTGATCATCGGGAATTAAATCGCCATCCGTATCGGCACTCGTCAATGCGGCTAAACTTGGACGCACTACGATGTACACTGTTTCGGTACTCGACAGCACAGGCGAACCATCATCGGTCACCGTTAGGCTCACAGGATAAATCCCCGGTGACACCGCGGCTGGAGAGAATGTCATACCTGTCGCATCCGCTTGCAAGCTTAATGCGCCGCTTGCCCACGTCAGCGTCAATGTATCTTGCTCATTGGCATCGGAGGCAGTGGCACGAATATGCACATCACCGCCATTTTGCGCGACAATGACTTGCTGCTGGCCAGCTTGAGTCACCGCTAAACTGACCTGTGGTGCAATATTGGCTTCGGTAATCACCACTTGAGTCTGCTGCTTACTACCAAGATTCAGGCTTGAATCTAGGCTGATAAGCACCTCTTCATTCCCTTCGGTCACACCATCGTTCAGAGTAGTAAAGTGGATTTCTGCCATTTGACCCGAGGTTATCTCGACAACACCATCAACCAAATCATGGTCGCTGCTATCGGCTGAACCGGATACTGTGTATGGAATACTCAATGGATAGTTTGGCGCCTCACCATTGAGGTGAACACTCACAGTCACTTGATTACCTTCAGCAACGACTTGATCTTTGCTCAGTGAAATTAATGGATTGACTTTGATCTTCTGCGCTTTAATCGCCTTATTACCTTCGCCGTCAACTGCCTGCCAATAGGCTAAGTAGTTGCCAGGTGCGAAGAACAAGCTCTTATTCACCAGCGATACAGGTAATGGGTGCCCATTACGGTCAACCGCCTTGGCAAAACCGAGTTTCACCCGCGTAAACAGGCCAGTCGCATTCACCTCCACATCATCAGGTAGGATGATCACGGGTTGATTCGCTGAGTCAGCGCCTTCAATCAGCACATTCACTTTGGCGGTTGCTCGGCCTTTGTTGCCATCGCTAATGGTATAACGCAGTGCAACAGGCCCCACATAAGCCTCGGGCGCGGTAAAACTGAGTCCATCAGCAGTGATTTGCACACTGCCAATATCCGCAGCGGCACCATCAATGGTTAAGGTGTCACCATCGACATCCACATCGTTTGCCAACACCACCAGCGAATAGGTGTCATTGGGGGTGCTGGTTAAGGTATAGCTGTCATCGACCGCTTGAGGATCGTCGTTCACAGGCGTAACCGTAATGGTGACAGTCGCAGGCTCCGAGCTTAACTCTGCATCTTTGGCAATAAAGTTAATAGAATCAGTACCATTAAAATCCTTCTCAGGCGTATAGAGCCAGACACTACCATGTTGCTCTAAGGTACCAGAGGCAGGTTGCGCGGTGATCTCATAGGTCAGAGGATCATTATCGGCATCCTCAGCGGCAAACGTAATCATCAGCGAACTATCTTCTTCTAGCGTCACTGTCTGATTGGTCGCAACTGGTGCATCGTTAACATTCGCCACCACAACCGTAAAGCTCTGGTCGGCCGTTAAACCATCCACGTCTGTGGCGCGTAGCACCACCGCATGGTTACCCACGTTAGTGTTAGTCGGGGTACCACTCAGCACGCCCGTCGCCGCATTAAAACTCAGCCAGCTTGGCAGTGTGACTGCACTTAAAGTCAGACTGTCTCCCACATCGCTGTCCGTCGCCACCAAGGTGTAGCTATAGGCAGCATCTTGGGTGGCACTGGTGAGTGCGGTTGAACTGATGGTCGGTGCATCATTGACGTTCGCCACCACAATCGTAAAGCTCTGGTCTGCGGTTAAGCCATCAACATCCGTTGCTCGTAACGCTACCGAATGGTTACCCACGTTAGTGTTAGTCGGCGTACCACTCAGCACGCCCGTCGCCACATTAAAACTCAGCCAGCTTGGTAAGGTCACCGCGCTTAAGGTCAGACTGTCGCCCACATCGCTGTCCGTCGCCACCAAGGTGTAGCTATAGGCTGCATCTTGAGTGGCACTGGTGAGTGCGGTTGAACTGATGGTCGGTGCATCGTTGACGTTCGCCACCACAATCGTAAAGCTCTGGTCAATCGTCAGACCATCTCCGTCCGTGGCACGTAACAATACTGCATGGCTACCCACATTAGCGTTAGTTGGGGTACCACTCAGCACGCCCGTCGCCGTATTAAAGCTCAGCCAGCTTGGTAAGGTCACGGTACTTAAGGTGAGACTGTCTCCCACGTCGCTGTCTGTTGCGACTAAGGTGTAGCTATAGGCTGCATCTTGAGTCGCACTCGTTAACG
>NZ_JAKILE010000027.1:0-15981 GCF_023283775.1 Shewanella seohaensis
TTCTTCAAAGGCTACCGTCCACAGTTCTACTTCCGTACAACTGACGTGACTGGTACTATCGAACTGCCAGAAGGCGTAGAGATGGTAATGCCAGGCGACAACATCAAGATGAAAGTGACTCTGATCTGCCCAATCGCGATGGACGAAGGTTTACGCTTCGCAATCCGTGAAGGTGGCCGTACAGTAGGTGCCGGTGTTGTAGCTAAGATCATCGCTTAATTGCGAACTTAGATATAGTACTGAAAAAGGAAGCTTCGGCTTCCTTTTTTGTTTAAGTCGATTATTTACTAGGTTTTGTGGGTTGCAACGGCTGTGCATCCTTGCTTACAAAGTCGAATAAGAATACAATCTATGGCCGATTTTTGACCCTGAGCTTATGCAACATGCGTTTCTAAGGGTATTCGGAATGCAGAGTATCTAAAGCGTATTGTAACTGGGTCGTATGTCCCTAATTATTGTGCTCAAGCTCAGGCCGTATTGAGTAACGGAATAACCGATGACAACAAATACTGAAAACCAGACTAACTCTCTGGATATCGTGAAGTGGGGTTTAGCGATCCTATTGCTGGCCGCTGCTGTTATTGGCAATCAAATGTATAGCGAGACAAGTGCCGTGATCCGTGCACTGGCTGTTATCGTTGCATTCGCTATTGCTGGTTTTATTGCCCTGCAAACAGAAAAGGGTAAGAAAGCCTTAGCGTTCGCTCGTGAGTCGCAAATTGAAGTGCGCAAGGTCGTATGGCCAACACGTCAAGAAGCGCTTAACACCACTTTTATTGTCCTTGCTGCAACAGGTATTTTAGCCCTTGTTTTATGGGGTTTAGATGCAGTGTTAATGCACATTGTCAATTTCATCACTGGCGTATAGGCACCTCGAATGACTGAAGCTAAAGAAGCTAAAAAAAGATGGTATGTAGTGCAGGCATTCTCAGGCTATGAAAGCCGAGTTTGTAAGTCACTGATTGAATACATTAAAATGCACGGCATGGAAGAGTACTTCGGCGAAGTATTGGTTCCGACTGAAGAAGTCATTGAAATGCGTGCAGGCCAGCGTCGTAAGAGTGAGCGTAAGTTTTTCCCTGGTTATGTTCTAGTCCAGATGGAAATGAACGATGACAGCTGGCATTTAGTCAAAAGCATCCCGCGTGTTTTAGGCTTTATTGGCGGAACTTCTGATCGTCCTGCCCCAATTTCAGATAGAGAAGCGGATGCAATTCTGCGTCGCTTACAAGAAACCACAGCTTCACCGACTCACCGTGTTATTTTCGAGCCGGGCGAAGTGGTGCGTGTTTGTGATGGTCCATTTGCTGACTTTAACGGTACTGTTGAAGAAGTGGATTATGACAAGAGCCGCGTAAAAGTGTCGGTAATGATCTTTGGTCGTTCTACACCTGTTGAGCTCGATTTTAGTCAAGTCGAAAAAGGCTGATTAAATTAAATACAAAAATCCGTTTGGCAACGGGTGCGGATTTCTATATAATCCGCACCCGTTGTTTTCGGGGGAGCACGTCGGCATGTCGCTGATGCGCGTTTGAACCCAAACTGAGGAAATGTCAGATGGCAAAAAAGATTGATGCTTATATTAAGCTACAAGTGAAATCAGGTTCTGCGAACCCTTCACCACCAGTTGGTCCAGCTCTGGGTCAGAAAGGTGTGAACATCATGGAATTCTGTAAAGCGTTCAACGCCCGTACAGAAAAAATGGAAAAAGGCATGCCTATTCCAGTCGTGATCACTGTATACAGTGACCGTTCATTCACTTTCGAAACTAAGACTCCACCAGCTTCTTACTTACTGAAGACTGCTGCAGGCCTGAAATCAGGTTCTCCACGTCCAAACACTCAGAAAGTAGGTACTATCGCTCGTGCTAAGATTCAAGAAATTGCTGAATTGAAAGCGGCCGATATGACTGGTGCTGATGTTGAAGCGATGACTCGCTCAATCGAAGGTACTGCGCGTTCAATGGGTTTGGTTGTAGAGGGTTAATATAATGGCAAAACTAACTAAACGCATGCGCGTAATCCGCGAGAAAGTTGACGGTACTAAGTTATACGAAATCAACGACGCTGTTGCTCTGTTAAAAGAATTAGCAACTGCTAAGTTCGTTGAAAGTGTTGACGTTGCTGTTAACCTGGGTATCGACCCACGTAAATCAGACCAAAACGTTCGTGGTGCTACTGTATTACCACACGGTACTGGTCGTGACGTTCGCGTTGCAGTATTTACACAAGGTGCAAATGCTGAAGCTGCAAAAGCTGCTGGTGCAGAACTCGTTGGTATGGATGATCTGGCTGAGCAAATCAAAGCTGGTGAAATGAACTTCGACGTAGTTATCGCATCTCCAGATGCAATGCGCGTTGTTGGTATGTTAGGTCAAATCTTAGGCCCACGTGGTTTAATGCCTAACCCAAAAACTGGCACAGTAACGCCAAACGTTGCTGAAGCAGTTAAGAACGCCAAAGCTGGTCAAGTTCGTTACCGCAACGACAAGAACGGTATTATCCACACTACTATCGGTAAAGTGGATTTCACACCAGTTCAATTGAAAGAAAACTTGGAAGCGTTAATCTCTGCACTGAAAAAGGCTAAGCCTGCAGTTGCAAAAGGTGTATACGTGAAAAAAGTAAGCATCTCTACCACTATGGGTGCAGGTGTTGCTGTTGACCAAGCTTCTCTCGAAACAGCTAACTAATTTTACAAGGTGCGTGCATTAGTCTATAATGCGCGCACTTTGTGGGTTGAAGCCTGTTTTTGATGCTTAATGCATCATTAATTAGGCTTCCGTCCAAGACCGCAGGTGTTTACTTTAACGGTTTACTTAATTTCCTGCGTAGACGGTGTCAGGCCCCAGCTAAATTTTTTTACTGGATAATCTGCACCGTAAGTCACTAAATACATAAGTATTTAGTATGGTAAGTACTAGGGAATACCCTAGGTGGAATCCAGGAGTAAAGCCAATGGCATTAAGACTCGAAGACAAAAAAGCGATTGTTGCTGAAGTCAACGAAGCTGCCAAAGGTGCGCTATCTGCAGTAGCCGCTGATTCACGCGGTGTAACTGTAGGTGCTATGACCGGTCTGCGTAAAAAAGCTCGCGAAGCTGGTGTTTATGTACGTGTAGTACGTAACACTTTGGCTCGTCGTGCTGTTGAAGGTACTGCATTTGAGTGCCTAGCAGAAACGTTCACTGGCCCAACTTTGATTGCTTTCTCTAACGAGCACCCAGGTGCTGCAGCTCGTCTGTTAAAAGACTTTGCTAAAGAGCAAGCTAACTTCGAAGTTAAAGGCGCAGCCTTTGAAGGGAATTTCATCCCTGCAGCTGACATTGATCGTTTGGCGAAACTGCCAACATACGAAGAAGCACTAGCTCAGTTAATGATGACTATGAAAGAAGCATCTGCTGGCAAGTTCGTTCGTACTCTGGCCGCCCTGCGCGATCAAAAACAAGAAGCCGCTTAATTTTAAGCTGGCTGCTTAATAAAATTGAATTCAGAACAATAGGAAACATTTGTTATGTCTATCACTAAAGACCAAATCTTAGAAGCCTTTGCAGCTATGTCTGTAATGGAAGTTGTTGAACTGATCGAAGCTATGGAAGAGAAGTTCGGCGTTTCTGCTGCTGCTGCAGTAGTTGCTGGCGGTGCTGCTGATGCAGGTGCTGCTGCTGAAGAACAAACAGAATTCAACGTAATTCTGACTGCTCACGGCGACAACAAAGTTGCAGTAATTAAAGCCATCCGTGGCGCAACTGGTTTAGGCCTGAAAGAAGCTAAAGCAATGTCTGAAGCTGCTCCAGTAGCAGTTAAAGAAGGCGTTTCTAAAGAAGAAGCTGAAGCTCTGAAGAAAGAACTGGTTGAAGCTGGTGCTACAGTAGAGATCAAGTAAGCTATTATCTAGCTTACTCACCCAAGCCAATTGGGTGGAGGCTGGCGGTTTTTTAACCGTCGGCCTTTTTTGCGCTATATGCGTCGGCGATTTTTTTTCACCGTTTATCGCCAAATTTTGCAGTCCCTAGCAGAGATTACTGGTTAGGTTCTTGCCATCAACGGTGATGGGCAAACGTGCTGAATTTAATGACTATTGTTATAAGTTCAGTCTTGGTCACATCTCGCAAGCAGAGGAAACCCATGGTTTACTCCTATTCTGAAAAGAAGCGTATTCGCAAAGACTTTGGTAAGCGTCCACAGGTGTTGGATATTCCTTACCTTTTGTCTATTCAGTTAGACTCTTTTAAGAAGTTCACCGATCAAGATCCTACCGGTGAGCGCGGTTTAGAAGCCGCCTTCCGTAGCGTTTTTCCCATCAAGAGCTTTTCTGGTAATTCAGAACTGCAATACGTCAGCTATAAGCTTGGCGAGCCTGTTTTTGATGTGAAAGAGTGTCAGATCCGTGGTGTTACATATTCAGCTCCACTGCGCGTTAAGTTACGCATGGTGTTGTATGATCGTGAAGCAGCGGCCGGCACTGTAAAAGATATTAAAGAACAAGAAGTCTACATGGGCGATATCCCATTGATGACTGACAACGGTACCTTTGTGATCAACGGTACTGAGCGTGTAATCGTATCTCAATTACACCGTTCTCCAGGCGTATTCTTCGATCACGACCGTGGTAAAACCCACTCATCAGGTAAGGTGCTGTATAACGCACGTATCATTCCTTACCGTGGTTCATGGTTAGACTTTGAATTCGATCCTAAAGATGCGCTGTTCGTACGTATTGACCGTCGCCGTAAATTACCTGCGACCATCATTCTGCGCGCATTAGAGTACTCTACTCAAGAGATCCTCGACCTGTTCTTCGAACGTGTTGAATTCAAGATCAAGAAAGATACTCTGGTTATGACCTTAGTACCTGAGCGTCTGCGTGGCGAAACCGCCAGCTACGACATCAAGGATGCTGAAGGTACCGTCTTGGTTGAAGCGGGCCGTCGCGTGACTGCACGTCATATTCGCCAACTCGAAAAAACCAACACCACTGAGCTCGAAGTACCAGTTGAGTACATCGTGGGCAAATATGCTGCTCAAGATTACATCGATCCGGACACGGGTGAAGTATTAGTTTCTGCTAACAGTGAAATCAGCTTAGAAGACTTAGCGAAGTTATCACTGGCAGGCATCAAAGAGCTGAGCACGTTGTACATCAACGAGCTAGACCACGGTGCTTACATCTCTGACACTCTGCGTATCGATCCAACCACTAACCGCTTAGAAGCGTTAGTTGAGATCTACCGCATGATGCGTCCTGGTGAGCCACCAACCAAAGATGCAGCAGAAGCCCTGTTCCAAAACTTATTCTTCAGTGAAGAACGTTATGACCTGTCTAAAGTAGGTCGTATGAAGTTCAACCGTCGTCTCAGCATTCCTGATGACGAAGGTAGCGGCGTACTGTCTAAAGAAGACATCGTTGCAGTAATGAAGAACATCATTCACATCCGTAACGGCTTCGACGAAGTGGACGATATCGACCACTTAGGTAACCGTCGTATTCGTTCTGTGGGTGAAATGGCTGAAAACCAATTCCGTGTTGGTCTGGTCCGTGTTGAGCGCGCCGTGCGTGAACGTCTGTCATTAGGCGATCTGAACGAGCTGATGCCACAAGACTTAATCAACGCTAAGCCAATTTCTGCTGCAGTGAAAGAGTTCTTCGGTTCTTCTCAGCTGTCACAATTCATGGACCAAAACAACCCGCTGTCAGAAGTAACGCATAAGCGTCGTATTTCTGCTCTAGGCCCAGGTGGTTTGACCCGTGAACGTGCAGGCTTCGAAGTCCGCGACGTACACCCAACGCACTATGGTCGTTTATGTCCAATTGAGACCCCTGAAGGTCCAAACATTGGTCTGATCAACTCATTAGCGAGCTTTGCCCGTACTAACTCTTACGGCTTCTTAGAAACCCCATACCGCAAAGTGGTAGACGGTGTGATCACTGACGATGTGGAATACTTGTCAGCGATTGAAGAAGGTCGTTATGTGATTGCACAGGCGAACATCGAAGTTGACTCACAAGGTCGCATGGTTGAAGAACAGATCGCATGTCGTCACAAAGGTGAATCTACCTTTATGCGCGCGTCTGACATTCAATACATGGACGTATCGCCACAACAGATCATCTCTGTTGCTGCGTCTCTGATCCCGTTCTTAGAACACGACGACGCGAACCGTGCATTGATGGGTGCGAACATGCAACGTCAAGCGGTACCAACACTGAAATCAGAGAAGCCTCTGGTCGGTACTGGTATTGAGCGCACGTTAGCTGTGGACTCAGGCGTAGTTGTTGCTGCCAAACGTGGCGGTGTGATCGATTACGTTGATGCGAGCCGTATCGTTGTTAAAGTAAATGAAGACGAGCTGCGCCCAGGCGAAGCGGGTATCGACATTTACAACCTGACTAAGTACACCCGTTCTAACCAAAACACTTGTATCAACCAACGTCCATGTTGTTCAGTTGGTGAGCCAGTGGTTCGTGGTGACGTGTTAGCAGACGGTCCGTCTACTGACTTAGGTGACTTAGCCCTTGGCCAGAACATGCGTATCGCGTTCATGCCTTGGAACGGTTACAACTTCGAAGACTCGATCTTAATTTCTGAGCGTGTTGCACAGGAAGACCGTTTCACCACTATCCACATTCAAGAGCTGTCTTGTATCGCTCGTGATACCAAGCTGGGTAGCGAAGAAATCACTGCTGACATTCCAAACGTAGGTGAATCTGCTCTGTCGAAACTCGACGAGTCAGGTATCGTTTACATCGGTGCAGAAGTGAAGGGTGGTGACATTCTGGTAGGTAAAGTCACGCCAAAAGGCGAGACACAACTGACTCCAGAAGAGAAGTTACTGCGCGCCATCTTCGGTGAGAAAGCGTCTGATGTGAAAGACAGCTCACTGCGTGTACCTAACTCTGTTAAAGGTACTATCATCGACGTGCAGGTATTTACCCGTGACGGCGTTGAGAAAGACAAACGCGCCATTGAAATCGAAGAAATGCACATTGCCCAAGCTCGTAAAGACTTAGGCGAAGAGTTCAAGATCCTTGAAGAAGGCGTATTGAGCCGTGCGCGCAACTTATTATTAAGTGCCGGTTTCACTGAAGCACAAATCGCAGCATTGCCACGTAAAGATGTATTGGTTCAAGTCATTGACGATGAAACCAAACAAACTGAACTTGAGCAATTAGCTGAACAGCATGAAGAGCTGAAAGCAGACTTCGATAAGAAGTTTGAAATCAAACGTCGCAAGATCACCCAAGGTGATGACTTGGCACCAGGCGTACTGAAGATCGTTAAGGTTTACTTAGCGGTTAAACGTACTATCCAACCAGGTGACAAGATGGCGGGTCGTCACGGTAACAAGGGTGTTATCTCTAAGATTAACCCAATTGAAGACATGCCGTACGACGAGCAAGGCAACCCTGTGGACATCGTATTGAACCCGCTAGGCGTTCCATCACGTATGAACATCGGTCAGGTTCTTGAAGTTCACTTAGGTGCTGCTGCTAAAGGTATTGGTAACAAGATTGCTGCCATGCTGGAAGATCAGCGCGAGAAGGGACTTGCAGAAGTTCGTAGCTACATCAAGCAAGTGTACGAATTAGGTGACGAAGTGCAGCAGCGCGTTGACATCGATTCATTCACTGACGATGAGTTACTGCGCTTAGCGAACAACCTGAAAGGCGGTATCCCAGTTGCTACGCCAGCCTTCGACGGTGCTAAAGAGAAAGAGATCAAGCAGATGCTTGAGCTTGCAGGCTTGCCAACCTCTGGTCAGCTGAAATTATTTGATGGTCGTACCGGTAACGAATTTGAGCGTCCAGTAACTGTAGGTTACATGTACATGCTCAAACTGAACCACTTAGTTGACGATAAGATGCACGCCCGTTCTACCGGTTCGTACAGCTTAGTGACTCAACAACCACTGGGCGGTAAAGCTCAGTTCGGTGGTCAGCGTTTCGGGGAGATGGAAGTGTGGGCACTAGAAGCATACGGTGCCGCTTATACGCTTCAAGAAATGCTCACCGTGAAATCGGATGACGTTAACGGTCGTACTCAGATGTATAAGAACATCGTCGACGGTAACCATCAGATGCAGCCTGGCATGCCAGAGTCCTTCAACGTATTACTGAAGGAGATCCGTTCACTCGGTATTAACATCGAGTTGGATCAGGAATAAGCGCAGGTATTTAGCCGCGTTTGGCAACAGAATGGTGCTCCGTGAGAGCGGAGCACCCGGTTTAACTCCTTCAGGAGAGAAACGTGAAAGACTTATTAAAGTTTCTGAAACAGCAAAGCAAGACTGAAGAATTTAACGGCATCAAAATTGGTCTGGCATCGCCTGATCTGATCCGTTCTTGGTCTTTTGGTGAAGTTAAGAAGCCAGAAACCATTAACTACCGTACCTTCAAGCCTGAGCGTGAAGGTCTGTTCTGTGCGCGTATCTTTGGCCCGGTCAAAGATTACGAATGTTTGTGCGGTAAGTACAAGCGTTTGAAGCACCGTGGTGTGATCTGTGAAAAGTGTGGCGTAGAAGTTACCCAGACTAAAGTACGTCGTGAGCGTATGGGTCACATTGAACTGGCTAGCCCAGTTGCCCACATTTGGTTCTTGAAATCACTGCCGTCCCGTATCGGTTTAATGCTAGACATGACGCTGCGTGATATCGAGCGCGTACTGTATTTTGAATCTTTCGTCGTGATCGAGCCTGGCATGACCAGCCTTGAACGTGGCCAAATGCTGACAGAAGAAAACTATCTGGACGCATTAGAAGAATACGGTGACGAATTCGAAGCTAAGATGGGTGCTGAAGCGGTATTAGAACTGCTGCGCGCGATCGATCTCGAAAAAGAAATCGAACAAATGCGTGAAGAGCTGCCATCAATCAACTCTGAGACTCGTCGCAAGAAAGTGACCAAGCGTCTTAAGTTGATGGAAGCGTTCCACACTTCTGGCAACAAGCCTGAGTGGATGATCTTAAAAGTACTGCCTGTGTTACCACCTGACTTACGTCCGCTGGTACCGCTCGATGGCGGCCGCTTCGCGACTTCAGATCTGAACGATCTGTACCGCCGCGTGATCAACCGTAACAACCGTTTGAAGCGTCTGTTAGATTTAGCTGCGCCGGACATCATCGTACGCAACGAAAAGCGTATGTTACAAGAGTCTGTTGATGCGCTATTAGATAACGGTCGTCGTGGTCGTGCTATTACCGGTTCTAACAAACGTCCTCTGAAATCTTTGGCCGATATGATCAAAGGTAAACAAGGTCGTTTCCGTCAGAACTTGTTAGGTAAGCGTGTTGACTACTCTGGTCGTTCGGTAATTACCGTAGGTCCTACTTTACGTCTGCACCAATGTGGTCTTCCTAAGAAGATGGCACTGGAACTGTTCAAGCCATTCATCTATGGCAAGCTGGAAGGTCGTGGCTTAGCGACAACCATCAAAGCTGCTAAGAAGATGGTAGAGCGTGAAGTGGCGGAAGTTTGGGACGTTCTGGATGAAGTGATCCGCGAACATCCAGTGATGCTTAACCGTGCACCAACACTGCACAGACTGGGTATCCAAGCGTTTGAACCTGTATTGATTGAAGGTAAAGCAATCCAGTTACACCCACTCGTTTGTGCGGCATACAACGCCGACTTCGACGGTGACCAAATGGCGGTACACGTACCGTTAACACTGGAAGCGCAGCTTGAAGCCCGTGCCCTGATGATGTCTACCAACAACATCCTGTCACCAGCGAACGGCGAGCCTGTAATCACACCATCTCAAGACGTGGTATTAGGTCTGTACTACACCAGCCGTGAGCGTATCAACGGCCGTGGTGAAGGTATGTACTTTATGTCTGTTGCAGAAGTTGAAAAAGCTTACGCAACTGGCGCTGCTGAACTGCATGCCCGCGTGAAAGTGCGTATCACTGAAACCGTTATCGGTGACAATGGTGAGCGTACTGAACAACGTCGTATCGTTGATACTACTGTTGGTCGTGCTCTGCTGTCACAAATTCTACCAGCAGGTTTGTCATTTGATCTGGTTAACCAGAACATGGGCAAAAAGCAGATTTCTAAACTATTGAACACTTGTTACCGTCAATTAGGTCTGAAAGATACCGTTATCTTCGCTGACCAACTGATGTACACAGGTTTCCGTTACGCCACTATCTCTGGTGCATCTGTCGGTATCGACGACATGGTGATCCCAGCTGAGAAGTACACCTTAGTTGCTGACGCTGAAGCAGAAGTGCTCGAAATTCAAGAGCAGTTCCAATCAGGTCTGGTGACCGCGGGTGAGCGTTACAACAAAGTAATCGACATCTGGGCAAGTGCGAACGAAAAAGTTTCTAAAGCGATGATGGAAAACCTGTCAACTGAGACAGTGATTAACCGTGATGGCGTTGAAGAGAAACAAGCTTCGTTCAACAGCATTTACATGATGGCCGACTCGGGCGCTCGTGGTAGTGCCGCACAGATCCGTCAGTTAGCGGGTATGCGTGGTCTGATGGCGAAACCAGACGGTTCGATCATCGAAACCCCAATCGTGGCGAACTTCCGTGAAGGTCTGAACGTACTTCAGTACTTCATCTCAACCCACGGTGCGCGTAAAGGTCTAGCCGATACCGCATTGAAGACAGCGAACTCGGGTTACCTGACTCGTCGTCTGGTTGACGTTGCTCAAGACTTAGTGGTCATCGAAGACGATTGTGGTACTCACGAAGGTCTGACAATGAAGCCGCTGATCGAAGGTGGTGACGTTGTTGAGCCATTACGTGAACGCGTACTGGGTCGTGTGGTTGCTGTTGATGTTCTGTACCCAGGTACTGAAGATGTGCTTGCACCACGTAACACTCTGCTCGACGAAGCATGGTGTGACAAGTTAGAAGAACACTCAATCGACGAAGTGATTGTACGTTCAGTAATTACCTGTGATACCGACTTCGGTGTGTGTGCGGCATGTTATGGCCGTGACTTAGCCCGTGGTCACCTGATTAACCACGGCGAAGCCATCGGTGTTGTCGCGGCACAATCAATCGGTGAACCAGGTACACAGTTAACGATGCGTACGTTCCACATCGGTGGTGCGGCATCGAGAGCGTCTGCAGAAAACAACGTCCAAGTGAAGAACTCTGGTTCGTTGAAACTGCACAACGCTAAGTACGTGACTAACACTGACGGCAAGCTGGTTATCGTTTCTCGTTCTTCTGAACTGGCGATCATCGACGAATTAGGTCGTGAGAAAGAGCGTTATAAAGTGCCTTACGGTACTGTGCTCGAGAAGTTAGAAGAAGCATCAGTAGAAGCGGGCGATATCATCGCTAACTGGGATCCACATACTCACCCAATCATCACTGAAGTGGCGGGTAGTATTAAGTTCGTTGACATGATCGACGGCGTGACCATGACTCGTCAAACAGACGAACTGACTGGTCTGTCATCAATCGTGATCCTCGACGTGGGTCAACGTGGTTCAGCGGGTAAAGAAATGCGCCCAATGATCCGTCTGGTTGGTGCCGACGGTAGTGACCTGATGATCCCAGGTACTGAAGTACCAGCACAATACTTCTTACCAGGCAGTGCGATCGTTAACCTTGACGACAACGCGCAAATCGCCGTGGGTGACGCGTTAGCACGTATTCCACAAGAATCGTCTAAAACACGCGACATCACGGGTGGTCTACCACGCGTTGCTGACCTGTTCGAAGCCCGTAAGCCAAAAGAGCCAGCTATTCTGGCGGAAATCTCTGGTACCATCTCGTTTGGTAAAGAGACCAAAGGCAAGCGTCGTCTGGTGATCACACCAGCGGATGGCGGTGAACAGTACGAAGAGATGATCCCGAAATGGCGTAACTTAAACGTGTTCGAAGGTGAAAAAGTCGAACGTGGTGAAGTTATTGCTGACGGTCCAGAAGCGGCGCACGACATTCTGCGTCTACGTGGCATCCACAACGTAGCAAACTACATTGTGAATGAAGTACAAGACGTATACCGTCTACAAGGCGTGAAGATCAACGATAAACATATCGAAGTGATCATCCGTCAAATGCTGCGTAAGTGCGTGATCACCTCTGCGGGTGACAGTGAGTTCTTAGAAGGCGAACAAGTAGAAGTGTCTCGCGTGAAGATCGCTAACCGCGACCTGATCGAACAAGGCAAAGTGCCTGCGACCTTCGAACGTGAACTGCTGGGTATTACCAAAGCGTCTCTGGCAACAGAATCGTTTATCTCTGCAGCATCGTTCCAAGAAACAACTCGCGTACTGACAGAAGCTGCCGTAGGTGGTAAGTCTGATAACTTACGTGGTCTGAAAGAAAACGTAATCGTTGGCCGTCTGATCCCAGCCGGTACTGGTTATGCTTATCACAAGACCCGTAACGATGCCCGTGCTAAGAAAGACGAGCCAGTTGTAGTGAATAAGATCACTGCAAGTGAAGCGGAACAAAATCTTGCTGACCTCTTAAACCTGGCTGGTAGCCAAGATTAAGTGAACAGTTTGTAACAAAAAGGCGCCAATGGCGCCTTTTTTATTGGAAAATGCCGCAAAAGTTGGCTATTTCTTGACAGTCAGGCTTTACCTTTCTAAAATTCCGCGTCCCACCATTGTGGGATATAGATTTTTCACACCTTATCGTTGAGTTTGATTCAACTGACTCGGAGCTATACATGGCAACTGTAAACCAGTTGGTACGTAAGCCACGCGCGCCAAAAGTCGACAAGACTAATGTGCCTGCGTTGAATGCGTGCCCACAAAAGCGTGGTGTTTGTACACGTGTGTACACAACTACCCCTAAAAAACCTAACTCTGCACTACGTAAAGTAGCTCGTGTGCGCTTAACTAACGGTTTCGAAGTAACTTCGTACATCGGCGGTGAAGGCCACAACCTGCAGGAACACAGCGTGATTTTGATCCGTGGTGGTCGTGTTAAAGACTTACCAGGTGTTCGCTACCACACTGTTCGTGGCGCATTAGACTGTGCAGGCGTGACTTCACGTCGCCAAAGCCGTTCTAAGTACGGTGCTAAGCGTCCTAAGTCTTAACGTATCCGTTAAGTAAGGCCAAGCTAGTTTATTTTGAGAATTCCAGTTTTGGAAATCCCTGAAGCATACGGAGAATTGTTATGCCAAGACGTCGCGTTGTAGGACAACGTAAAATCCTACCAGATCCAAAGTTTCACAGTGAGTTGCTGGCTAAGTTCATCAACGTCATTATGCAGGACGGCAAAAAGTCGACTGCCGAAAAAATCATTTACAAGGCTCTTGATGTTATCGCTGAAAAGAAAGGCGCTAACCATTTAGACATCCTTGAAGCAGCCCTGGACAACGTTCGCCCATCAGTCGAAGTTAAATCTCGTCGCGTTGGTGGTTCTACTTACCAGGTACCATGTGAAGTTCGTCCTGTGCGTCGTAACGCACTGGCGATGCGCTGGTTAGTTGAAGCTGCTCGTAAGCGTGGTGAAAAATCTATGGCTTTACGTCTAGCAGGTGAAATGCTAGATGCGTCTGAAAACAAAGGTACTGCTGTTAAGAAGCGTGAAGACGTGCATCGCATGGCTGAAGCTAACAAAGCCTTTGCTCATTACCGTTGGTAATCTGATGGTGTGGGCTTAGGCCCACACCATCGTTGTTGATATTGCCAAGGCATTAGTCTTGGTGGAGAGGGTATAATCGTGGCTCGTACAACCCCAATTGAGCGTTATCGTAATATCGGTATTTGTGCTCATGTGGATGCAGGTAAAACCACCACAACAGAACGTGTTCTGTTCTATACCGGTTTGTCTCATAAAATCGGTGAGGTGCATGACGGCGCCGCGACCACTGACTGGATGGTACAAGAGCAAGAGCGTGGTATTACTATCACCTCGGCTGCTGTAACCACATTCTGGCGTGGTATGGATGCTCAATTCACTGAACACCGCATCAATATCATCGATACCCCTGGTCACGTTGACTTCACTATTGAAGTTGAACGTTCTTTGCGCGTTCTTGACGGCGCTGTAGTGGTTTTCTGTGGTTCTTCAGGTGTTGAACCTCAATCAGAAACCGTTTGGCGTCAAGCTGACAAATACCGCGTTCCACGCTTAGTGTTTGTTAACAAGATGGACCGCGCAGGTGCGGACTTTGAACGTGTAGTGAAGCAAATCAGAACTCGCCTAGGAGCGACTTGTGTGCCTATTCAACTGAATATCGGCGCAGAAGAAAACTTCACTGGCGTGATCGACTTAATCAAGATGAAAGCCATTAACTGGAACGAAGCGGACCAGGGTATGACTTTCACTTATGAAGAGATCCCTGCAGAGTTAGCGGCGAAAGCGGCTGAAATGCATGAGTATCTGGTTGAGGCAGCAGCCGAGGCCTCGGATGAACTGATGGACAAGTACCTTGAAGAAGGCACACTGTCAGAAGACGAGATCAAAAAGGCACTGCGTCAGCGTACTATTAATAATGAAATCGTTTTAGCGACCTGTGGTTCTGCATTTAAGAACAAAGGCGTTCAAGCGGTTCTTGATGCGGTTGTGGAATTCTTGCCAGCCCCCGTCGATGTGCCTCCAATTAAGGGCATTGATGACAATGAGCAAGAAGTTGAACGCCCATCAGATGACAATGCCCCTTTTGCGGCGTTGGCATTTAAGATTGCTACAGACCCGTTCGTGGGCACTTTGACCTTTATTCGCGTGTACTCTGGCGTACTCGAATCAGGTTCTGGCGTTTATAACTCTGTTAAACAGAAACGTGAACGTATCGGCCGTATCGTGCAAATGCACGCTAACGATCGTACAGAACTGAAAGAAGTTCGTGCAGGTGATATCGCTGCGGCTATCGGTCTGAAAGAAGTCACCACGGGTGATACACTTTGTGATCCTGATCATAAGGTGATCTTGGAACGCATGGAGTTCCCTGAGCCAGTAATTACCATTGCCGTTGAGCCTAAGTCTAAAGCAGACCAAGATAAAATGGGTATCGCGCTGCAAAAACTCGCAGCGGAAGATCCATCCTTCCGGGTTGAGACTGACGAAGAATCATCACAAACACTGATTTCTGGAATGGGTGAGTTACACTTAGACATTATCGTTGACCGTATGCGTCGCGAATTTGGTGTTGAGTGTAACGTTGGTAAGCCACAAGTGGCCTACCGCGAAACCATTCGCGCATCAGTCGAGGCTGAAGGTAAATTTGTACGCCAATCAGGTGGCCGTGGACAATTCGGTCATGTTTGGTTAAAACTAGAGCCTAATGAAGAAGGCGCTGGTTACGAATTTATCAACGCAATCGTTGGGGGTGTAGTTCCACGTGAATTCATTCCTGCGGTTGATAAAGGTATCCAAGAGCAGATGAAGAACGGTGTTCTCGCCGGCTTCCCTGTGTTGGACGTGAAGGTCACTCTGTTCGACGGTTCATATCACGATGTGGACTCGAATGAAATGGCGTTCAAAATTGCGGGTTCTATGGGCTTCAAAAAGGGTGCGCTTGAAGCGAATCCTGTGTTGCTCGAGCCTTGCATGAAAGTAGAAGTAACTACTCCTGAGAACTACATGGGCGATGTGGTTGGTGACTTAAACCGTCGTCGTGGTTTGATTGAAGGTATGGATGATGGCTTCGGTGGCATCAAGATAGTCCATGCTGTAGTGCCTCTTTCTGAAATGTTTGGTTATGCAACTGATTTGCGTTCTGCGACTCAGGGTCGCGCTTCTTACTCCATGGAGTTTTTGAAGTACTCTGATGCACCGCAAAACATTGCGAAAGCGATTATTGAATCTCGTAGCTAATTTTAAGTTACGACATAAATGTAATATGGTCCTGTTGATACAGGATTATTCTGAAAAGAAAGGAATATATCGTGGCAAAAGCTAAATTTGAACGTAATAAGCCTCACGTAAACGTGGGCACCATTGGTCACGTTGACCATGGTAAAACCACTCTGACTGCAGCTATCTCTCACGTACTGGCTAAGACCTACGGTGGTGAAGCTAAAGACTTCTCTCAAATCGATAACGCTCCAGAA
>NZ_JAKILE010000028.1:0-5300 GCF_023283775.1 Shewanella seohaensis
TATCCATCAGGGCCAGAGGAATCCCTCAATAACAGGCCGAATATATGGGTGCAATGAACTCTTCTCAAAATTGATATCGAATGTCTTGCAAACCGGATGGGTCCATATATGCCGAGCTAGCTTTCGCAGGTGCAGGGACGCATCCTTCGGAAGCGGTAGCAAATTTGTCAATGAGCCCAAGGGGCTTTCAACTCCGTTGGGGGCGTCTTGGTGCATCCAAGGAGGATAGGACGAGCAGTCCTCCTTGGTCGGGTGTGGGGTGAAGCCCCGCGACTTTGATTTTGATTAAGCATTGAAGCTACAAAAAAGAAGGGATGCATAACTTCTAAGTCGAACCATCAACTTTTCTATAGGCAGAGCTTTACTTGTCCAATTTCCCTTTAAACTGCGAAACACAATTTGGGGCTGAAGCGAGTCAGAAAGGCGATAGCGAACTAAACCCCGCCTATGCCACATACGGATTTATCTTCGTCATAAAAAAGGCCAAGTGTGGAGAGCACTTGGCCTTTGGCTGGAGATGGAATGTGAGTCGAGTTTAGAAGCCTTCAACCCCTGCCATATCGGGAAGATGGTGAGCAATCCCTTTATGGCAATCGATACAGGTTTTCTCACCACTGGCCAAGGATGTCGAGTGCATCTGGGCGGCGCGTGGCGACTGTCTGGTAAAGTCCATATAGGTAAAGTTATGGCAGTTGCGGCACTCAAGCGAGTCGTTTGCCTTTAACCGTTCCCATTCATGTTCGGCCAGCTCGCGACGTTTGTTCTCAAACTTTTCGCGGGTATTGATGGTACCAAACACTTTACCCCACACTTCTTTCGATGCCTGCATCTTACGGGCAATCTTATCGGTCCAGTTGTGCGGCACATGGCAGTCAGGACAAGTCGCACGCACACCACTGCGGTTTGTGAAATGAATAGTCGACTGTAACTCTTGATAGACGTTATTTTCCATTTCGTGGCAACCGATACAGAAGGCTTCTTTGTTGGTGGCTTCAAGCGCGGTGTTAAAGCCCCCCCAGAAGATCACCCCCGCCACAAAGCCACCTAAGGTTAAAAACCCTAAACTGTAGTGCACACTCGGACGATTGAGAACTTGCCAGATCTTTTTGAGTTTATCTAACATGCTGACTCCTAGTGTGTTTTCTGCTCAGTGTTGGCTTTAATCAGATGATCCATATCCACAAAGTCGTTCTCGACCAGTAATTTGGCATCCAGTTGCGGCACATGGCACTGAGTGCAGAAGTAACGTCTTGGCGAAAGCTCGGCTAAGAAGTTGTTATCCCTATCCATATAGTGCGTCACGCTGACCATAGGCGCTTGGGAATCCCCCGTGCGGTGTCTGGCATGGCATGACATACACTTGTTGACCTTAAGATCGAGCTGATAACCTTCGATCTTGTGCGGGATCACCGGTGGCTGCATCGGGTAGTTACGCATCTCTTTGATATCTTTGTTCAGCACCGCCTGCATGGCGGGCGGAGTAGGCTCAACGTTGATTGGCGCTTGGCGCAAAGTATCAATTCTGTCCTCAGGAATGCTCGCCGCCGTCACGCTGGTCATCATCAGGGTGGAGAAGGCAAGCGCACTGAATGCTGAGACTAATTTGAATGTTTTCATCCTGTACTCCTTATACCTTGACGATTTTCACGGCGCATTTCTTAAAGTCGGTTTGTTTTGACAGTGGATCTGTCGCATCCAAGGTGACTTTGTTAATGAGCTGACTGGCATCGAACCAAGGTACAAACACGAGTCCCACAGGTGGTTTGTTACGACCACGGGTTTCGACACGGGTTTTAATTTCACCGCGGCGAGACACCACGCGCACTTCATCCCCACGGCGTAAGCCGCGTTTTTTCGCATCTTCTGGGTGCATAAAACACACAGCATCGGGGAAGGCACGATAAAGCTCTGGCACGCGTTGAGTCATCGAACCTGAATGCCAATGCTCGAGCACCCGTCCAGTGGATAACCACATATCGTATTCAGTGTCTGGCGACTCTGCAGGCGGCTCGAAGGGCAAGGCATAAATCACTGCGCGGCCATCGGGTTTACCGTAAAACTCAAAGCCTGAGCCTGGTTTAACGTAAGGATCGCTACCTTCACGGAAACGCCATTTGGTTTCTTTACCATCGACCACCGGCCAGCGAATACCGTGGGCTTCGTGGTAGGCATCGAAAGGTGCTAAATCGTGACCATGGCCACGGCCAAAGGTGGCGTATTCTTCAAACAGGCCTTTTTGGACATAGAAGCCAAAATGTTTAGCCTCGTTGTTCAAATACTTAGGATCGGTATCGGCCAGCGGGAACTTATCGACGTTGCCGTTTTTGTACAGCACTTCAAATAAGGTTTTGCCCTTAAATTGTGGATTAGCCGCTAAGACTTCCTTAGACCAGACCTCGTCGGTCGTAAAGCGCTTAGAGAACTCCATCAACTGCCACAGATCCGAGTGGGATTCGCCCGGCGCTTGCACCATTTGATGCCAAAATTGAGTACGACGCTCGGCATTACCATAGGCGCCCTCTTTCTCAACCCACATGGCGGTTGGCAGAATTAAGTCCGCAGCTTGGGTCGTGACAGTGGGATACGCATCGGATACCACAATAAAGTTGGCAGGATTGCGATAGCCAGGTAAACCTTCCTCATTGATGTTTGGCCCCGCCTGCATATTGTTGTTCACTTGCACCCAATAGCAGTTCAAGTCGCCATCTTTTAAGCGGCGGTTTTGCTCGACGGCGTGATAACCGGGTTTTGGCGGAATAATGCCACTGGGGATCTTCCAAATTTCTTCGGCGTGTTTTCTATGCTCAGGGTTTGTTACCACCATGTCGGCGGGTAAACGGTGGGAGAAGGTGCCCACTTCACGAGCCGTACCACAGGCAGAAGGCTGACCGGTTAACGAGAACGGGCTGTTACCGGGCGTTGAAATCTTACCTGTCAGTAAGTGGATGTTATAAATCAGGTTGTTACACCACACACCGCGGGTATGTTGGTTAAAGCCCATGGTCCAGAAGGACGTGACTTTAGTCTCGGGATCAGCATAGAGTTTGGCCAACTCAATCAATTTAGCCTCAGGCACACCCGACATCTTGCTGACCTTCTCCACCGTATATTCGGCGACAAAGGCCTTAAAGGTATCGAAATCAATCGGAGTCGAATCCCCTGCCGTTTTCACGTTTTTGGCTTTCTGCTCCAGCGGATGGGTTGGACGTAAACCATAGCCGATATCCGTGGTACCTTGGCGGAAGTTCACGTGCTTCTTCACAAAGTCCCAGTTCACTTTATCGTTTTGAATGATGTAGTTCGCGATAAAGTTTAGGATGGCCAAGTCGGTTTGTGGCGTAAATACTATCGGTAAATCCGCGAGATCGAAGGAGCGATGCTCAAACGTCGAGAGAACTGCCACCTTCACATGGGATGCGCTTAAACGGCGATCGGTCACTCGAGTCCATAAAATCGGGTGCATTTCGGCCATGTTGGAGCCCCAAAGCACAAAGGCATCGGCCGCTTCCATATCATCGTAACAGCCCATAGGCTCATCGATACCGAAGGTGCGCATAAAGCCGACAACGGCAGACGCCATACAGTGGCGCGCATTCGGGTCGATGTTGTTAGAGCCAAAGCCGGCCTTCATCAATTTAACCGCGGCATAGCCTTCCCAAACGGTCCACTGACCCGAGCCAAACATCCCAACTGCAGTCGGGCCTTTGGCTTTTAAGGTTTCTTTCCATTTTTGCGCCATGATATCGAAGGCACTGTCCCAGCTGATGGGGGTAAACTCACCGTGCTTGTCATACTTGCCGTCGGTCATTCTCAGCATTGGCGTAGTCAAACGATCGCTGCCGTACATAATTTTCGACAGGAAGTAACCTTTAATACAGTTAAGGCCGCGGTTCACTTCACTGTTTGCATCGCCGTGGGTAGCAACTACTTTGCCCTCGCGGGTCGCGACAATCACAGAGCAGCCCGTACCACAGAAGCGGCATGGGGCTTTGTTCCACTCTAATTTGGTTTGTTCTGAGCTGGTGATTAAATTGCTCGCCGATGCCGGCAGCGCTAAGCCTGCGGCGCCCGCTGCTGCAATCACCGCATTGGCTTTGATAAAGTCACGTCTATTCATGTTCATTCTTCACCCTCTTCGAGCTCTTCACTCTGGTGGTAAACCATAGTGGCGGACAAGACGCCAGGAATGGCATTAATCTGTTCGATACCGTCCATCAAGGCACGTTGGGAGTCACCTTCAAGTACGACGACGAGTTTCACTTCGTTATTAACAGAGAGTTCGGCATTTTCAATCGCCATAATGTGTTGCCTAACATCCGCCATTTTGTGAGGCATGACTTGCACCACTAGACTCGTGATATGAAGCTCTTTGCTCATCCGACACTCCGCTTATTCATGCTGTTGTTATTGTTCTTTAGGCCTCAACCTGCACCCGGTGGGCCGGTGAAGATTTGGCTAAACCATATGGCAAATCCCAATCCACTCACCAACAACACGGATAAGAGGGGGGCGAGAAATACGGTTAAAAAGATAAAAATTTTCAGTTCTAAGGATTTTTCTGCTGCGCTGTTAGCACTCATGCGTCCTCCAAGAGGTTCGTTCCTGTGATGGATTGCTCTGACCAATGCAGGATTTATAGGTATCTCAATTGCATCTTTGATCCACGAAATGATCATAGCGTTAAGGTGTTAACAAACTGTATACCTCCAAATCGGTAAACCCTTTGATGCTTGATCCAGATCATCAATTTGGCGATAGATTTAGTTAGATCATGGTTTTTAAGCGTTTTTTTAGATTGTAAATAGATTGATTGGTTATGTTTTTTTATTAACCAATTGCTAAAGCATGGAAAAAAGATAGGTGTTCAGCAAGTAAAGCGCACAAGATTTAAACAAAATATTCCTTAAGGAGTATTAGGGGATGGTAAAGGAAGGCGCGAATGACCGATTATCAACGGTGAAATCGGCTTAACATCTTCGTCAACTTGTTAACTCACTCAAGAGACAGCCAAATCCCTTACCGTATTGGCTAACTAACAACGCAAATTTGAGGTTCTTAATATCACCATTAAGACCCATTTATTCGCCATCTACTTCGTCCTTTGGAGTTAGTGGCTTGCAATATCCCATAGCGAAAATCTATGCAGTAAGGGGCAAGTCTGTCGCGGCTAATGGTAGTTGGGTGAAAATGTGTCTCGTCCTAAGATAGGTTGACAGTTTTTAGGCCAGCTCCAGTAGCTGGCCTTTTCTATTGTGCACCTGATTAGGGGTTGCCATATTCAAACTCAGATGCGGTCTCAT
>NZ_JAKILE010000029.1:0-4088 GCF_023283775.1 Shewanella seohaensis
AGAAGTGAAACGCAATCGCGCCGATGGTAGTGTGGGGTCTCCCCATGTGAGAGTAGGTCATCGCCAAGCGCCTAATTAACGAAGAAGCCAGCTGAATAAGCTGGCTTTTTTGTTTTTCGTGTTTGGCATTTGGCGTTCTTAACTGTCACTTCCACTGTTGTTTTTACTCTTGTTCAAGATCTTGCTGTATCAATCTGCCTGCTTTTACCAATCTACCTCAGTTTGCTGCAATTCTAGGGTGAAGCGTTTACAATGTCGCTTTTGTCGCGGCAGAACATCACCATGTCTTTTCCATATTCGCTAAAGCCGTTTAATACGTTTGGCGTGGAGCAATCCTGCTTATCCATGATTGAAGTCCATTCCAAGGCAGAACTGCAATCGACTTGCTTATCCTTATATCAGTCTAAGCGACCTATGCTTGTCCTCGGTGGCGGCAGCAATATCGTATTCACCGATGATTTTAATGGCACTGTAGTGCGTGTGTTGACTAAGGGGATTTCCTGCTCTGAAGATGACACTCACTTTTACCTTGCCGTTGAGGCGGGTGAGAACTGGCATGAATTAGTTCAGTTCAGCTTAAATCAGAATATGCCAGGTCTTGAGAACTTAGCACTTATCCCTGGCACTGTTGGTGCTGCTCCGATCCAAAATATTGGCGCCTATGGCGTTGAGCTTTACGATATTTGTGATTGGGTCGAATACCTGGATATCGAGTCTGGCAACTTGCTAAAGCTTACAGTCGATGAGTGTGAGTTTGCCTATCGGGAGTCGATATTTAAAGGCAGCTTACGCGACAAAGCTGTGATTACCGCCGTTGGTTTGCGCCTCCCTAAAGCTTGGCAACCGAAATTGGCCTATGGTCCGTTGCAATCATTTAACGCTGAGACGGTGACCCCAAGGGAGATTTTTGAGCGTGTCTGTGAGGTGAGGAGCGAAAAGCTACCCAACCCTGAAGAACTCGGCAATGCAGGTAGCTTCTTTAAGAATCCTATCGTAAGCGCGGCGACTTATATGCAGCTTGCTGCGCGTTTCCCGAGTATTGTCGGTTATGCTCAACCCACTGGAGAGGTTAAACTGGCTGCGGGTTGGCTGATTGAGCACGCGGGTCTTAAGGGCTTTGCCCTTGGGAACGCGGGAGTGCATGCGAAGCAAGCCTTAGTATTAGTCAATTTAGGCCATGCAACTGGCCAAGATATTTGTCGATTAGCATTACATGTTATTACGCGAGTGAATGAGGTATTTGGCGTTAAGTTAGAAGCCGAGCCAAGAATTATGGGATTAACAGGGGAGACGAGTCTCGATGTCTGATAACTGGATGAGAAAACGCGAAATACTGGGATTACTGTCGAGCGAACATTTTGTCTCGGGTGAAGAGTTGGCGACACAACTGGGTATTTCTCGTGCGGCGGTGAGCAAGCATGTCGATGCTTTGGAAGACTATGGCGTGGCGATTTACAGTGTCAAAGGTCGTGGTTACAAATTAGCGAACCCCATCTCTCTTATCGACTCGACTCGGTTAATTCAGTCGATTGATAATCGTTGCTTTTATTTTGATGAGATCCCAAGCACCAACGGTTTTATGTTAAGCCATACGGGTGAGCTTAAGAGTGGCGACCTGTGTGTCGCGGAATATCAGTCGGCAGGACGAGGTCGCCGTGGCCGTACTTGGGTTTCTCCCTATGGGCATCATTTATATTTCTCGCAGTTTTGGTCATTCCCCCAAGGGATGGCGCAGGCAATGGGCTTAAGCCTTGTTGTGGCTTGTAGCTTAGTCGAGGTATTGAAGTCCTTTGGCGTGGATAATATCGGCGTGAAATGGCCAAACGATATTTACCTTAATTATAAAAAGCTTGCTGGAATTTTAATTGAGATGTCAGGTCAGGCGGATAGCGAGTGCCAATTGATCATTGGTATTGGTGTCAACATGGCCATGTCGGAAGACCAAGGAAAAGGTATAGATCAGCCTTGGAGCGATCTATCCGCCTTAGCGACTATGCCAAATAAAACGGATCTCGTGATTGCGCTGCAAAAGCAGCTTAAGAAAGATATTCAACTATTTGAGCGCGAAGGATTAGCAGCATTCAAAATGCGTTGGCAAGCGGCTGATTTATTCTATGGCAAAGAGATCCGTCTACTCATGGGTGAAAATCATGTTGAGGGTATTTGCCGCGGCGTCGACGAACAGGGTGCAGTAGTACTTGAAACCGCCGATGGCACACAGGCATACATCGGCGGCGAAATCAGTTTAAGGCCGAGATAGGCTATTTGCGCAGCAATACGTGGGACATCAAGTGATCCTGGCCTTTTTGCAGGATCAGATGTGCCCGCTCTCTTGTCGGCTGGATATTGAGTTGTAAATTGGGGCCGTTGATAGTGTCCCAAATCTTCGCCGCAATCACATTCGCCTCATCATCTGTTAGGCTGGCGTAGTGATGGAAATACGACTTTTCATCACTAAAGGCGCCTTTACGGAATTGCAAAAAGCGCTCCTGATACCACTGCTTTAATAAGTGCTCTTCGGCATCGACGTAAATAGAGAAGTCGACAAAGTCGGAGACGAAAGGGCGGCGTATATCTACCGGTGAATCTAAACCAGTTTGCAGTACATTAAGCCCTTCAAGGATCAAAATATCGGGCTGAGAAACCGTTTGATGCTGGCCGCGAATACGATCGTAAGTCACGTGGGAATAGATAGGCGCATTTACATGGGCCTGCCCGGATTTTACTGCCGCAATAAATTCGACCAACATCTTCATGTCGTAACTTTCAGGAAAGCCTTTACGCTGCAAAAGGCCCTTGCGCTTTAAGTCGGCCAAAGGATACAGAAAACCATCGGTAGTCACTAAATCGACCTTAGGATGCTCAGGCCAATGGCGCAGCAAAGCTTGCAAAATACGCGCTGTGGTACTTTTACCCACCGCAACGCTGCCGGCGATACTAATGATATAAGGACTGCTCGAGGGTTTTTGGCCGAGAAACTCATCCAAGACTAAGCCACGCTGTTGCTTCGATTTTACGATGAGATTGAGTAACCGACTGAGAGGCAAGTAAATATCGGTTACTTCAGAGAGGGAAACCTTCTCATTAATACCGCGCAAATTTTCCAAGTCTTGTTCACTCAGTGTCATTGGCACTGCGTCTCGTAAAACAGACCATTGTGCGCGCTCAAAGGCAAGATAGAGTGCTTTTTGAATTGGATTTTTTGACGTCATTGGCTTTCCTCGGCTTAGGGATCGCACAGTACACCATGACTTAAGTATCGACAATATAAAATCTATTCTCGATGTCCCGTTTGTTTGTCTCGCTTGAGTATTCGCAGAATAATTGCTCTACGGCCTAGGTTTAAGTGTAAAAAAGCATCATTTGATTGCTTTTTTTAAACAAATCGTCGATTTTTGCTTGCACTTGGGCACACATTTACCTAATATCCCGTTCCGAAATGATTTGCCGGCATAGCTCAGTTGGTAGAGCAACTGACTTGTAATCAGTAGGTCCCGAGTTCGACTCTTGGTGCCGGCACCATTTTACTGGAGGGGTTCCCGAGTGGCCAAAGGGATCAGACTGTAAATCTGACGGCTCCGCCTTCGAAGGTTCGAATCCTTCTCCCTCCACCATTTTCTAGGTAGTTAGGTAGCCTTAGTTAGGTTGCGCGGGCATCGTATAATGGTATTACTCCAGCCTTCCAAGCTGATAACGCGGGTTCGATTCCCGCTGCCCGCTCCAAATTTAGTTGCTGATATGGCTCAGTTGGTAGAGCACACCCTTGGTAAGGGTGAGGTCGGCAGTTCGAATCTGCCTATCAGCACCAGCCTTTCTAAATTAAGCTCCTATACCTAAATAATCGGTTCGATGTCATTTATATGCATCGGATTTTTTCTATATGTATGTTTTCATCACCAAGACTCTTGGATTGAGGCAATACCATGGCAAAAGCTAAATTTGAACGTAATAAGCCCCATGTTAACGTGGGCACCATCGGTCACGTTGACCATGGTAAAACCACTCTGACTGCAGCTATCTCTCACGTACTGGCTAAGACCTACGGTGGTGAAGCTAAAGACTTCTCTCAAATCGATAACGCTCCAGAA
>NZ_JAKILE010000030.1:0-2546 GCF_023283775.1 Shewanella seohaensis
TATGAGACCGCATCTGAGTTTGAATATGGCAACCCCTAATCAGGTGCACAATAGAAAAGGCCAGCTACTGGAGCTGGCCTAAAAACTGTCAACCTATCTTAGGACGAGACATATCTTTTCAGAGTTTTTGCCTCTGTATTTCTGCTTAATACCTTTACCTAATGCCTAAGGTATTGTTTCTTGTTACCCCTTTATTTCTACTGAAAGCTGAATATTCGCTGTCAATCGACATATTCGAGTTACAGGACTGCATTTTTTGCTGCTATTGTTATCACCAATAGTTCATTTTTCTGTATGAAAAAAGCGTGTTAGGTTGGGTTAATACTGACCACTCCATGCCAACTAAAGGAAGTTATATGGTTGAAAAAATCACTGGGATGTTAGCACTTATCGGGGTGCTTTCGTTATTTTGTCAATGGGTTGGTTGGAAGCTTAGGTTACCTGCAATTTTACCGTTATTACTCTGTGGTTTGATGTTAGGCCCAGCATTTGGGGTACTCAATCCCGATGAGATTTTTGGGGATTTATTGTTTCCTATCATTTCACTCGGTGTAGCCGTGATCCTGTTTGAGGGCGCATTGACCCTCAATTTTAAAGAGATTAAAGACCATGGCCGCATGGTGACCCACTTAGTGAGCATCGGCATGGTGATCACCTGGGGCTGTATCAGTGTCGCGACCTTTTATTTGCTCAATTTTAGCTGGGAGGTCGCATTGTTATTTGGCGCCCTCGTGGTGGTCACGGGGCCGACCGTGATTGTCCCTATGCTGCGCAGCGTACGGCCTAAGTCGCAACTGGCGAGCATTTTACGCTGGGAAGGGATTGTGATTGACCCTATCGGTGCGCTACTTGCTGTATTAGTATTTGAATACATTACGGTATCTGGTGACCCAACGAGCCATGTGCTCTATGCACTAGGCTCCATGCTCACGCTTGGTTTAGGCTTAGGCGCGGCGTCAGGTTACCTTATTGGCCAAGTGATCCGCCGCAATTTATTGCCGCATTATTTACGTAATACCGCAGTATTAACCCTTATGCTGGGGATTTTTGTCGGCTCCAACCTAGTGCAGGAAGAGTCCGGATTACTCACAGTGACTGTAATGGGGATTTGGCTAGCGAATATGCGTGGTGTGGATATTGCTGAAATCCTTGAATTCAAAGAAACGCTAACTGTGCTGTTGATTTCGGCTCTGTTTATCCTGTTAGCCGCAAGACTCGATTCGAGTGCCATGATGGATTTAGGCTGGGGCGGCGTAGGAGTGCTCGCCGTGACTATGCTGATTGCACGTCCGCTCAGTATTTGGGTGTCAGGCATTGGGACGTCACTCTCGAGAGCCGATAAGTGGTTCCTATGTTGGATTGCCCCGCGGGGGATTGTGGCGGCGGCCGTATCTTCCTTATTCGCCATTAAGTTAGAGGCAACCAATGTGCAGGGCGCCGATGCTATTGTGCCCTTGGTATTTTTAATCATTATCGGCACTGTCGTTATCCAAAGTTTAACCGCGGGCCGCTGGGCGAAATACCTTGGAGTGACGTCGGGTTCGGCGCAAGGATTATTAATTTTCGGAGCCTCGAAGTTTTCCCGCGAGCTGGCAAAAATCTTAAAAAGCAAAGATGTCAAAGTGCTGTTGGCCGACAGCAACTGGGATAATATTCGCCTTGCGCGGATGGATAATATTCCGGTCTATTTTGGTAACCCTGCCTCAGAACATGCTGAAACCTATATGGATTTAACTGGGATTGGTCGAGTGCTGATCATGTCGCCTTATAAGCAGTTAAACCCGCTGGTGACCTTTTATTTTCAAGATGTGTTAGGTTCTAAAAAGGTCTTCGGCCTTAATAATGCCGAGCAAGGCAGCGCGCGCCATCAATTATCTGAGACTTACAAACAGCGATTATGTTTGTTTGGTGATGCGGTGTCCTACGCCAAAATTGCCAGTCAAATGGCGAAAGGGGCGCAGCTTAAAGTCACTAATTTAACTGAAAACTTCACCTTCGAGCATTTCCGCAAACGTTATGGCGAAACGGCATTGCCGTTAGTGTATCTGACCAAAGAGGGCAAAGTGGTGATTGTGTCAGGTAATGACACCCAATTCCCCAACGGCATAGAGTTAATCAGCCTATTGCCCGTTGAGGCGCTTGAAGAAGCGAAAATCCAACAGGCGATTGCCGAGCAAGAGGCGCTAGCTGCACAGGCCAAAGCGGCGGAAGAAGCAGCCCTAGCGAAAGCCAAGGCCGAGGAGGAAACTGAAGCTGAGCGCCAACGGCTTGAGCAGCAAGCTAAAACCAAGGCCGAAGAGCCATCGCAATCTGAGGTTGACGAACAAGATAACATCAACACCGCGGATGAAACGTTGGCGAAGGGATAATGGCAAGGCCAAGGTTAGCTAAGGTGAGCTTGGTATTTGCGAAGAGATAAGCCTGTTAAGCTAGGCGTGTCTCGTCCTAAGATAGGTTGACAGTTTTTAGGCCAGCTCCAGTAGCTGGCCTTTTCTATTGTGCACCTGATTAGGGGTTGCCATATTCAAACTCAGATGCGGTCTCAT
>NZ_JAKILE010000031.1:0-1987 GCF_023283775.1 Shewanella seohaensis
CATGAATACATAGTGTAGTGAGGCAAACGAGGGGAACTGAAACATCTAAGTACCCTTAGGAAAAGAAATCAACCGAGATTCCCCTAGTAGCGGCGAGCGAACGGGGATTAGCCCTTAAGTCAGAGGGGTGTTAGTGGAATGGTCTGGAAAGTCCAGCGGCACAGGGTGATAGCCCCGTACACGAAAACTAACCTTTGATGAAAACGAGTAAGGCGGGACACGTGATATCCTGTTTGAATATGGGGGGACCATCCTCCAAGGCTAAATACTCCTGACTGACCGATAGTGAACCAGTACCGTGAGGGAAAGGCGAAAAGAACCCCTGTGAGGGGAGTGAAATAGAACCTGAAACCGTATACGTACAAGCAGTGGGAGCGGTTCTTGAGACCGTGACTGCGTACCTTTTGTATAATGGGTCAGCGACTTACGTTTTGTAGCGAGGTTAAGCGAATAGCGGAGCCGTAGGGAAACCGAGTGTTAACTGCGCGTTTAGTTGCAAGGCGTAGACCCGAAACCCGGTGATCTAGCCATGGGCAGGTTGAAGGTTGAGTAACATCAACTGGAGGACCGAACCGACTAATGTTGAAAAATTAGCGGATGACTTGTGGCTGGGGGTGAAAGGCCAATCAAACCGGGAGATATCTGGTTCTCCTCGAAAGCTATTTAGGTAGCGCCTCGGACGAACACCTTTGGGGGTAGAGCACTGTTAAGGCTAGGGGGTCATCCCGACTTACCAACCCTTTGCAAACTCCGAATACCAAAGAGTGCTATCCGGGAGACAGACGGCGGGTGCTAACGTCCGTCGTCAAAAGGGAAACAACCCAGACCGTCAGCTAAGGTCCCAAAGTGTATGTTAAGTGGGAAACGATGTGGGAAGGCTTAGACAGCTAGGATGTTGGCTTAGAAGCAGCCATCATTTAAAGAAAGCGTAATAGCTCACTAGTCGAGTCGGCCTGCGCGGAAGATGTAACGGGGCTAAACATACCACCGAAGCTACGGGTGCAATCCATTAGGGTTGCGCGGTAGAGGAGCGTTCTGTAAGCCGTTGAAGGTGAAGGGGTAACCCACGCTGGAGGTATCAGAAGTGCGAATGCTGACATGAGTAACGATAAAGGGGGTGAAAAACCCCCTCGCCGAAAGACCAAGGGTTCCTGTCCAACGTTAATCGGGGCAGGGTGAGTCGACCCCTAAGGCGAGGCCGAAAGGCGTAGTCGATGGGAAACAGATTAATATTTCTGTACTTCCGCTAACTGCGATGGAGAGACGGAGAAGGCTAGGCTAGCGCGGCGTTGGTAGTCCGCGTTTAAGGTGGTAGGTGGGTGACTTAGGCAAATCCGGGTCACTATACACTGAGAGCTGATGACGAGTCCCCAAGGGGATGAAGTAGTTGATGCCATGCTTCCAGGAAAATCTTCTAAGCTTCAGGTTAGCGGGAATCGTACCCCAAACCGACACAGGTGGTCGGGTAGAGAATACCAAGGCGCTTGAGAGAACTCGGCTGAAGGAACTAGGCAAAATGGTACCGTAACTTCGGGAGAAGGTACGCTGCTGTTGGTGATGGGACTTGCTCCCTAAGCTGACGGCAGTCGCAGATACCAGGTGGCTGCAACTGTTTATCAAAAACACAGCACTGTGCAAAATCGCAAGATGACGTATACGGTGTGACGCCTGCCCGGTGCCGGAAGGTTAATTGATTGGGTTATCGCAAGAGAAGCTCATGATCGAAGCCCCGGTAAACGGCGGCCGTAACTATAACGGTCCTAAGGTAGCGAAATTCCTTGTCGGGTAAGTTCCGACCTGCACGAATGGCGTAATGATGGCCACGCTGTCTCCAGCCGAGACTCAGTGAAGTTGAAATTGCGGTGAAGATGCCGTATACCCGCGGCTAGACGGAAAGACCCCGTGAACCTTTACTATAGCTTGGCACTGAACATTGACCCTACATGTGTAGGATAGGTGGGAGACTTTGAAGCGGGAACGCTAGTTC
>NZ_JAKILE010000032.1:0-1299 GCF_023283775.1 Shewanella seohaensis
TGTCTCGTCCTAAGATAGGTTGACAGTTTTTAGGCCAGCTCCAGTAGCTGGCCTTTTCTATTGTGCACCTGATTAGGGGTTGCCATATTCAAACTCAGATGCGGTCTCATATCGTTGTATATTGCTATCGATTCTCTAACAAGTATTTTCAGCTCCGCAAATGTCCTACATCGGTGCAGTAAAAACTCCTGCTTCAGTATGCCATTCACTCTTTCTGCTAATGCATTTTGGTAGCAATCATAACCATCCGTCATTGACGGCTGGATTTGGCTCGCCTGAAGCGCATTCTGATAAACAGCTGAGCAGTACTGTAAACCTCTGTCTGAGTGATGCACCGCGTTGCCGATATAGCGTTTATCTTTGATGGCCATTTTTAACGCTTTCACCACACTCTCGGCTTTCATGTCTTTACTCACGTGATGACCGACTATCTTACGCGAACTCGCATCGGTGACCAGTGACAGGTAGTGCACACCTTGGTCTGACTCAAGATAGGTGATATCACTGACCAGTACATGCCCTGCATCATGCAGTCCTTCCTCTTTCAGCAGATTAGGATGCTTCTTCATCCAGTGTTTGCTGAACGTGGTTTTTGTGTAGCTTTTCTTTGGTTTAAGCAGTAAACCTTCACTTCTCAAATAGGTAAAGAACCCATCTCGCCCGAGTTTAATATCGTGCTCAACCAGCCTGGATTTTATCAACGTGTAGAGCTTACGGGCCCCTAACCTTGGCATATATTTACGCCAGTACTGGACCCAGTCTTGGATGACCGATAGCTCAGCTCTACGACTTTCCATTCGAGCAACTGCCTGATAAATACCTTGCCTCGACATACCCGCAGCACGACATGCGGCAGCGAGGTTTATTTCTCCGTTGCCTTTTGCTTGCCAGATGTACCGGATAAGTACTTTTTTCTGAGGCCTGCTCCATATTCATTGTCCATGATATCAACCATGCCATTGAGGATTTGGTTACGCAGTTTCTCTTCTGCTAACTCACGTTCAAGGCGCTTGATCGTTTCGGCAGGGGTTTCTTTTGACTTAGGCATAAGGGGATGCTGAAAAGGTTTCGACCAATCGAGTCTACCATGTTTTCTAAGCCAAACGAGTACCGTTGAACGGCCTTGAATACCAAAATGGGCTTGGGCTTGTTTGTACGTCATTTCGCCTTTTTCAACACGCTCTACAACGCCTAATTTAAAGGCTAAGGTGTAATCTCGTTGTGTGCGCTTACGGCTTGAGTTAATTGATGTTGTCATAAAGAAATCCTCTTTATGTCAACGTATTTCAGGACGAGACA
>NZ_JAKILE010000033.1:0-1204 GCF_023283775.1 Shewanella seohaensis
AGATTGTTAAAGAGCATTTGACCTCGGCTTTCGCGTTACCGCTCAGCGGGTCAGGGCTGCGTATTTTACGCATTTCCCTTGTCGCGTCAAGGCGTTTTTGCAAACTTCTTGGCGCTTTCGAATCAACTGCACATTTTGCATTCGATTCGCACTGTAACCGCGTTAGCTTTCGCTGTCTGCCGTGTCAGTGGATGCGCATTATAGGCAGCAGAACTTTTTACGCAAGGGCTTTTTTCAGGTTTTTTGCATTATTTTTCAAATCACTTTTTACACCCAAACTAGGCACAAGCTACCCACTACTTATTCCCAAAGTTATCCACATTCCGAAATTTTTAACTATCGTGGTAGGCCGCTATTAGGGTGGTTGGTCGCTTGTAATAAAGGTTATTTAAAGTGAATTAAAGCATCGATGCTTTAAATAATACTGTAATTTCGACATAGGACTTCTATAAATAAGGCTGCCTAATTATGTCGTTTACAACAAAACCCTGTCAATGGAGTTACACATGCTCTTGTTAAACCTCAACCCCTTCGCATTGCATAAAATAGAACGATACACATCTAGTCTTTATAGCAAGCTCTATCGAGGAGAAGCAGCCTAAAGCTAGCGCTTGCTCCTATAAGATGGAGCAACTTGACAGGAAAAGAGTACATAGCGACATTGGGCAAAGAGAAAGAGCAATGTTAGGCCTGATTAAGAGCTCAAATCATTATGAATCGCGAAATGAAAGTGTACTCGTGCACACAGAGGTCCACGAACTAAATACGTTGTACAAGGGGCGTAGTAAAAAGGAACTTTAAAAAGCAAAAAGGCCACCTAACAAGGTGGCCTTTCTTAATTTAGCGTTTGGCGATGACCTACTCTCACATGGGGAGACCCCACACTACCATCGGCGCGATTGCGTTTCACTTCTGAGTTCGGGATGGGATCAGGTGGGACCACAATGCTATTATCACCAAACAAATTTTGCTCTAGGACAACACACTAGATTGTATGGTGCTGATACCCAGAATCGAACTGGGGACCTCATCCTTACCAAGGATGCGCTCTACCGACTGAGCCATATCAGCAATTCTTTATCATCAATGATGATTTAATTAGGCGCTTGGCGATGACCTACTCTCACATGGGGAGACCCCACACTACCATCGGCGCGATTGCGTTTCACTTCTGAGTTCGGGATGGGATCAGGTGGGACCACAA
>NZ_JAKILE010000034.1:0-1186 GCF_023283775.1 Shewanella seohaensis
AAAGTCTGTTTTTCAATTATGTGCGTTTGATAAGACAGGGAAAAAACTGATTAATAGATCACTAAAAAGAAATCAAGTCATTAAATTTTTGAGCAATATTGCTCCTTGTCTGATTGGAATGGAAGCATGTTCTAGTTCTCATTATTGGGCACGAGAAATAAAAAAGCTGGGTCATGAAGTCAAACTCATGCCACCTCAGTATGTTAAGCCTTATGTAAAAACAAATAAGAACGATATGGCTGATGCTGAAGCGATTTGCGAAGCGGTTCGCCGCCCCACGATGCGATTTGTTTCTGTTAAAAGTGAAGAGCAACAAGCTTTATTGCTGCTTCATCGAGAAAGAGAAGGCGTAATCAGAGACCGTACCGCATTAATCAATAGAATCAGGGCAAGCCTTCAAGAATTTGGTGTTAGTGTTCCTGCAGGAAGATTTCAGCTAAGAAAATGGTTTAGAGAAGGTTTTAGCTTGGTCGAGCATAAGTTGCCAAAGCTGCTAGTTGAGCACATTAGTTTAATGCAAACACGTTTGAGGGAGCTCGAACAGTATGCAGAATATTTGGATAAGCAGATAGATCTCACGAGTGAAGTCAGTGATGAGTGTCAGAAAGTAAGACAGATCCCAGGTGTTGGTCGCTTAACATCATCCGCATTAATTGCCAGTATTGGTGATGCAAAAGCGTTTTCATCAGGGCGTCAGTTATCCGCTTGGATGGGGTTAGTACCAAGCCAGCACTCTAGCGGAGGTAAGTCACTACTGCTAGGTATCAGTAAGCGAGGAGATACCTACTTAAGACGCATGTTTATCCATGGTGCTAGAGCGGTGATTAGGCATTTAAAAGAAGGAAAACCGTTCTTTGAATGGGTAACCTCGTTGCTCAAGAGAATGCATAAAAACAAAGTGATAGTGGCATTAGCAAATAAACTGGTTCGTATCTCTTGGGCCATATTAGCCAAAGAAGAAAGTTTTAGCGTAGGACGAACCTATTAAGTAAATAAAAGTACATCCAGTTTTGCTAAGTGAAAGCAAGTGATGACAAGACAGGTTAGACCGTGACTTGGAAACTCTGTGCCTAACATCGTTTCTTAGAAAACGATAAAATGATTAGAGCCAAGTCAGCGAAGTTCATCGGGGATCAAGAGCGAGTCTCTTACAAGGAATCCGAATAGATGGCTGCAAAACCACATT
>NZ_JAKILE010000036.1:0-962 GCF_023283775.1 Shewanella seohaensis
TGGTTCATGACTGGGGTGAAGTCGTAACAAGGTAGCCCTAGGGGAACCTGGGGCTGGATCACCTCCTTACCTATACGACTAACTCGATGTTTGTTGAGTGTTCACACAGATTTGCTTGATAGAAGATAGAGTAAAAGATGGGTCTGTAGCTCAGCTGGTTAGAGCGCACCCCTGATAAGGGTGAGGTCGGTGGTTCAAGTCCACTCTGACCCACCAATCCTTCCTTCTCAGCGTTGGAAAGTGACTCGTTTAGTGAACTAAACGTCGCCACTGTCCGCCTTGATAAGAAATGATTGGCAAACCAATCCTTTAAGAGGTTTGGAACATCTTATTTACTCGCACTGCATGTAAATGGGGCTATAGCTCAGCTGGGAGAGCGCCTGCCTTGCACGCAGGAGGTCTGCGGTTCGATCCCGCATAGCTCCACCATTTACTGCATTATGGTTAGAGATGCCAAAGATAAACTAAAACATTATCTTTGGCTTTTTTAAGCCCGCTCTTTAACAATTTGGAAAGCTGATAGTAATTAATACAATGATGTCTGTCGTTGTGTTAATACGAAAAAAATTGAGTTCTTAAAACACTTTTTAAGTGTCTTGAATATTCAAGTCTAAGGCGAGTCCATCTTCTTGGTCGAAGATGAGACAAGTAAAACCAGCTGGTCGCAACAATTCAAGTGAAACTCATTTGGGTTGTATGGTTAAGCGACTAAGCGTATACGGTGGATGCCTTGGCAGTCAGAGGCGATGAAGGACGTAGTAACTTGCGAAAAGCGTTGGCGAGCTAGTAACAAGCATTTGAGCTAACGATGTCCGAATGGGGGAACCCAGCAGCATAAGCTGTTATCACTACATGAATACATAGTGTAGTGAGGCAAACGAGGGGAACTGAAACATCTAAGTACCCTTAGGAAAAGAAATCAACCGAGATTCCCCTAGTAGCGGCGAGCGAACGGGGATTAG
>NZ_JAKILE010000037.1:0-768 GCF_023283775.1 Shewanella seohaensis
CTCTGCTAACTGGATTGCCCAGCAACTAAACTTATCTTGCTTATTCTGGCTGTGTTGCAACACCGCTCTGGCGCCGTGAATGAACAGGGTGCGTAAATACGCATTTCCCCGCTTGCTTATCCCAAGGAGGTTATCTTTACCTCCGCTACTGTGTTGCTTGGGAACCAAGCCGCACCAAGCTGAAAAGTGCCTGCCATTAGTGAAGTCTTTACCATCATCAGCGGCGGCATAAAAGGCGGTAGCAGTGACAGGACCAATACCAGGGATAGTCTCTAAACGCTGGCAAATCACATTGTTTTTCGTTTCGGTGAGTACTTGAGCATCACAACCCTTAAGCCGTTTTTCTATATCACTAAACTCTTCATATAACTGATAAAAAATGGCCCGACCTTTGGTAGTCAGCGCATTAGTTTCGTTAGCCAAAATCTCAGGGAACTGTACTTTAAAAGCCGATTTACTTTTGGCTATCACGATGCCGTATTCTGCTAACATGCCTCGCACTTGGTTGATTAAGGCTGTTGATTGCTTAGTTAATCGTTCCCGCATACGGTGGAGCAATTGCACATCTTGCTGCTCGACGCTTTTAGGTTTTACAAACCGCATGTTGGGTCGCTGCGCAGCTTCAGCGATGGCTAAGGCATCGTTATAGTCATTTTTGTTACCTTGCCGAAAAGGCACGACAAATTGAGGAGCAATTAACTTGACGCTGTGGCCCAACAGCTCAAATTCTCTGGCCCAGTAATTTGCGCCACTACAGGCTTCCATCAC
>NZ_JAKILE010000038.1:0-591 GCF_023283775.1 Shewanella seohaensis
CCCCTAATCGGGGTTAAGGACAGTGCCTGGTGGGTAGTTTGACTGGGGCGGTCTCCTCCCAAAGAGTAACGGAGGAGCACGAAGGTTGGCTAAGTACGGTCGGACATCGTACGGTTAGTGCAATGGCATAAGCCAGCTTAACTGCGAGACAGACACGTCGAGCAGGTACGAAAGTAGGTCATAGTGATCCGGTGGTTCTGAATGGAAGGGCCATCGCTCAACGGATAAAAGGTACTCCGGGGATAACAGGCTGATACCGCCCAAGAGTTCATATCGACGGCGGTGTTTGGCACCTCGATGTCGGCTCATCACATCCTGGGGCTGAAGTCGGTCCCAAGGGTATGGCTGTTCGCCATTTAAAGTGGTACGCGAGCTGGGTTCAGAACGTCGTGAGACAGTTCGGTCCCTATCTGCCGTGGGCGTTGGATGATTGAGGGGAGTTGCTCCTAGTACGAGAGGACCGGAGTGAACGAACCGCTGGTGTTCGGGTTGTCATGCCAATGGCATTGCCCGGTAGCTATGTTCGGAATCGATAACCGCTGAAAGCATCTAAGCGGGAAGCGAGCCCCAAGATGAGTCATCCCTTGGACT